>NZ_KV803839.1:0-114592 GCF_001811185.1 Corynebacterium sp. HMSC067D03
ACGGGTTTACCCGTCCACAAAATTTGACACAGGCCACAGATTCGCTAATAGGTTGGGAACAGGCATAGCGTGGCTATCATGCAGTTGCCAAAGTACGGTCCGGCGTGGGCCGGTGCCTTGATGGGCACTTCAATTGCCTCCACCTTGTCTGGTTTGCATGGCTTTCGTCTCTGCCAGATCGCGTTCGCCCTGTGTGCCGCTGTGTTGCTTGCGGTTTTTACGGTGGGCGCTCGACATGAGCCTCCTCGCCACCAAAATATGGCGGCGTGGGGCATGTACACGATGGGGCTACTGTCTTGCGGCTCAGCGTGGACCGCGCTGACCGGTAACGATGGATTCCAGTTGGCCAGTTGGTGGATCGGTGCACCGCTTTCCGCACTAGTGTGTTTGTGGCAGCTTTGGGCGTTTTGGAAGCGACCGAGCCTCTATGGAAAACCTGCGTTTCCCTGGGGCCTTGCGTTGGTCACGCCAATGGTGGCCGCAACGTCTGGAGGGCAGCTATCCGATGAGCATGGAGCGCTCTACCACTATGTCGGTGTGGTGTGTTTCTGGCTCACGTTGACAACGGCAATTCCGCTGTTTGCCTATTGCTTTTGGTCATTCATGCGCCACCGTTACCACCCAAGTGGCGCAGCCGCAGGTACAGCCTGGATCCCACTAGGCGTCGTCGGGCAATCGACGGCCGCATCTACAGTGCTTTTCGACGCCCACCTCTACGGCATTGTCATGTTCGTGATCGGAGTGCCGTGTTCCTTGTTCGCAATGTATTGCTTCTACCAGGCGGTAGTGACAATTGCGCCCTACGGTCCGGGGTGGTGGGGTGCCACATTCCCGGTGGGAACGCTGTGCTTAGGGGCTTGGTACCAGGGGTGGTCCCAATTATCCTTTGTGCTGTTGATTCTGCTTCTTGTGCACTGGAGCATTTGCGCGGTACGTTTCGGGGCTTGGCAATTGCAGCGCCTATAGAAAAGGGGATAAAAGAAAGACTGCCTACCGAAACGATAGACAGTCTTTTGTGGAGCGGATGACGAGACTCGAACTCGCGACCCTCACCTTGGCAAGGTGATGCGCTACCAACTGCGCTACATCCGCATCTTGTATTCAGTTGACGAGGGGGAAACCCTCTGTGCGCGATACTGGGATCGAACCAGTGACCCCTACCGTGTCGAGGTAGTGCTCTACCGCTGAGCTAATCGCGCTTGGCTGGTGACAGCTTGGAGGTGGATACGGGAATCGAACCCGTGTACACGGTTTTGCAGACCGTTGCCTAACCACTCGACCAATCCACCGTGGAGTTACCTCCAAAGTATTCGGGAACTCCGAAGTACTTGGAGCGGATGACGAGACTCGAACTCGCGACCCTCACCTTGGCAAGGTGATGCGCTACCAACTGCGCTACATCCGCATCTTGTATTCAGTTGACGAGGGGGAAACCCTCTGTGCGCGATACTGGGATCGAACCAGTGACCCCTACCGTGTCGAGGTAGTGCTCTACCGCTGAGCTAATCGCGCCCACGTTCCTTGATGGAACTGGAGCGGATGACGAGACTCGAACTCGCGACCCTCACCTTGGCAAGGTGATGCGCTACCAACTGCGCTACATCCGCATGCTCTCCGCGCTTACCGCGCTGATTGCGAGAACAAACCTTATCCTCATTCACCGCTTGTATCCAAATCGGCAGTTCACGGCACTTGGTGCGGGTTGGTTAATGAGGTTTCAGCGATGTAATTCTCGGGAGCCGCACGCGATTCAAGGTGTCAAACTAGGCAGGGGAAGGCTCTCTTGGGGGGAAAGTGGCTGTGGCCTGCGGATTCGTCCGTGGCGCTCCATCCGTGTAATCTAGCAACTCGTTCGGTCCTATGGCTCAGTGGAAGAGCGTTCCGTTCACACCGGAAAGGTCGCTGGTTCGATCCCAGCTAGGACCACAACGCAAACCGTCAGGAAACTGACGGTTTTTCTTTTTCTTCAGGCAGTCAGGGCGGGGGCCTGCGATTCCTAGCTGCCAATATTGGGGGTTTTGTGCCAGTGTGGGAACTATTCGGCCGTTTTAGGCGACTACTCATTTCGAGTGCGAAAATTACGCACTCAATAGTTTGAACAAGGAGACGAAATGCCCAAACCTGCACATTGCAGGCAAGTTGCACGAGTGGGCGGTATTGCTGCCGCGGCGTTGGCAACTGCTCTGGTTACCTCGGCTCCCGCGGTTGCGCATGACGTTGTTATCGGATCCAACCCCGAAAACAAGTCTGTGGTGCAGGACTTTCCTGAGCGGATCGAGCTGGAGTTTTCTGGCGAGCCCAAGGAAGGTTTCAATACCGTCGCCATCTCACGTACGGAGAATGGAAGCACGGATGTGCTGTTCACCGGCGAACCGGTAATTGAGGGCCGAAACGTCGCACTCGATCTTCCGCCAGATCTGCAGCCGGAGGCCGGAGACTACAAAGTTGGCTTCCAAATCGTCTCGTCCGACGGACACGCAACTAAGGGCATGACCTCGTTTAGCTATCAGCCAGATGGCGCTGGCTCGCAATCGCAACAGGATTCGACCGCTACTAACGCTGCAGAAACGAATGAAAACTCAAGCGTTTCTGCTCTCTGGCTGCTTGCTCTTGGCACCATCGTGCTTGCGGTCATCGCGGTGTTGGCCGTGACGAATCGTTCGAAGAAGAGCAAGACCATAACTGATGACGTGCGCAAAGGCGCGCAGTAAGGAAACATGATGAAGAATCGTTTGATGGCCACGGCAGTTGTCGCTGCTTTCGCTTTGACCCCGGCGCTGACCGCCTGCTCCAGCGACTCCAATGAGGCGGCAACCGACACAGCTACCTCGTCCGCTGCAACGTCGGCAAGTGAGACTGCCACGGATGCTGCCGCCACCTCGGACGTTGAACTCGTCGATGGCACTGTGCGTGCAAAGGCTGCCAAGGACGCAGAAAATGGCAGTGATATGACGGCGATCTTTGGCACCTTGAAAAATGGCACGGATGAAGACATCCACGTGATTGGCTTCACTACCTCGCTGGGTGAAGCCATGTACGAAATCCACGAGGTTGTGGATGGCGTCATGCAGGAGAAGGAGGGGGGCATCGTCATTCCGGCCGGTGGCACTTACGAGCTGAAGCCGGGCGGTGACCACTTCATGGTGATGGGCTACCCGGACGAGATTCCTGCTGGAGACACCGTTGATGTCACGCTGCTGACTGAGGGTGGCACCACCATTGATATTCCGGAAGTAGCCGTCCGTACCATGCTGCCGGGCGATGAGGACTACGGCGAGGATGGCCAGGTCATGGACCACAGCCAGCACAAGCACGGCGACGATGCAGCGCATGGCGAACACGCCGAGCACAGCGAAACCGCTGAGCACAAGCACTAGGAGGAGCGAATTCAATGGTTAAGCCACAGCGTGGCGGAGTTTCCCGCCGGGTGTTTCTGGCCGGTGCGGCTGGGGTGGCGGGGGTTGCGTCATCAAGCATGGCGCTCGTTGCGTGTAGCGGTGAGGATGATCGCGAAACTGCATCACGGGCACTTACCGAATCAACTATCGCATTCGATGGCGCTCATCAGGCAGGCATCCAAACGACTACACAAGCGAATCTCAACCTCGTTGGGTTCAACCTCAAAGACGGCGTGGAGGCCGATGGAATCCGCCGTCTAATGCGGTTGTGGACGGAAGATGCGCGAGAGCTCGTCTCCGGCCGCAACCCTTTGTCAAGCCTTGAGCCAGAAATGGTAGACAGGCCAGCAAACCTCACAATCACATGCGGCTTGGGCGAGCGAATCTTTGACGTCGCCGCCCCCAAAAGTAAGCCGGCGTGGCTGCACGACATTGAGCCGATGCCACGGGAGAAACTCGTTCCAGAGTGGGGACAAACCGATATCGTTCTCCAGATCTGCTCGGATGACCCGATGGTGTGTGCATGGGTAATGCGCCACATGACCCGCGCAGGGATGGACTACGTAAAAACTGCGTGGGTGCAGCAAGGGTTCATGAACGCCTACGGCAATATTCCGAAAGGCCAAACCCCGCGCAACCTCTTCGGTCAAGTCGATGGAACCGTCAACCCACATTCGGACGATGAATTCGCGGAGCAGGTGTTTCACGAGGATGGCTCTTCCTCACTGGTAGTGCGCCGGATCGCGATGGATCTCGACGATTGGGAGCGGCTCGACCGGGCTTCACGCGAGGAGTCTGTCGGCCGCAGGTTGAGCGACGGTGCCCCGCTCACTGGCGACAGCGAATTCGACAAACCAGATCTCGATGCAATTGATGAATACGGTCTGCCCGTCATTGACAGGAACTCGCACATGGCGCGAGCAATGCCGCCGAAGGACCATCCGGAGCAGCGTTTCTTACGCAGACCGTACAACTACAACCTTCCGCCGGACCCGAACTCGAAAGGTCTCTCAAATGCAGGCTTGGTCTTTCTGACTTTCCACAAGGACCCGGATATCCAGTTCACGCCGGTGCTTCGCCGTCTGCTGGAGATGGATCGCCTTAACGAATGGACGACTCACATTGGTTCCGCGGTGTACTGGGTGCCACCGGGCACTGTGGAGCCGGGTAGTGGTAACTCCGGTGATACGTACTGGGGCGAAGCCGTACTTTCCGGCACTCGGGGGTAGAATCCCTATCGACCGGCGTGCGTCTGCGCCGTCGGGACAGTGAACAGCACGATGGGGTTGCGTCCAGGTATGACGCAGCCCAATGACGCGCAAAGGAGCGCACGACACCTATGTCAAACGAAGCAGTAGTCGAGTTTGCAACGTTCGAGGTCCCCGCAGGCACCGCCGTGGGTGCAGCGATGCGGGAGTTGAACTTGCCAAACAAGGGCGACGACGCCGTCGTTTGCGTCTTGGATGCAGAGGGCGAACTCAAAGATCTTTCCCACGTGCCGGAGCAAACCGCCACGTTCACTCCTGTCCCGGCAAACACTGAGCTTGGTCGCTCGGTTATCCGCCACTCCTGTGCGCACGTACTTGCACAGGCTGTTCAGGCGGAGTTCCCGGGAACCAAGCTGGGCATTGGCCCTGCGATTGAAGACGGCTTTTACTACGACTTTGATGTCGCCGAGCCGTTTACGCCTGAAGATCTGAAAACGCTTGAACGGCGTATGAAGAAGATCATCAAGCAAGGCCAGAAGTTTGTCCGCGGTGTCTACGCATCCGTGGAGGAAGCAGCCGAGGATCTCAAGGATGAGCCGTACAAGCTCGAACTGATCAACGACAAGGGCAACGTCGACCCAGATTCTGACGAAGCTACTGAAATCGGTGCAGGCGAGCTGACCCACTACGACAACGTCAATCCCCGCACGGGCGAGGTGGAGTGGCATGACCTGTGCCGTGGCCCGCACGTGCCAACGACGAAGTACATCCCGGCATTCGCACTGACCCGTTCGTCCGCTGCCTACTGGCGAGGCGACCAGGACAATGCTGGTCTGCAGCGTGTCTACGGCACTGCGTGGGAGTCGAAGGAAAAGCTCGACGAGTACATGACCATGCTCGAGGAGGCTGAGAAGCGCGATCACCGCCGTCTTGGCAATGAGCTGGATTTGTTCTCCTTCCCAGACGAGGTCGGTTCTGGTCTTCCGGTATTCCACCCGAACGGTGGCATCGTGCGTATGACCATGGAGCAGCACTCGCGTGAGCGTCACGTGGCAGCCGGCTACTCCTTCGTCAACACTCCGCACGTGACCAAGGGTGACCTTTTCACGAAGTCTGGTCACCTGGATTGGTACGCGGACGGCATGTTCCCGCCGATGAAGCTCGACGGTGAGGTTGACGCCGACGGCAACGTGACTAAGCAGCCGGTGGACTACTACGCCAAGCCGATGAACTGCCCGATGCACAACCTGATCTTCGACTCTCGTGGTCGTTCCTACCGCGAACTTCCGCTGCGTTTGTTCGAGTTCGGCACGGTGTACCGCTACGAAAAGTCTGGTGTGGTGCACGGTCTGACTCGTGCTCGTGGCTTTACCCAGGATGATGCTCACATCTACTGCACTGAGGAGCAGCTGGAAGAAGAGCTCACCAGCGTTCTGGAGTTCATCATCTCGCTACTGCAGGACTACGGTCTGGATGACTTCTACCTCGAACTGTCCACGAAGGACCCGAAGAAGTACATCGGCGACGACGACATCTGGGAGCGTTCCACGAGCATTCTCGAGTCGGTGGCGAAGAAGTCTGGCCTTGAGCTAGTTCCGGACCCTGCCGGCGCCGCTTTCTATGGCCCGAAGATTTCGGTGCAGGCACGCGACGCCATCGGTCGCACCTGGCAGATGTCGACCGTCCAGTTGGACTTCAACCTTCCTGAGCGCTTTGACCTGACCTACACCGCCTCTGACGGTTCGAAGAAGCGTCCGGTGATGATCCACCGTGCACTCTTCGGCTCGATCGAGCGTTTCTTCGGCGTGCTGCTCGAGCACTACGCGGGTGCGTTCCCGGCATGGCTGGCGCCACACCAGGTTGTGGGTATTCCGGTTGCTGATGCGTTTGCCGACCACCTTGATGGGGTCGTCGCAAAGCTGCGCGAGCGCGGTATTCGTGCAGAGGTTGACCACTCGGACGACCGCATGCAGAAGAAGATCCGTACGCACACCACGAACAAGATCCCGTTCATGCTGCTTGCGGGTGAGCGTGACGTTGATGCCAACGCTGTGAGCTTCCGCTTCCTTGATGGCACGCAGATCAACGGCGTGAATGTCGATGAGGCAGTGGAGATCATCGCGGACTGGATCGCGGCGAAACGTAACGATCAGCCGAGTGAGGCAAACGTTGCAGCCCAGCGGCAGTAATCATGGCGAGGACCCCTACATCGATACCGGTGTAGGGGCTCCTGACCGTCTTGTACGTCTGTGGGCGCCCTACCGGTCGAGTTACATTGCGTCGGCGCCGAGATCGTCGAAAAGCAATGACCCGTTTCTAGAGATACCGAAACTCAGCGACGAAGACGGATTGATTATTGCCCGTGGCACGCGTGTATACGCGGTGTTGAACCTGTATCCGTACAACGCCGGACATCTCATGGTTGTGCCGTATCGCAAGGTCGCGGAGCTTGAGGCGCTTGACGACGAAGAAACAACCGAACTGATGGCGTTTGCCAAGCATGCGGTAAAGACGCTGAAGCAGGTGTCGAGCCCAGAGGCGATTAACGTCGGTTTGAACCTGGGCAAAGCGTCCGGAGGGTCGGTTGGAGATCACCTGCATCTGCATGTGGTTCCGCGTTGGTCCGGCGACTCGAATTTTATGACTGTGCTTTCCGGAACCAAGGTTCTGCCGCAGCTCCTGCGAGAGACTCGCGAGCTGCTGGCGCAGGGGTGGCGCGAGGTCGAACAGGGCGAGGGGAGAAGCCACGATGCTTAGTGTGCATGGGCGTAAACCGGCAGCTGTTGTCGTGGAACCGGTGGCGAAGGGCTTGTTGAAAGCCGGCGTCACGCCGAACATGATCACTCTTGCCGGCACGATTGCCACGATGCTGGCGATGATGGTTCTCATCCCGACGGATCATCTCGTGTGGGCAGCGGTGTTGAGCACGATTTTTGCAGCGTGTGACATGGTGGACGGCACCATGGCGCGATTACGTGGTGGTGGGACGGCTTTCGGCGCAACACTAGACGCCAGTTGTGACCGTCTCACGGACGGCGCCCTGTTTGGGTCGATTGCGATGTGGATGGTCTACGTTGCGGACTTGTCTGCGGCCCATGTTGCAGCCTGCCTAGCTGTGTTGGTCCTCTCGCAGGCGATCAGCTACATCAAGGCGCGCGCTGAAGCCGGCGGCATCAGCGTCGTCGGCGGCCTCATTGAACGGCCAGAGCGTTTGATCCTTGCTTTGGGCGGGCTAGCGCTCGAGGGGTTTGGGGTGCCGAACGCTGTCGTGGTGTCAATTTGGATTCTGTTAGCAGGGTCGTTGTTTACCGTGGTGCAGCGGCTGGTCTTCGCCGCGCGAGACGATCAGGCGAACGCGAAGATGGCGCCACCAGCAGGGGCGTAGATGAGCGGCATTGGAATGCGTGTGTCTTCGGCGGGTTACATCGCCGGGTGGAAGATCGTCGGGGCGCTTCCGGAGTGCCTCACGCGTCCGTTAGCTGCTGCTGGTGCGGATTGGGTATCAAACGACGGCGCCGGAATGGACATGCTGCGCCGCAATCTCACACGCGTCGTCGGTGCAGAAAACGTCACCAAGGAGCTGGTGCGTGACAGCGTGCGTTCCTACGCAAGATATTGGCTCGAAGCTTTCCAACTGCCTCGCATTGCGGATGATCCAAACTTGGATGAGCGACTCACTGCAGGTCTGGTTGGTAGGGAGTATTTGCAGGAGTCGATCGATGCTGGCAACGGGGTCGTACTGACTCTGCCGCATTCCGGGAATTGGGATATGGCGGGAATGTGGCTTGCAAAGCACTATGGAACGTTTACAACGGTTGCTGAGCGGCTCAGGCCTGAGAAGCTGTTTGATTCGTTCGTGGAGTATCGCGAAAGTCTGGGTTTCGAAGTACTTGCCCTCACCGGGGAGAAAACTCCTCCCTATGCAAGGCTCAAAGAGGTCCTCCAAGGCGGGGGCATCGTGTGTTTGATGGGAGAGCGCGACCTTGGGCGTCGAGGTGTGCCAGTGACATTTTTCGGCGAGGATACGACTTTTCCTGCAGGGCCAGCAAAGTTGGCATTGGAGACAGGCGCGGGCCTTCACACGGTGCATACGTGGTTTGCAGGTTCGCAGACGGATCCTGGCTGGGGGATGAGCGTTGCACCTGCGCTGAAAGTGACCACGCTTGAGCGAACGGTGCAGGCAATTGCAGACGAGTTCGCTGCCGCGATTGCCCACCACCCGCAGGATTGGCACATGCTGCAGCCGTTGTGGCCTGTCGATGTCCCGGTTCGCGGGAGGCGCTGGGCGCTCGACAACCGTTCAGACATCTCAAGGGAGACCTAGCCGATGCGGGTTGGGCTAGTCTGCTCCTATTCTTTTGATGAACCTGGTGGAGTTCAAGTGCATGTCCTTGACTTGGCGGAGCGGTTGCGGGAAATGGGACATCACAGTGAAGTCCTTGGCCCTGCATCTGCCGATACGCCGTTGCCCGAATGGGTAACTCGAGGCGGGCCAGCGGTTCCGATTCCTTACAACGGTTCTGTTGCGCGCTTGTCGTTTGGCCCGCGAGTAGTGAGGACGACCAAGCGATTCATCGAACTCGGCGATTTCGATGTGCTGCATATCCACGAGCCAAATTCGCCGGGCTACGCCATGGTTGCGAACCGAATAGCTGCGGGTCCGATCGTGGCTACCTATCACACCTCTGCGGAGAGCTCCTACGCGCTGAAAGTAGCGCTGCCTGCGTTGCGTGCGAACTTGGAGAAGATTCGTGCCGGAATCGCAGTGAGCGAGTTGGCATGGCAGTGGCAGGCAGAGCAGATTGGCACTGACCCTGTGATCATTCCGAACGGAGTTGACACGCGACGCTTCGCGCGGGCTCGTGGTGTGCGCAATGACTCTACAGACGTGGAGGTTGTGTTCCTTGGGCGACTCGACGAGCCACGTAAAGGCCTCGATGTGTTCTTGACTGCACTGGAGCGTCTTCCGCGCCTTCCTCAGGTGACGGTGATGGGCGGAGGTGCTGCACGCGAAATGGACGGGGTGCGTTTCGCTGGGAAGGTTACGGAGGATGAAAAGGTCGAGATTCTCGGCCGCGCCGACATTTTTGTTGCCCCGAACCTCGGTGGCGAGTCGTTTGGTATCATTCTGGTCGAAGCAATGGCGGCGGGGTGTGCCGTGGTAGCCAGCGATATCCCTGCTTTTGCCGCCGTTGGCTCTGACGCTGCGGCCTTCTTTCCGCCGGGGGATCCCGATGCTTTGGCGCAGCAGTTGCAGCTGCTTATCGACGACGCCACCTACCGCAACGACTTGATTAACCGAGGCGTACGTCGCGCCACGGAATTCGATTGGTCAGTGGTGGCGAACCGTGTTTGCGCTGTGTATGAGGCTGTTTCCTACAACGAGAAGGTGAGGATTGAGCGATGACATTTGGTATCGTGCTTCTCGTCGTCGCGCTGATCTTCGTTGTCATCGTGGCTGTCTGGGCGTTTCACACTGCGCAGCGACTTCACCGATTGCATATTCGTTTGGATAGGTCCCGTGATGCGCTGCAGGCTGCTCTTGATCGCCGCTGCGCTGTAGTTGCGGCGCTGTTTCCCGAGCTCGCGCAGCAGGCTCACGAAACGGAGGCGCTTCGGTTCAGCTCGAAGGATCTTCGGCTGCGTCTTGGCGCTGAGGGGGATCTGATGCAGGCGGTCAGGGAGTCGTCGCAAAGCAGTGGCGACGTACCGGCTGAACTCCGTGATGCACATACCCGAGTAGAACTCGCCCGGCGGTTCTATAACGATGCGGTTGCGGATACGTTGGCGCTGCAGTTGCGACCTCTGGTGCGGTTTTTCCGTCTTGGCGGTACGGCGGTAGTGCCGCAGTTTGCCACCGACGGCCAGTAACAGCGTATTTGTGCAGCTGGCGTATACTTGCGCTCTGTTAACCGTCAACAGAGGAATGAAGGGGTGCTCGATGGCAGGCCACTCAAAGTGGGCAACGACCAAGCACAAAAAAGCGGCGAACGATGCAAAGCGTTCCAAGCTCTGGGCGAAGATGATCAAGGATATCGAGGTCGCCGCCCGCACAGGCGGCGGTGACCCCGCTGCTAACCCGACCCTCGATGACATGATCCGCAAGGCGAAGAAGGCCTCGGTCCCCAACGACAATATCGAGCGCGCTCGCAAGCGTGGCTCCGGCGAGGAAGCCGGCGGATCCGACTGGGAAACTGTCATGTACGAGGGCTACGGCAACAACGGTGTTGCTGTGTTGATTGAGTGCTTGACCGACAACCGCAACCGTGCCGCAACCGAGGTACGTACCGCCATGACCAAGAATGGTGGCAACCTGGGCGAGTCCGGTTCTGTCGGTTACATGTTTGAGCGCACCGGTGTGGTCACGATCAAGAAGGGTGATCTCTCCGAAGATGACGTGCTGATGGCAGTGCTCGACGCCGGCGCTGAGGAAGTCAACGACCTCGGTGAGGAGTTCGAAATTACCTGCAAGCCGACTGACCTGCCTGCAGTGCGTGAGGCCCTGATCGGT
This sequence comes from Corynebacterium sp. HMSC067D03, assembly GCF_001811185.1. Taxonomy (NCBI): domain Bacteria; kingdom Bacillati; phylum Actinomycetota; class Actinomycetes; order Mycobacteriales; family Corynebacteriaceae; genus Corynebacterium; species Corynebacterium sp. HMSC067D03. The sequence continues at coordinate 11,118 of NZ_KV803839.1, forward strand.
GAAAGCATCGAGATTGAAGACGCTGGCCAGGAATTCCGTGCTGACGTTCAGGTCGATCTTGATCTCGAAGGCGCACAGAAGATGATGCGCCTGATCGACGCGTTGGAAGATTCCGACGACGTCCAGAATGTCTACACCAATATGACGATCTCTGACGAGGTTGCAGCGCAGCTCGACGCATAACACTTCGTCGTGAACCGGCGCGCCCTCTTCGGGGGCGCGCCTTTTTCGCACGTTGTGGTAGAACATATGTGTCATGAGCGAAGGAGTGATTGCGTGAACCTCGAAGGACTACGGGTGATGGGAATTGATCCCGGTCTGACGCGTTGTGGCTTGTCTGTTGTGCAGGCAGGTCGTGGCCGCCAGATCATTCCCGTAGCAGTTGGCGTCGTGCGAACTCCCTCAACCGCGGAGCTTGCGGAGCGCCTGCTCAGAATCTCTCGGGCGGTGGGCGAGTGGATGGATGATTACCAGCCCGATGTTGTTGCTATGGAACGTATCTTTGAACGTGGCAACGTCTCCACGGTGATGCACACAGCGCACGCTGTCGGTGTCATGGTCTTAGCCGCTGCGGAGCGTGACATCCCGGTGCACATGTACACCCCTTCAGAGGTAAAGAAAGCAATATCTGGCAATGGACGTGCGGACAAGAAGCAAATGACCACTATGGTCACGCGCATTCTTGGTTTGAGTGAGGCGCCGAAACCAGCAGATGCTGCTGATGCGCTGGCCATTGCAGTCTGTCACTGCTGGCGCGCGCCACTTATCGCTCGAACGCAACATCTCCAACAACTTCAATACTCCAATACGAAGGCGGCAGTGCAATGATTGATTCTCTCAACGGTGAGGTGCTCGCTATTGGTCTCGACCATGCGGTCATTGAGTGTTCTGGGGTGGGCTATAGGTTTCTTGCTACACCGCAAACGCTTGGCGGTCTTGTGCGTGGTGAAACGCATCGAGTGATGACCTCGATGGTGGTCAAAGATGACGGCGTCACCTTGTATGGCTTTGGCGACAATGAATCGCGCGAGATGTTCCATAAGTTGCAGACCGTGACTGGCTTGGGGCCGAAGTTGGCTATTGCCGCGTTGTCTGTTTTTGAGCCTGGCGAGCTTTCGACGCATATTGCAAACGGTGACGCGAAGAAGGTTCAAACGATCCCCGGCGTGGGCAAGAAAATGGCCGAGCGCATGATCCTCGAGCTCAAGGACAAAGTTGAAGCGATGTTGCCGGCGCAGTCACCAAACGGTGTGGGGGCTGATACAGCAGCAAAGCCAGCCACCACTTACGCCTCGGAACAGGTTGTGGAAGCGCTGGTCGGACTCGGATTCCCAGAGCGTACGGCACAGTCGGTCGTAGATCAGCTGACAACAGACCAGCCGGATCTCGACGCTTCTGCGTTGTTGCGTCAAGCGCTGACGCATTTAGGCAAGAAGTAGGCTAAAGCGCAATGTCTGATGTGGAAAAGACCGAGTTCCAGCTCCCTGAAGGTTTTTCAGCGAAAGCACCGTCGCCTGTCGACGCCAACGTGCAGGCCGACGAACACGATATTGAGCGTTCGTTGCGTCCGAAGTCCATTCAGGAATTCATCGGCCAACCCAAGGTACGAGAACAACTCAGTCTTGTGCTTACGGGCGCCCGAAATCGTGGTGTGACGCCGGATCATATCTTGCTGTCTGGTCCGCCTGGACTGGGCAAGACCACCATGGCAATGATCGTCGCACAGGAATTAGGCACGTCGTTGCGCATGACCTCCGGGCCTGCTCTTGAACGGGCAGGCGACTTGGCGGCGATGTTGTCTAACTTGATGGAGGGCGATGTGCTCTTCATCGATGAGATTCACCGCATCGCACGGCCGGCTGAGGAAATGCTCTATATGGCCATGGAGGATTTCCGTATCGACGTCATTGTTGGCAAGGGCCCGGGCGCGACATCGATTCCGCTAGAGATTCCTCCGTTTACCCTTGTCGGGGCAACCACGAGGGCAGGTATGCTCACCGGCCCGTTGCGTGACCGCTTTGGGTTTACAGCTCAAATGGAGTTTTACGATGTCGACGACCTCACCAAGGTTGTCAGCCGTGCAGCGAACATCCTTGGGGTGCAGATTGATACTGACGCTGCGGTTGAGATCGCCTCGCGTTCACGTGGAACCCCGCGAATTGCGAACCGACTCCTGCGTCGAGTGCGCGACTGGGCTGAGGTCCATGGCGACGGCAGGGTAAACCTGGATGCCGCACGAAGTGCGCTCGAAGTGTTCGATGTCGACGAGCTAGGGCTAGATCGCCTCGACCGTGCTGTGCTTGGCGCCCTGATCAGGGGACATGGCGGTGGCCCGGTAGGTGTAGGGACCCTTGCGATCGCGGTTGGCGAGGAATCCGGCACCATCGAAGAGGTCTGTGAGCCTTATCTGGTGCGCGCGGGACTGATGTCGCGAACAGGCCGGGGGAGGGTTGCTACCGCCGCCGCGTGGGAGCACTTGGGTTTGCAGGCACCTCCCGAAGCGCCTGGGCAGATGCCGCTCTACTAAGCCCACGATTGTGTTGTGCAATGATGGTTTCTCATGGAACCAATTTTGCTCATTGTCATTCTGGCCTTGTTCTTGCTGCCTTCCATCCTCATGATGCGTGGCCAGAAGAAGCGTCAGGCTCAGATTGAACAACTGCGTCAGTCGATTCAGCCTGGCGATCAGATTGTCAACGTTGCAGGCTTCCACGCCACGGTTGTGGAGCACAATGGCGAGACCATGCTTGTGGAGCTTGCCCCGGGTGTAGCCGTGACGATGGATACGGCTGGTGTGATGCGCAAGATTGAGCCTGTGGCACCTGTCGACACAAATGAGGTACCCAACTAAGTTTTTCTGGCCTGATGGCGTAGCATATTTGCGTTGTGCCATCACCGGCTCGCGCGATTGTTTGTGTCCACCGCACCTTGAAAGATGCTGCTGGATCGGCGTGTGCGCCGGTGTAAGGCGGAAAACCCGAGCCTGAACAAAGAGGAGTCTGCTCAGTGTCTACACGCACTCGGCGATCCGGCGAGGCGAAGTCGAAGCGGCAGTGGCCCGCGAAGGCGCTTGCCCTATTCGCTCTCATCGTCATCGGCGTCTACGCCCTTGTATTTTTTACCGGCACGAAGAGTGCTACCCCGAAGCTAGGTATTGACTTGCAGGGCGGTACTCGTGTGACACTGGTGCCGCAGGGTGAAGAGCCTACGTCAGAACAGCTCCAGGATGCTCGTCGGATTCTGGAGAACCGTGTCAACGGCATGGGCGTCTCGGGCGCATCGGTCGTCGTCGATGGCAACACCATCGTGATCGAAGCAGCTGGTGACGATACCTCGGAGATCCGTAACATCGGACAGACCTCCCAGCTGTTCTTCCGACCTGTGCTTGACCCTCCGGCTGCAAACCCAGCTGAAGCAGATAAAGCCATCTTGGATATGGCGAACGAGTGGGTAAAGTACGGCATCTTCACGCCCGAAGAGGGCCAGTCACTGCTGAAACAGTTCGCGGCTCGCAAGGAGCAGGCTGAGAAACAAGCCGAGGAGCAGGCCAAAGCTGCTGAGTCAGGCGATGCAAACAACCCAGAGGTTGGCAAGGACGTCGCGCCAAGCGAGGAAGAAGCGCCAGCAGAGCCGAAGAACGTCCCACAGATTTCCGCTGAACCACTGCCGGAACCGAACGGTCCGGTTGAGGCCGCTGAGCGCCGCCAGGAAACAACCGAAATGCTGCGGAAGACCCGCCAGTCGACTGACCCGACTCAGCAGTACGCTGCGTTGACGTTGATGTCCGCACGCTGCTTCGGCCAGGCAACCGACCCGCTCGCTGGCTCGGATAAGCAAGATCTTCCGCTAGTCGCTTGTGACCCGTCGACCGGTCAGGCGATGTTGCTTGACGAGGTCCCGCTGCTCAGCGGTGTAACAGATCCGGAAGGCCCGCGCCTGACCGGCGAGCAGATTGATACCAGCCGCGCGATTACCGGCGGATACAACCCGCAGTCGGGACAGATGGAGATCAGCTTCGCCTTCAGCCAGGCTGGTGATGTCAACGGTTCCGCTACCTGGGCGAAACTCACCAGTGAGATGCTGCAGAAGCAGATCGCAATCACACTTGACTCCCAGGTGATCTCCGCGCCAGTTATCCAGGGCGCAACCCCAGTCGGCTCCGCAACCTCGATCACGGGTCAGTTCACTCAAGAGGAAGCTGAGGGGCTCGCAAACAACCTGCGCTACGGAGCACTGCCGCTGTCGTTCGCCGGTGAAAACGGTGAGCCAGGCGGAACTGCGATGACGGTTCCCCCTTCACTCGGTCAGGCCTCCTTGAAGGCTGGCCTGTATGCGGGGCTGGTGGGTCTTGCCATGGTGGCGATCTTCGTTTTCGCCTACTACCGCCTCTTCGGCTTCATCTCGTTGGTCACCCTGGCAGCAGCGGGTTTGCTTGTCTACGGCATGCTCGTGTTGCTCGGTCGCTGGATTGGATACTCGCTCGACCTGTCGGGCATCGCTGGTCTGGTCATCGGTATCGGTACGACTGCAGACTCGTTCATCGTGATTTATGAGCGCATCAAGGACCAGGTACGCCACGGCAAGACATTCCGTTCGGCGACCGCGTCCGGTTGGGAACGGGCCAAGGAGACGGTCATCACAGGCAACATGGTGACTCTGATTGGTGCGGTCATCATCTACTTCCTGGCAGTTGGCGATGTCAAGGGCTTCGCCTTCACCATGGGTCTGACAACCATCTTCGACCTGTTGGTCACCTTCCTGGTCACTGCGCCGCTTCTGGTGCTCGCATCTCGCAGCAATTTCTGGTCGAAGCCGTCTGTCAACGGTATGGGTGCCGCGTTCCGCACCGCAGAAGAACGCCGCGCTGCAGGTGATCTTGAGGAGGGCGACGGCGTCGTCGTCAAGCAACAAGCTTCCGTGGAAGCATCCGCCGCGAATGAGGAGGCCTAATCATGTCGAGCACTGTAGCTACGACCGAAACCCCCACGACGAAGCGCGGCTTTGCACGTCGCGACCGTGAATCGCTGTATGACGGCTCCGGCGGCCTCGACTTCGTTGGGCACCGCAAGACCTGGTACAGCATCACCCTCGGACTTATGGTGGTCGCGATCCTGGCGATGTTCATTCGTGGCTTCAACATGGGTATCGACTTCGAGGGCGGCACCAAGCTGACGATGCCTGCCGGCGATTTGGTCGCGACCGAGGTCGAGGAAACCTTCGTCGAGGCCACCGGTGTGACACCTGAGCTCACCCAGATCGTTGGCGCTGGCGACGCCCGCACGCTGGAGATCAACTCTGCCCACCTCTCGCAGGAGCAGATCGATGCCGCGCGTCAGGCTATTTTCGATACCTACCACCCACAGGATCACAACGGTGAGCCGAGCGCTGACGCTATCGGTGACTCCACCGTGTCGGAGTCGTGGGGTTCCACGATTACGAACCGCATGCTCCTGGCTATGGTCGTGTTCCTTTTGGCAGCGTCCGTGTATGTCGCGGTGCGTTTGCAGCGCGCGATGGCGCTGGCTGCCATGGGGGCGCTGTTGGTTGATGCCATCCTCATCATGGGTATCTACGCATTGTTCGCCCTTGAGATCACCCCAGCGATGATCATCGGTTTCCTGACTGTGTTGACGTTCTCGCTTTACGACACGGTGATTGTGTTTGACAAGGTCAAGGAGAACACGTCGGGAGTGCTTGATTCTCGACGATCCACCTACGCGGAAGAGGCCAACCTCGCGGTCAACCAGACCGTAATGCGTTCGATTTCCACCTCGGTTATTTCTGCGCTGCCGATCATCGCTCTGATGATTGTCGCGGTATGGATGCTGGGTGTGGGTACTTTGAAGGACCTTGCGCTCATCCAGCTCATTGGCGTCATTCAAGGCGTGATCTCCTCGTTGTTCTTGGCCACCCCGATGTTGGTCAGCCTGGTAAACCGCCGTCAGGAGCACAAGGACCACAATGCTGCGGTTGAGGCATTCCGTAGCCGTGGCCAGGTCGAAGAAGTTGAAGAGGAACCGGTCGAAGAGAAGAAGCGCCACGTGGCTACTCCGATTCGACCTGTGGAAGACACGGGTGCATCTTCGACAAGCACCTGGCGTCCGAACGCGTAAGAAAGCGGCTGAAACCTAGTGGTGCGTGGACTCATGAGACCGAAAATGGTGATTGGCAGCAAGGTTGCGGCTGTGTTGGCCGCAACGGCGCTGGTGCTTTCCGGGTGCGCATCTTCAGACAACGACGATGATGAGTCCACGAAACTTTTCGGTTACCAGGTAACAAGCAATCTGCGCACCACAAACGCTGGATCCCTCGAAGGATCGACAGACTTAGCGCAATCGTTGTCCGGTCGCCTGTACCCCGGGGTGTATGTTCCCGGTCCAAGCGGACAGTTGATCCCCAACACTGACCTTGTAAAAACCCAGGTGCTGCCGGGGGATCAGCGCAAGGTGATTTACACCTTGTCGGAAGCGGCAGTGTTTTCGGACGGCACTCCCGTCACCTGCGCTGACTATCTTTTGACGTTTGCTGCCGGACAATACCCGGCGACGTTCGGTTCGAATATGCCTTTGTTCGGCGACACGGATTCGCTGTCGTGCACACCCGGATCGAAAGAGTTCACTGTGACCTTCAAGGAAGGCCGTGGTGCACGCTGGCGTGGCCTTTTTGAACCAGGCACGGTCCTTCCCGCACATGCTGTTGCTGCAAAGACCAATCGATCTGTCGAGGACCTCGTCGCTGATCTACTCTCGGATGATCTGGAGCGACTCAAACCAATCGCGCAGGTGTGGCGCCACGGGTTTGACCTCAAAGAGTTCGATCCTGAACTCCAAGTCTCGTTTGGCCCGTTCAAGGTTGCGGAGGTAGGAGAGAAGGGCCAGGTTCGGCTCGTCGCTAATGAGCATTACTACGGGGACGCTCCGCAGACAGCAGCAATGGTGGTGTGGCCTGGTTCCGTAGATTCTGCGGAGCTAGCAGCATCCAAGGCGATGAAGATCGGCGACCTGCGGCAGTTGCAACCACAGTGGTACGACGAGGACGCAGAAGGCAATCGATTGGATGTGAAAACGGCCATCGGTGAGCTCACCGAGATGTTGACCCTGCCGGAGGTTGGTTTTTGGGCGGATCCGGATCACCGGAAGGCACTTGCACGTTGCATCGATCCTCGCGCTGTTGCCGCCGCTTCAAGTGAGAAGGCGGGGGTTGAAGTGCCAGTTGCACCGTTGCATGTCATTCAGCACACCGACCCGTTGGCTCAGCGTATGGCAGATATCGCTGCCCCGTTTTTGGACGTGAATATCCAGGAAGCTTCCGCACTTCGGGGTTCCACGTTGCGTATCGGTTACGTGTATCCGGACGAGCGTTGGGCCGCGATGGTGGAATCGATGCGCCGCACCTGCGAGCCAGCAGGAATTACGATCGTCGACGTCACAGGCGAGGGGAAGACGCTCGCTGACCTGCCTCACGTGGAGTACGACGAGTGGCGCAACGAATCCGTGCATGACGGCGAAGCCGACGCTATCTTGCGAGTCGTTGACCCGATGAGCGAGTACCCAGCGGCCAACAATCGCGCCCAGGATCTGGGGGCGTTGCGTGCCCAGGAGGGGCATCTGTGGAAGACGCTGCCATCGATTCCGCTGGCCGCACAACCCCGAACCTTCGTCGTCGATAATGCAGTGCGCAACGTGGTGCCGTATACAGGACTTTCCGGCATTGGCTGGAACATGGACCGATGGTTCAACTGACCAAATGTAATTCCCGACCCTAAAAACCCGATAAACCTGACCAGGAGACGATCCGAAATCATGTCGCCCACCCCGTCGATCAGCCCGCATGGCGGTCAGCCTTACGCTTCCGCTCTTGAGGCACTGCAGGACAAGATTCGCCGCGTTCCGGATTTTCCGGAGCCGGGAGTGCTGTTCGAGGACCTGACTCCGGTGCTTGCCGACCCAGCTGCGCTCAACGTGGTCATTGCAGAGATGGCCGAGGCGAGCAAGGAGCTCGGCGCCGATCTCGTCGGCGGCCTTGATGCCCGAGGGTTTTTGCTCGGCTCCGCTGTGGCGTACGAGATGGGCACCGGCATTCTTGCGATTCGCAAGAAGGGCAAGTTGCCGCCACCGGTGATTACCCAGGAGTACACCACGGAGTACAGCTCCGCTGCGCTGGAGATCCCCGCGAATGGGGTGGATATCTCTGGCAAGAGCATTGTGCTTGTCGACGACGTCCTGGCTACCGGCGGGACCTTGATCGCGGCGCGCGACTTGATTGAGCGCGCCGGCGGTCGAGTTGCCGGCTACGTCGTCGTCTTGGAAGTCCCGGGACTTGGAGGGCGCGAGCGACTCGACGGCGCTCCGCTTGTGGTTTTGGGGAAAGAAGAAAACTAGCCGGGTAGTATCACAGACTTAGTACCTGCTGACAGTGGAGGAGTCCTGACATGACAGATAAACCAGTCAAACGGTCGGGCCCGACCGTGCGCAGTGTCTCCGCCAGGTTGGCCCGCTCTCTTACGGGAGGTGGGCGTCCGCGAACGAACCCAGTGCTCGATCCGCTGTTGTCGATTCACCACAAGTATCACCCGAAGGCTGACGTGGAACAGCTCGGATTTGCTTACGAAACGGCAGAGCGGTTGCACGAGGGTGTATTCCGCAAGTCAGGTGATCCCTACATCACCCACCCGCTCGCCGTCGCAACGATTTGTGCCGAGATTGGTATGGATACCACCACGCTGGTGGCGGCTCTGCTCCATGACACGGTAGAGGACACCGACTACTCACTTGATGAGCTCACCCGCGATTTTGGCCCTGAAGTGGCCAAACTTGTCAATGGCGTGACCAAACTGGACAAGGTCGCGCTCGGCGCCGCCGCAGAAGCGGAAACGATCCGCAAAATGATCGTTGCTATGTCCGAGGATCCTCGCGTACTGGTGATTAAGGTCGCGGACCGCTTGCACAACATGCGCACGATGCGTTTCTTGCCGCCGGAGAAGCAGGCGAAGAAGGCGCAGGAGACGCTCGATGTCATCGCACCGTTGGCGCACCGCTTGGGTATGGCGACGGTGAAGTGGGAGCTAGAAGATCTCGCGTTCGCTATTTTGCAGCCGAAGAAGTACGAGGAAATCGTACGTCTTGTGGCGGATCACGCTCCGTCACGCGACCGTGCCCTGCGCGAGATCACTACCGATCTGCAGCGCGAGTTGAGCACGAATGGCATCCAGGCTGAGGTCATGGGCCGTCCGAAGCACTACTGGTCGATCTATCAGAAGATGGCTGTGCGCGGTCACGACTTCGCGGAGATCTTTGATCTGGTCGGTATCCGTGTTCTGGTGGATACGGTGTATGACTGCTACGCCGCTGTTGGTGTGGTCCACTCGCTGTATTCGCCGATGCCGGGCAGGTTCAAGGACTACATTTCCAACCCGCGTTTCGGTGTCTACCAGTCGCTGCATACGACGGTGATGACGACGACCGGTCGCCCCCTTGAAGTGCAGGTGCGTACACACGAGATGCACTACAACGCCGAATACGGTGTGGCTGCCCACTGGCGTTACAAAGAGACGAAGGGCTCCCACAAGGGCGATCAGGCCGAGGTCGACCAGATGGCGTGGATGCGTCAGTTGCTTGACTGGCAGAAGGAAGCCGCGGACCCGAATGAGTTTTTGGACTCGTTGCGTTACGACCTGACAAGCCAGCAGATTTTCGCGTTCACTCCGAAGGGCGATGTAGTGGATTTGCCGGCAGGCTCTACTCCGGTCGATTTCGCCTACGCCGTGCACACTGAAGTTGGCCACCGCTGCATTGGTGCGAAGGTTAACGGCAAGTTGGTCACCCTAGAAACCGAGCTGAAGTCCGGCGACAGGGTAGAGATTTTCACTTCAAAGGATCAAAACGCTGGGCCAACGCGCGATTGGCAGGACTTTGTTGTCTCCCCGCGCGCGAAGGCGAAGATTCGACAGTGGTTTGCCAAGGAACGTCGCGAGGAGCAGCTCGACGCGGGTCGCGATGCCCTGGCTGCTGAGGTGCAGCGTGGCGGGCTGCCGTTGCACAGGCTGTTTACCAACGAGTCGATGCGCCAGGTAGCAACGCGTTTGCACTACCAGGACGTTGATGCGCTGTATACGGCTATCGGCGCGGGAACAGTGTCTGCAGCGCACGTCGCGCACTTGCTCATGGACATGTTCGGCGGCGACGATGACGCCGTAGACGCCCTCACAGCGCGTACCCCTGTTTCTGCACTTGTTCGCCCGCAAACAACCGGCGACGGCCCTGCGATCCTGGTTGAGGGCAGCCCGGATGTGATGGCGAAGTTGGCGAAATGCTGCCAACCCGTCCCCGGCGATGCCATCTTCGGGTTTGTCACCCGTGGTGGGGGAGTTTCCGTGCACCGGACTGACTGCACGAACGCGACCAAACTTAACGACGAGCCAGAGCGTCTCGTCGAAGTGTCATGGTCCGCCCCCGGTGGCACCAAGAGTGCGTCACGCGCGACAATTCAGCTGGAAGCACTCGACCGCAATGGTCTGCTTACCGAGACCACCGGGGTGCTCTCCGAGGCGAAACTCCCAATCCTCGCGATGTCGTCTCAAGCAGGGGAGGACCGAGTGGCGACGATCCGACTGACCATTGAGGTGTCAGACATCAAACAACTCGGCTCGATCATGAACCAGATTCGCAACATTGAAGGTGTGTTCGACGTCTACAGAGTGACTGCGTAACCTAAGCTCGTTCGAGACCTGTTCAACGTTGCGTTGATAGGAAGGTTGCGATGCGGTTCAAACGGGTCACTCTTGCACAAAAGTTGACAGGGGATGCGTCTCTTGTGCGACTGCTTTCCTCATTGGCAATGCGAGCGAGTGCGGATACGTATCCGCTTCGTAATGTTGCAGCTTGCGTTGTTGAAGACGGAAAGGCCAACTTTGCTGGGCTCGGGGCGGATGAGCACGCTGAGTTCGAGATTGCCTCAATAACCAAGACGTTCAATGCCGAGCTGCTCGAGCAAGCCATTACCAAGGGGTTGGTTGACACCGATACAACGGTCGGAGATGTGCTTGGGCAGCGTGTGCGAGGTAACGCATTAGCAGATGTGACGCTGGCTGAATTGGCGAACCACACCTCGGGCTTGCCACGAACCGGCAAGCAACGACCGCGAAACATTGCACGAGCACTTCTCGGCTTGAATCCTGACGTAGGAGTCACATCCGAGGATGTCATCGAGCAGGCACTGTCAGCGACACTGCGAGAGCGTGGCGTGGAGGAATATTCTAACCTCGGCCACGACTTGCTCGGGTTTCTACTGGCCAGGGTTTCCACCACGACCTACCCGACGTTGATCAAAGAGTGGGTGCTCGACCCGTTGGGGATGACGGAGACTTACGTCGCTTTGCCTGGAACAGTCGGACCGGATAGACCCAGGGGAGTCTCCGCACTCGGTCTACCTGTTCAAGCTTGGGAGATGGACGGCACAGCTCCATCCGGCGGCCTGCGTTCGACCACCTCGGACATGGCGAAGTACGCCATGCATATCCTTGAGCGTCGCAGTACGCGATTTACGTGGGCGAACATTAAAGGCACCGAACTGTACTGGCATAACGGTGCAACGCGGGGATTCTCCTCGATGCTGCTGCTGGACTTAAGCACTCAGCGTGCATCGTTTGTCACGACGGATTCGTATGCAGACATTGAATGGATTGCGTTTGAACTCATAGGCCTGCATGACCCAGCGCGAGAGAAATGACCACGAAACAGAAAAGCGTCTCCGGCGAGAAACCGGAGACGCTTTTCGCAGTGACGCGTTTTAGCGCATGAACTTCATGGCAACCGTAGCCACCTGGCTCAGGATGCCAATGATCGCGGTGACAACGGCGAGCCAATCCTGGATCTCGGACGGACTCATGTCGCGCGTGGACGAGCCCTCTTCGTTGGACGAAGATCCATTGTCGTTAGTGGTGTTCGTGGTGTTATCGCCGACGACAGTCGGCGCAGCCTGAGCAACACCTGCACCGGTGAAGGCGACTGCGGTGACGGTAGCGGCGGCGATAAGGCTGGTGCGGGTCTTCATGAGGGTCCTCACTGAAAAGGTTTGAAACGGAATCTCTGCAGGATGCTATCGCCTGCGAGGGTTGCGTGCAATAGCGATACCGGTGTGGAAGAGCGGAGTGCTACTGCACAGTGCTACTTCACAGTGGCCTTGGTGATGCGTACTTCATCTGCCGGTGCGCCGTCAGTCCCGCCGCCTTCAACTCCCTTTTCGGCGATCTTGTCCAGGGTGGCAAGGCCCTCGTCGTCAATCGTGCCGAAGTAGGTGTACAGCGGCGGCAGGACCGAGTCGCCGTAGTTAAGGAAGAACTGGGAGCCGTTGGTGTCCGCGCCAGCGTTAGCCATGGCGATCGTGCCACGGTCATAGCGCTTAGGCTCGTTTTGCAGCATCATCTGCAGGGTTTGGTTCTTGGTAGCCTCATCCATATCGGCTGGTAGGTCGAGACCTTCGGTGTCAATGCCGTCGAGTGCCTCGTCAGTGGGAAGCTCGTTGGCGAACTGGAAGCCAGGGCCACCCGCACCGGTGCCATCCGGGTCGCCACACTGCAGCACCTTCAGCCCGTCGGCAGTGGTCAGACGGTGGCAGACCGTGTCGTTGAAGTATCCCTCGGAGGTCAGGTACTCGATGGCGTTGACCGTGCACGGGGAAGCTGCGCGATCGAGCGTCATACCGATCGGACCCTGGTTGGTCTCGAGCTCGACGGTGACGGTGCCTTCGGTGGACACGTTCTCGGTCGGCGGGGTGCCAGCGCGCAGCTCAGCGCCGTCCTCGTTTTCATAGGTGCACGAGACGGTAGCCGGCAAGGCCTTCTCGCGCTTCGTAGCAATCGGCGCGAAGGTGGAAGCGTCGAATTCTTCCTGTTCCGCGTTGTCAGTCTCCGAAGCGGCGGAGGTATCGTCAGTTGCTAGATTGTCCTCGTCGCCCTGGTTGGCTGCGACGTAGATGCCGCCACCAATCAGCGCGATGGCAACGGCGGAAAGCGCTGCGACAGACCACGGGCGGGACTTTTCCTTGCGGTCGCGGGAATCGAGTTCCCGTTCCAGATTGGACAGGGCCTCTTTGCCACGCTGTTCGTTGCTAGCCACTGGCGATGCACCTCTTCGAGTATCGGGGAAAGCGCGTGCGTGATGTCGTCGAAAAGCACGCGCGCATTGAACGGTGCAAAAGCCTAGCAGGGCTAATCGCAACAGCGGTGGAAAGACCACAGCGACAAGTGCGCCCGCACAGGGGAGAGGTTGGTTAGACTAAGGCCTCGTGAGTGAGAATCAAGCCGAGCAGTTCCAAAAACTTTCCGCACCGAAAGGCGTGCCCGATTATGTGCCGCCCGCCTCGAGTGCGTTCATCCATGTCCGCGACGAGTTCGCGCGCCAGGCACGGATCGCTGGCTACCAACACATTGAGCTGCCGGTGTTCGAAGACACCACCTTGTTTGCCCGCGGCGTCGGTGAATCTACTGACGTAGTGAGCAAGGAGATGTACACCTTCGAGGACCGCGGTGGCCGTTCGGTAACGCTGCGTCCCGAGGGCACCGCCGGCGTCATGCGCTCCTTCATCGAGCACAACATGGACCGCGGTTACCTGCCCGTGAAGCTCAACTACTACGGACCGTTCTTCCGCTATGAGCGCCCGCAGGCCGGACGCTACCGTCAGCTGCAGCAGGTGGGCGTGGAAGCCATTGGTGTCGACGATCCGCTGCTCGACGCCGAGGTGATCGCCTTGGCAGACCGCAGCTACCGTGCGATCGGCCTGAGCGGTTTCCGTCTGGAGATCACCAGCCTCGGCGACAAGAATTGCCGCCCGGCCTACCGCGAGAAGCTGCAGAAGTTCCTGTTTGATCTCCCACTCGACGAGGAAACTCGCCACCGTGCTGAGATCAACCCACTTCGAGTGCTCGACGACAAGCGTGAGGCGGTCCGAGAGATGACCGCCGATGCGCCGTTGATGCTGGATCACCTTTGCGACGAATGCCGTGCCCACTTCGAGGCCGTCACCGCAGCGCTGGATGACTTCGGCGTGCCGTACGTCATTAACCCACGCATGGTTCGTGGTTTGGACTACTACACCAAGACCACCTTCGAGTTCGTCCACGATGGCCTCGGCGCACAGTCCGGCATCGGTGGCGGTGGACGATACGACGGCCTGATGGCCCAGATTGGCGGCCCGGACCTCTCCGGCATCGGCTACGGTCTCGGCGTTGATCGCGCGGTACTCGCCCTCGAAGCTGAACGCGTCGAGCTTGAAGCAGCAGCCCACCGTGTCGATGTGTTCGGTATCGCGATTGGCGACGAAGCACGAGTGAAGATGAGCAAGCTTGTCGACGAACTCCGCGCGGCCGGTATCAGCGCCGACATGGCATACGGCCACCGCGGGCTCAAGGGCTCAATGAAGGGTGCTGACCGCGCGGGCGCACGCTTCGCGCTGGTGCTCGGCGAGCGTGAGCTGGAGGCAGGCGAGGTTGCAGTCAAGAACCTCGCCGAGCACTCACAGGAGGCCGTTGCGCTTTCCGCTGAAGCGGTCGCGCAGGCAATCAGCACTCAGTAATGTTCACGGGCAGGCCGAGCTGGACTGCGAGGCCACCCATGGACGTTTCCTTGTACTGAGTCATCATGTCGCGGCCGGTGGCTGCCATGGTCTCCACCACGTCGTCGAGGGTGACGATGTTGGTGCCATCTCCAAGCTTCGCCAACCGTGCCGCGTTGATGGCCTTTACGCCACCAATTGCGTTGCGCTCGATGCACGGAACCTGGACCAGACCGCCCACAGGATCGCAGGTCAGGCCAAGGTTGTGCTCGAGCGCGATCTCAGCTGCGTTTTCAACCTGCTCAGGGGTGCCGCCCAGGATTGCGCACATGCCAGCAGCGGCCATCGAAGAAGCCGAACCGACCTCGCCCTGACAGCCGACTTCTGCGCCTGAAATCGAGGCGTTGGTCTTGATGATCGACCCGATCGCACCAGCCGTAAGCAGAAATTCGCGGGCGCGCTCAGCAGTGAAGTCGTCGGTGAAGTCGCGGCAGTAATGCATAACTGCAGGGATAATGCCGGCTGCGCCGTTCGTTGGCGCGGTAACCACCTGGCCGTGAGCAGCGTTTTCTTCGTTCACGGCAAGCGCGTACAGGTTCACCCATTCCATAGCGTCAAGCCCACGGGCAGTGGATGCTTCGTACTCTGCAGTCAGTAGACGGTGAAGACGGTTCGCGCGACGCCTTACGTTCAAGCCGCCTGGAAGGATTCCCTCTGTCTTCAGGCCATGCGCAACGCATTCCTGCATGACGTCCCACACCGCATCCAAATGGGAGTTGAGTCGCTGCGCCTCGTGGATCGACTCCTCGTTCGCACGCATGATCTCTGCGATTGTCATCCCATGTGTTCGGCATTGCTCCATGAGTTCTGCGCCATTGTTAAACGGGTAGGGGACCGTCGCAATTTCACGAGCGGATGCAACACCGGATTCTTGTCGGTGCGCTTCCATCTCCCAGCGATCCAGAATGAATCCGCCGCCGACAGAGTAATAGTCCTCGCGTTCGGCGATCATGGTGCCGTCTGTGTCCCACGCATCGAAGATGAGACAGTTCGGGTGCTCGGCCACCGGTGCCGGGTCGAAGCGAAGCTCGTACTCCACGCGCCCTGTCGGGCCTTCGATCACGCCTGTGGAAGGGATCGGCTCGCCAGGTTTTGGAGCAATGTCTGCAGAAGTGGTGGTGGGGGTGTACCCAACCAGCCCGAGCAACGCAGCACGGTCGGTGCCGTGGCCGACTCCCGTGGCGGCGAGGGAACCACGCAACTCTACGACAACCTTCGCCGGTACCTTCCCGAGTTTCTCCACAAACGTCATTGCGGCCCGCATCGGGCCAACGGTGTGAGATGAGGATGGACCGATGCCGATACTGAACAGGTCGACAACACTGACAAAGTTTGCTGACATGCGGCGAATCCTACCGCAGAAACCGGTTGTGGCTCGTCGATAAGCGGGATGCGCTACTGCGCTTGAGATAGTGCAGGGATGTCGGTTGCCCCCAAAACCGAGATCGGCCGCTGGTTTGCCTTGCCGTGCTCGGTAATGATGGCCAGGCGAGGCACCGCGCCGGTTTCCAATGGAGTACTCAACGCATCAACAGCACGTGCGGCGGTTACGGTCCGTGGAAGAAACACCGGGTGGTCGAGTTTGCCACTGTGGGTGAGCACATCGCGAACAGTGGTAGCGGGAATGCGGTCATCATCTGTCAGTTCCGCCGCCACCCAGCGCGCGATTGCATTCGTGGTGAGCAGCCCGACGCACTTGCCTTCGTCGTAGATCGGGAATTGCGTTAGTCCCTGTGTCGCGATTGTCTTCAATGGCTCATGAATGTCCGTCTCCGGCGTAAACGTCACCACCTTCTGGTGTGGGACCACCTCAAGGGCCAACGGTGGGGAGAGTATCGCGTCGCGCAAATGCTCGATTGTTTGAACCGTCTCGGGGAGCGGCTCTGCAATCGGGCGGAGATTGTCGTACTCCCCATGGCTAATCGCGTTGCGCAGATCCGCAAACTCACGCAAGGTCTCGGCCTGGTCGCGAGCAAGAATCCCTTTCTTTGCGGCGAGGCCCACCATCCACGTAAACGAATCGGATCGTTTGGCATCCAATTCGCTGCGCAAATGCGACTCGATCGAATTGAAGGCGGCAAGGAACGGGATAGCGCGGTTTGGTGCGGACTTGGTCATAAGCGAACGGTGCCTTTTAGTTGTAGACACCGCGGTTGAGCGTGTCGCAGGCGGCCATCTGTCCAGAGTTGTATCCGGAATTAAACGCTTCCATACGCTGCTCAGAGGAGCCATGCGTCCACGCATCCGGGTCGACGTCGCCGCCGGAGCGTCGTTGAATGTTGTCGTCGCCAATCGAACGGGCGGTCTGCAGTGCCTGCTCGAGCTGTTCGTCGGTAATCGGCTCCAAAACACCCTGTTCAGCAGCGTGTTTTGCCCAGATACCGGCGTAGCAGTCCGCCTGCAACTCAATTGCGACAGCCGCAGAATCCTGGCCTGGGTTCTTATAGTCGCTCAGCCCCAACGTTCCTTCCAGATGCTGGATGTGGTGGCCGTACTCGTGGGCAGTCACGTACTCCTGAGTAAGCGGACCGTTCGCGCCGCCGAGTTGGCCCAGCTGCTCAAAGAAGCTCACGTCGAGGTAAGCAGTGGTATCGCGAGGGCAGTAGAACGGGCCGGTAGCGGAGGTAGCGTAGCCGCAGCCGGTGGTGACATCGTTGCGGAAAAGCACCATGTCTGCCGGCTCAAACTCGACATTCGCCTGCGCGGGGAGTATTTCGCTCCAAATCTGTTGGGCAGATCCGAAGGTTGCCGCCGCGCGGCAATCGTCGTAGTTGTTTGAGGATCCTTGTTCGTTGCAATGCTCGAGTGAGTAGTCACCTTGCGATTGAGACTCGGACTGGGAATTGTTCCCGCCGCCAAGGAGTCCATCTAACGCACCACTGAAGTACAGCACCGCGAGCAATACCAAGATGACAGTCCCTCCGCCACCGCCGCGAAGCAGCATCGGAAGAATTGCCATTGCGCCGGGGCTGACCCCGCCGCCTCCGCGACCGGAGCCGGAGCTTGTCCTGACGTTGCCGCCCTGACCCTGCGCGTAATCACCACGAAATGTCATGGCTGAATTGTGCCAAAGATCCCTACCGAGTGTCGCGGTTGGGCCAAAACATCGTGTCTCGAGCGACTGGGGTGGTGTGGGGCGGACCTCGCCGAGGCACCACTCAGCCGGGGTAGGTAGACTTTGTCAGGTTAGATTCGCCATCACGTGGAAGGACGTGGAAGAAACCGTGCTGCGCACTCACCTTGCGGGGAACTTGAACAAAGAACTCGACGGTCAGACCGTCACGCTCACAGGTTGGGTGGCCCGCCGCCGTGACCATGGCGGGGTCATCTTTATCGATCTGCGCGACCGCTCTGGTCTCGCTCAGGTTGTATTCCGTGAGTCCGAAGTAGCGGAGGCTGCACACGACCTGCGCAGCGAGTTCGTCATCCAGGTCACCGGTGTGGTTGAGCCACGCCCGGAAGGCTCTGCGAACCCGAACCTTGCATCCGGTGAAATCGAGGTCAACGTCACTGACCTGAAGGTGCTGAACAAGGCTGCAGCCCTGCCATTCCAGATCGAGGATGCATCCTCCAATGAAGTTGGCGAGGAAGCACGTCTGAAGTACCGCTACCTGGACCTGCGCCGCGAGCGTCAGGCTAAGGCAATTCGCCTCCGCGCTAAGGCCAATCAAGCAGCCCGTCGCGTCTTGGACAACCACGACTTCACCGAGATCGAAACGCCTACGCTGACGCGTTCGACCCCGGAAGGTGCACGTGACTTCCTTGTTCCTGCTCGTTTGAAGCCAGGTTCTTGGTATGCGCTGCCGCAGTCGCCGCAGCTCTTTAAGCAGCTGCTGATGGTCGCGGGTATGGAACGCTACTACCAGTTGGCACGCTGCTACCGCGATGAAGACTTCCGCGCAGACCGTCAGCCTGAGTTCACCCAGCTCGATGTCGAGGCATCCTTCGTTGATCAGGACGACATCATCGAGCTGGCCGAGGAAATCCTCGTCGAGCTTTGGAAGCTGATCGGCTACGACATTCAGACGCCGATTCCGCGCATGACCTACAAGGAAGCGATGGAGAAGTACGGCTCCGACAAGCCGGACCTGCGCTTCGACATTCCATTGGTCGAGTGCACCGACTTCTTCAAGGACACCACCTTCCGCGTATTCAAGGCCGAGTACGTGGGTGCTGTTGTGATGGAAGGTGGCGCATCCCAGCCTCGTCGTCAGCTTGACGCATGGCAGGAGTGGGCAAAGCAGCGCGGTGCGAAGGGCCTGGCCTACATTCTCATTCAGGAAGACGGCGAGCTCACCGGTCCGGTGGCGAAGAACATCACTGACGAGGAAAAGGCTGGCATCGCTGCGCACGTCGGTGCGAAGCCGGGTGACTGCATCTTCTTCGCAGCAGGCGAAACCAAGGCGTCTCGTGCACTGCTTGGCGCAGCCCGCGGTGAGATTGCGCGCAAGCTTGACCTGATCAAGGAAGGCGATTGGGCGTTCACGTGGGTTGTGGATGCACCGCTGTTCGAGCCTGCTGCAGACGCAACCGCATCCGGTGATGTCGCGTTGGGCCACTCTAAGTGGACCGCAGTCCACCACGCGTTTACCTCTCCGAAGCCGGAGTTCCTGGACAACTTCGAGCAGAACCCGGGCGAGGCTCTCGCCTACGCATACGACATTGTGTGCAACGGTAACGAGATCGGTGGCGGCTCCATCCGTATTCATGAGCACGATGTCCAAAAGCGCGTGTTCGAGGTCATGGGCATCACCGATGAGGAGGCCGAAGAGAAGTTCGGCTTCCTGCTCGAAGCGTTCAAGTTCGGTGCTCCTCCGCACGGTGGTATTGCCTTTGGCTGGGACCGCATCGTGTCGTTGCTCGGCGGGTTCGAATCGATCCGCGATGTGATCGCTTTCCCGAAGTCCGGCGGCGGTGTCGACCCGCTTACCGACGCGCCTGCTCCAATTCCGGCTGAGCAGCGCAAGGAAACTGGAGTGGACTTCAAGCCGAAGAAGGTTGAAGACAAGGCAGACGGCGAAACGGACACGAAGTAGCCGATTGAATGCAGCCACCGCAGGAACCTGCTCCTGCGGTGGCGCACGACAAAGGGGACCGGATGCAGCCCGAGCAAGTAAGTGACGAGCAAGTCGTTGCAAGCGCTACAGACATTCTCACTCGCCGTTACGGCGGTGAGCAGTCGTTGTTTGAGGTTGAACGCCTTAATGGCTCCGGTCCCTCGATCGTGTTGAGGGCCCGTGTTAAAACGAACCCGTTTTTCCAGCAGCGCTCAGTCATCATTAAGCAGGCGCCGCCAACGGAGTCTGTCTTCGAAGAGGCGGCGTACCTTCGAGAGGTTGTCGCGTACCAATTCGCCACTTCCTTAAGTGAAAAGACCAGGCCTGGCCCTGCGTTGTTGGGCTACGACACGCAGCAACGCATCATTATCATCACCGACTCCGGTGATGGGGAAACTCTCGCAGAAGCGCTTGAGACTGCAAGCGAAGAGGACCACATCGCACTGTTGCGCAGCCTGGGCACTGCACTTGGCCGAATGCATGCAGGTACTGCCGATGAAGAGGAAGCGTTTAACGTCTTACTGCATCGGATGACGCGTTCACGGCCCAACGCTGCACCGCTGCAACGTTTGAGGGACCGGTTGCTGTCCCATCGGATCAGAGTTGGGTTGCGGATCATGCGTGAGGCCGGAATTGAGATTCCTCAAGAGGTCGTTCTCACGGCTCGTAACATCGAGCGCCGGCTGCTGCGTGGTGGTATGCGTGCTTTTACGCCGTTTGACCTGGCACCAGATAACGTCATTCGGTCTGGGAACTCGTTTCACTTTCTTGATTATGAATCAGCGGGCTTTCGGGATGTTTCATTCGATGTTGCCTACGTAGTTGCGCGGTTCCCGGTGTATTTGGCTTCGCAGCCGTTTAACGAGGAAGCGACCAAGGCGTTCGTCGATGCGTGGCGGATACAGGTCTCTGACCTTTGGCCAGGAGTGCAGCATCCGGATACGTTGCAGGCGCGCATCACGGGTGCACTGGTGGGGTGGGCGCTTAGTAGCGTCGCCATGTTGGAACCGAAGCCTATGGCCGCGTTGTTGCAGGATGATCCGACATTTGAGAAAGAGCTTGAAGCTGCTGGTCTTTCGGCAGGTGATATTCAGGATTTTGATCTTGTAGATGGGGTAGCCGAAGCCATTGGCGACGACGCCGAAGAGAATGCTGGCGTTGTGCTTCGACCGCGAGGTGGAGAACCATTGACCGAAGATGAGCTTCTCGTGCGACGTGATTTGCGCGAGACGTTCGAGTCGTTGGCAGCTTATGCGGGTAGCGGTAAAGACCCCGCATACGTTGTCGTTGCTGAGTTCGCGTCCGAGGTCGCAAGGCGGTTGCGTTAAGGCAATGGGCCAAGAAGAACTTTTCGCGGCTGCTTCTAGCAACGACGTTCCCGGTGCAGCATCGGGGAATAGGGGTACCTCATTTTTTGAAGCTGGCTCGACAGCACCGCTGGCCGCACGGATGCGCCCCCAGTCCCTAGATGAGGTAGCGGGGCAGAAGCATTTGCTCAGCGAGGGAAAGCCGCTGCGTCGGCTCATCGAAGGCTCTGGTGCAGCATCGGTGATTTTGTATGGTCCGCCTGGGACAGGTAAGACCACGATTGCATCGTTAATCGCAAAAACGATGGGGCAGAACTTTGTGGCGTTGTCCGCGCTGTCTTCCGGCGTGAAAGAAGTCCGCGCGGTTATCGACGAGGCGCGGCGTGACCTCATCCGCGGTGAGAAAACCGTGCTCTTTATCGACGAGGTCCACAGGTTTTCTAAAACGCAGCAGGATGCGCTGCTTGCGGCCGTCGAAAATCGCACAGTGTTGCTGGTTGCCGCCACGACGGAGAACCCGAGTTTTAGCGTTGTTGCTCCGTTGTTGTCGCGCTCGCTGCTGCTCAAGCTCGAGTCGCTTAGCGACGAAGACCTTGGCGGAGTCATCGACCGCGCATTGGCAGATGAGCGGGGGTTGCAGGGGCAGGTTTTGCTTGACGACGAAGCCCGCGCACAACTCATTCTGCTCGCTGGAGGCGATGCGCGTCGGGCGCTGACGTACCTCGAAGCTGCCGCTGAAGCTGTTTCTGGCGGTGGCACGATCACGCTGGAGATTGTGCGTGAAAACGTCAATCGTGCGATTGTTCGCTACGACCGCGATGGCGATCAGCATTACGACGTGGTCAGCGCCTTTATCAAGTCGATCCGCGGGTCTGATGTCGATGCAGCGCTGCATTATCTGGCGCGAATGATCGAGGCCGGGGAGGACCCCAGGTTTATCGCACGACGTCTGGTCATTCACGCTTCGGAAGATATTGGTATGGCAGATCCGACTGCGTTGCAGACTGCTACCGCTGCGGCGAATGCAGTGCAGTTTGTCGGCCTGCCAGAAGGGCGTCTTGCGCTAGCACAGGCGACAATTCACCTGGCTACGGCGCCGAAGTCGCCTACCGTCATTAAGGCCATCGATCGTGCTTTAGCGGACGTGCGTGAGGGGCATGTGCCTCCAGTGCCGGCCCATTTGCGCGATGGCCACTATGAGGGCGCAAAACAGATGGGCAATGCGGTTGGATATGTCTACCCGCATGACGACCCGCGGGGAGTGGTCGAGCAGCAATATATCCCGGATGGGCTGGAAGAAGCGGTGTATTACGAGCCGACGGAACACGGCGCGGAGCGCCGAATTAGCGAGTTTATTGGTCGGTTACGCCGACTTGTTCGCGGGCGGTAGCCCAACTGTAGAGGAGTCGCGGGTAAAGTAAGCGCGGAAAAACTCCGGAGCAGTTGAAAGGACACCGAAGCGTGCAAACCCATGAGATCCGAGAGCGGTTTACCAACCATTTCGTTGAGGCCGGGCACACCCCGGTACCGAGCGCCTCGCTGATTCTCGACGATCCGACGCTGCTGTTCGTCAACGCAGGAATGGTGCCGTTCAAGCCGTACTTCTTGGGCGATCAGACCCCAGACTTTGCCAACGGCACGGCGACATCGATTCAGAAGTGCGTGCGTACCCTCGATATCGAGGAAGTGGGTATCACCACCCGCCACAACACGTTCTTCCAGATGGCTGGCAACTTTTCGTTTGGTCAGTACTTCAAGGAAGGCGCCATTACTCACGCGTGGAACCTGTTGACGGGTGCTGTTGCTGACGGTGGCTATGGCCTTGATCCGGAGCGTCTCTGGGTTACGGTCTTCCTTGACGACGACGAGGCGGCCGCAATCTGGCGCGACAAGATTGGCGTTCCGGAAGAGCGTATTCAGCGCATGGGCATGGAGGATAACTTCTGGTCCATGGGTATCCCCGGTCCGTGCGGCCCTTGCTCTGAGATCTACTACGACCGGGGCCCGGAGTACGGCAAGGAAGGCGGCCCAATCGCCGACGACAACCGTTACATGGAGATCTGGAACCTCGTGTTCATGGAGTCCATTCGCGGCGAAGGTGATAAGAAGGGCAACTTCGAGATTGTCGGCGAGCTGCCACAGAAGAACATCGATACCGGTCTTGGCATTGAGCGTGTGGCCTGCATCCTGCAGGAAGTAGACAACGTCTACGAGACGGACCTTCTGCGCCCAGTCATCGATGCAGCGGTAGAACTGACCGGTTCGAAGTACGACGACGGCAACAAGGAAGACGACGTCCGTTTCCGCGTGATCGCTGACCATGCCCGTACCGGCATGATGATCATCCTCGACGGTGTTACCCCGTCGAATGAGGGACGCGGCTACATCCTGCGCCGTCTGCTGCGTCGCATCATCCGCTCCGCGCGTCTGTTGGGTGCGACGAAGCCGGTTATGGAGACGTTCATGAACACCATCATGGACACCATGACGCCGTCCTTCCCCGAGATCGCGGACAACCGCGAGCGCATTTTGCGTGTTGCTGTGGCGGAGGAGAAAGCGTTTTCCAAGACACTGGAATCCGGCACGTCGCGTTTCGACGAAGCCGCAACCGCAGTCAAGGCTTCGGGTGCTGCTGTCCTGCCGGGTGATCAGGCCTTTGAGCTGCATGACACCTACGGCTTCCCGATCGACCTGACGGTCGAGATGGCGCGCGAGGCCGGCCTGGACGTCGATATGGATGCCTTTAACGCTGCGATGCAGGAACAGCGAGAGCGCGCGAAGGCCGACAACAAGGCGAAGAAGCACCGCAACGTTGACGAGTCGCTGTACCGCGAATGGGTTGACAACAACCCGACGGAATTCGTCGGCTACGAGCAATTGGTCCACGACGGCACGGTCATTGGCCTCGTGCGCGACGGTGAGAAAGTTGGCGAGGTTTCCCAGGGCGACGAGGTCGAGGTCATCCTCGACGTCACCCCGATGTATGCCGAATCTGGTGGTCAGATGGCCGACCGTGGCCGCTTGATCATGGGGGACACGATCCTCAACGTCAACGACGTGCAGCGCGTGGGCAAGAAACTGTGGCTGCACAAGGCGACGGTCCAAAACGGTGGACTGGATCTCGGCTCGACGGTCACGGCTGAGGTTGACGGTGCGTGGCGCCACGGTGCCCGCCAGGCGCACTCCGCAACGCACCTCATTCACGCTGCGCTGCGTGAGGTGCTCGGCCCCACAGCAGTCCAGGCTGGTTCCTTGAACAAGCCGGGTTACCTGCGCTTCGACTTCAACTACACCGAGGCGCTGACCGAGGCGCAACTGCAGGAGATTGCGACGATCACGAATCAGGCTGTCGACGCAGACTTTGCTGTCAACACCATTGAGACCACGCTGGACAAGGCGAAGGCCATGGGTGCGATGGCGCTGTTCGGCGAAAGCTACGGCGACGTTGTCCGCGTCGTCGAGATCGGCGGACCGTTCTCCGTCGAGCTTTGTGGCGGTACCCACGTGGAGCACGCCTCCCAGATCGGCCCGGTCGCCGTGCTTGGCGAGTCCTCGGTCGGTTCCGGAGCCCGCCGTATCGAGGCGTACTCCGGTATGGATTCCTTCAAGTACCTGTCGAAGGAGGCAGCGCTGGCTTCTGGCCTGGCTGCGGAGCTCAAGACGCCGACGGAAGATCTTCCGGACCGTATTGCCCAGCTTGCTGAGCGACTGCGTGCGGCTGAAAAGGAAATCGAGAACCTGCACCGTCAGCAGCTGTTGGCTTCCACTGCAAGCCTTGCGGAGGAAGCAGAGACCATCGGCGCGCGTCGCCTCGTCGCAAAGCAGCTGCCCGACGGGATCAACACGGGTGATCTGCGCACGATTGTTTCTGACCTGCGTGGCAAGTTGCAGTCCGAGGATGCGCTGATCGTGCTGACCTCGAAGGTTGGCGACAAGGTTTCTCTGGCGGTTGCAGCAACAAAGGCTGCAGTGGAAGACGGCATCAAGTCGGGCGATGTGGTCAAGGTGCTTGGCGAGTACGTCGATGGCAAGGGTGGCGGAAAGCCTGACCTTGCGCAGGGCTCTGGTGCGAAGCCCGAAGGCATTCCTGCTGCTTTGTCCGCTGTGCGTGACTGGCTTCGCCGGGACTAAGCCTCGCGTTCGCGGACAAACTCGACGCTGACACGCCGAATGCGCGTCCGACGAGACGCACAGCTAACGGCTAGGTTGAGACCAGGCCAGCAGACACGGAAAGGAGCAGCGATGAAGGTGGAGCCAGATCGCCCTGGGGTCGACGACCCCGGTGCGGGACGCCGACTTGGCATTGATGTCGGCACTGTGCGCATTGGCGTTGCCCGCTCCGACCGGGATGCCCGCCTGGCAACACCGGTCGAAACGATTGACAGAGTGACCGGCTTCAAGGACCGCGATGGGCAAGATATCGAGCGGATATTGGAACTCATCGCTGAGAATGAAGCAGTCGAAGTCATTGTGGGGCTTCCTCGTGATCTGCAAGGCAATGGATCAAAAAGCGTGAAACATGCGAAGGAAATCGCATTCCGTATTCGCCGGCGTAGCGATGTGCCGGTGCGGATGGCGGATGAGCGTCTCACCACAGTTGCTGCGACGCATTCATTGCGGATGTCTGGTGTGAATGAGAAAGCAGGCCGTGCGGTCATTGATCAAGCAGCTGCTGTAGAGATTTTGCAATCGTGGCTTGACGGCCGACTGAACTACCTCAAGGAGAACTAACCGTGTCTACCCGTGAAGCCGCACGCCGGCGTACCCGAGGCACCGCGGTGCTAGTCGCATCCATTTTGCTCATCATTGGCCTTGTCGCTTGGATTGCCGTCTTGCGCAACCTTTCGGGTTCGGCAGACTTTGAGGGTGCAGGCAACGGTGAGGAACAGGTCGTTCAAATCAAGGAGGGATCGAGCCTGTCAGCGCTCGGCCCCGAGCTTGAAGAGCGCGGCATTGTTGCCAGCGACGGTGCTTTCCAAACAGCGGCAGCGAATAACCCTGATGCGGGAAACATTCAGCCCGGCTTCTACAGATTGCAGGGCAAAATGAGCGCGAAGTCAGCGGTTGAGGCACTCCTTGATCCCGCGCAGCGCATCACCCCTCTGCAGGTTTACGGAGGTGCGACGTTGATGGATATCAACGTCGTTGGCGGCCAGACTCGGCTCGGTATTTTCTCCATGATCCAGTCGGCTACCTGTGGCGAGGAGGTAACACCGGATTGTGTCAACGTGGAGAAGCTGAACAACGCTGCGGCGAACAGTGATCCTGAGAAGCTCGGTGTGCCGGAGTGGGCTCGTGAAACGGTTGCTGCCCGTGCTGGCGACGCGAAGCGTTTGGAGGGCCTCATTGCCCCTGGTGAGTACATCATCGACCCGCACGCGAGCGCCGAGGATATTCTTTCGGATCTGGTGACGCGCTCTGCGAAGCAGTATGACGCAACTGACATTGTCAACCGCGCGCAAGCGATTGGCTTGAGCCCGTACGAGTTGCTTGTCACTGCGTCCTTGGTTGAGCGTGAGGCGCCGGCCGGAGAGTTTGACAAGGTCGCTCGCGTCATCTTGAACCGTCTCGATGAGCCGATGCGACTGGAATTCGACTCCACGGTGAACTACGGGCTGCCGAGCGTTGAGGTTGCAACCACAGATGAAGACCGCAAGCGGGTTACTCCGTGGAACACGTACGCAATGGATGGCCTGCCGCAAACGCCGATTGCATCTCCGTCCATTGAGGCGATCGATGCAGTAGAGCACCCAGCTGACGGCAACTGGCTGTTCTTTGTCACCGTGGACAAGGACGGCACAACCATCTTCAACGACACGTTCGAGCAGCACCTCAATGACACGCAGCGCGCGATCGAGTCAGGCATCCTGGACTCGCAGCGTTAGTTATGGAGTCGTCGCGCAGCATGAACTCAGCCAAACCTGTGTCGGGGACTGTGACGAATCGGGCAGCGGTCCTCGGTTCACCGATCGAGCACTCCTTATCGCCGGTTCTTCACAATGCGGGTTACGAGGCGGCGGGCCTCACTGGGTGGCATTACTCGCGCCAACAGTGTGTTGCAGATGATTTGGCTGATCTCGTCCGCAACGCCGATCCGAGTTTCCGGGGCTTTTCTGTAACCATGCCGTGCAAGTTTGCCGCTCTCGCGGTGGCGGATGAAGTCACTGACAGGGCACGTGAGATCGGCTCCGCAAACACACTGACGCGTATCGACGACAACCGTTGGCGCGCCGACAACACTGACTGCGAGGGCGTGATTGCTGCCATTGGGGAGCTACTTGGTCCCGATTCCCCGGTTCACGCCGTTATCGTTGGCGCGGGCGGTACAGCGCGCGCAGTCATGTGGGCCTTGCGGCATATTGGAGTCCGTGAGGTAACCGTGGTCAACCGCACTGACCGCAGCGGGGAGTACACAGACCTTGCTGCGGGGATGGTGCTTAACTTCGTGGATTTCGAGGCACCTCTAGCGGACATTACGTCCGCATCGGACCTCGTCATTTCGACTGTCCCCGCCGGGGCAGCTGACTACGTGGCATCCGATCTTGCACACGCCCCGGTGTTTGACGTGATCTACGACCCGTGGCCCACGCGGCTCGCCGTAGAGGCTGCAGCGAACGGCTACCGCACCGTTGGTGGACTGTCGATGCTTGCCGGACAGGCGTACGCTCAGTTCGAGCAATTCACCGGTGTGGACGCACCGCGACAGGCGATGCGCGACGCGCTGATGCGGCACGCGAACTCGTAAGAAGCAGCTCGCTTGCCAGAGCGGTTCGAAGTACTCAACTTCGGTACGCTGTCCATATGGAATTCGGGGGAGTTTTGGGGGCCACTGTTGCTGCCTGCTGGACAGCGGCCCTGATGGTGTTTGATGTTGCGTTTCGGCGTCTGCCGAATGCGCTGACAGTGCCGCCGGCCATTGTGGCGCTGATTGCTTGCCTTCTCGCGCCATTTCTTGGCGAGGCGACGTTGCTGTGGGCACTGCTGTGGCCGGGGCTGTATCTGTTTTCGCCTCAGGGGGTCGGTGGTGGGGACGTTAAGTTGGCGCTGCCGCTGGCGATGGTGTGTGTGATCTCCGGAAAACTGCCGGCGGTACTCGTTGCGATTGGTGTGTCCGGCCTGCTCACAGTCTTAATGGCGTGGTTAAGTCGCAGCCGAACCGTCGCACATGGTCCATCGATGCTTGCCACAACGTGGCTCGTCGTAATGTATTTCGGGGTATAAGCACATCTATCGCAGCTGCTTGTGCGAGAATGTCGCCATGCTTCGTTGGACTACAGCCGGTGAATCGCACGGCCAGGCCCTCGTAGCCCTCGTTGAGGGCATGCCTTCTGGGGTGCCGGTATTGAAAGAAGAAATTGCTCATCAGCTCGCTCGTCGCCGTCTCGGTTATGGCCGTGGCGCGCGAATGAAGTTTGAGGCAGATGAGCTCACTTTGCTGACGGGCGTCGTGCACGGCTCATCTATCGGTAGCCCGGTGGCTATCCAGATTAGCAACACCGAGTGGCCGAAGTGGACCACGATCATGTCTGCTGAGCCGGTTGATGCCTCTGACCCTGAGGTGGCAAAAGAGTTGAGCTCTGGTCGCGGTGCGTCGTTGACCCGTCCGCGTCCGGGGCACGCCGATTTCGCCGGCATGATCAAATACGGTTTCGGTTCTGCACGTCCTGTGCTTGAGCGTTCCTCTGCACGAGAGACTGCTGCCCGCGTAGCAGCCGGTACGGTTGCCCGTAGCTACCTGCGTGAGGTTCTCGGGGTTGAGGTGTTTTCCCATGTGGTGTCGATTGGGGAGTCGGTGCCGTACGCAGGAGAATCGCCAAGCTTCGCCGATATTGAGGCAATTGATGCTTCCCCTGTTCGTGCGTTTAACAAGGACGCCGAGGCGGACATGGTCGCGTGCATTGAGGCTGCGAAGAAATCGGGCGACACGCTCGGCGGGATCGTTGAGGTCATTGTGGATGGGCTGCCGATCGGCCTTGGCTCCCACATTTCTGGCGAACGACGCTTGGATGCGCAGTTGGCAGGCGCGCTGATGGGTATCCAGTCGGTGAAAGGCGTCGAAATCGGCGACGGTTTCGAGGAGGCGCGTCGCCGTGGATCGCAGGCACACGACGAAATCGAGCGCACCGAAGATGGTGTGCGGAGGCTGACCAACCGTGCAGGCGGTATCGAAGGTGGCATGACGAATGGGGAGCAGTTGCGCGTTCGCGCGGCGATGAAGCCCATCTCGACTGTCCCTCGTGCCTTGAAGACGGTTGATATGAGCACCGGCGACGCTGCCACGGGGATTCACCAACGCTCCGATGTCTGTGCCGTGCCCGCTGGTGGTGTCGTTGCAGAGGCAATGGTTGCGCTTGTTCTGGCACAGGCTGTCTCTGAGAAGTTCGGCGGTGACACGATCGACGAGGTGAAGCGCAACGTAGAGTCGTACAAGGAGTACGTCGCGCAACGTCTTGCGTTTGATCAAGGTGGGGGTGCCGATGACTGAGCTCACTGATTTGCAGGCAGTAGAGGCATGCAACGAGGAGACAACGGGTACAACTCCGGCGACGGTTCATACGGCTCCTCGCGTGGTGCTCGTCGGTATGCCGGGGTCGGGTAAGTCAACGATTGGTCGTCGAATAGCTAGCGCGCTGAACCTGCCGATCATGGATTCGGATCTGCTCATCGAGCAGGCTGAAGGCAAAGCGTGTGGCGAGGTGTACGCCGAGTTGGGTGAGGATGCCTTCCGTGAGCTCGAAGTCGGGTTTGTGGCACGTGCTCTGGCCACCGGTGGGGTAGTCAGCCTCGGGGGCGGTGCGATCGTGACCGAGGAAGTGCGACAGCTGCTGCAGCGCCACACTGTTGTTTGGATCGATGTCAGCGCGGAAGAGGGTATTCGCCGCACAGCACAGGATTCCACTCGACCAGTGCTTGACAGTGATGATCGCGAGCAGCGTTACCGCGACCTCATGGATCAACGTGAACCGCTGTACCGCGAAGTGGCCACGTTCCGCGTCCGCACGGACGCGCGGCCACCGCAGCGTGTTGTCGCAGAGATTTTGGGTTTCATCGACGGCGAGTAGTTTCCGTCAGGCTTCAGTTCTGTCAAGCGAAGGAGCAAACAATGGCAGTGGTATCCGTCACGGGCCCAAGTCCGTACGACATTCATATTGGCAGCAATAACCTTGACGCCGTAGCAGGTCACCTTGCGGATTCCGGCGCACGCCGTGTGCTGGTGGTCCACCAGGAACCGTTGCGTGCCGTTGCTGAGGACCTTGAGCACATGCTTGAGCAAGCGGGCCTGGCGCCGGTCTTGGCATGTGTTCCCGATGCGGAGGCTGGAAAGGATCTTCCGGTGCTTTCCCACTTGTGGGACGTGTTGGGGGAGCACGGGTTCTCGCGCCAGGACGCCGTTGTCGGTTTGGGCGGCGGCGCTGTGACAGATCTTGCCGGTTTCGCCGCGGCCACGTGGATGCGCGGCATCAAGGTTGTGCATGTGCCGACGACATTGCTCGCCATGGTTGATGCGGCAGTCGGCGGCAAGACTGGCATCAACACGACCGCAGGCAAAAATCTCGTCGGTGCGTTCCACGAGCCGAATGCGGTGTTTATTGATCTCGCTCGTATTGCAACGCTGCCTGAGCAAGAGGTTGTTTCAGGTTCTGCTGAGTTGGTAAAGACGGGCTTTATTGCGGACCCGCGGATTTTGGAGCTCTATCAGGAGGGCCCGAAGCATCACTGGGCGGAGCTTGTCGAGCGCTCTGTCAGCGTAAAAGCCAAGGTCGTGGGGGAGGACCTCAAGGAAGCTGGGCTGCGCGAGATTCTTAACTATGGCCACACTCTGGGCCATGCGATCGAACGTCGCGAGCATTACACGTGGCGCCACGGCAATGCCGTCGGAGTGGGCATGATGTTTGTGGCACACCTTGCTCATGCGCGCGGGCTTATCGACGATGACCTGGTCGCCCTCCACGAGACCGTCATCAGTGGTGCGGGACTTCCCACGCGCTACGAGGCCGGTGCGTTTGAAGAGTTGCATGAGGCGATGCTTCTGGACAAGAAGAACCGCGACGGCAAGATCCGATTTGTCGTCCTGGACGGCCTTGGGTCCTGCACTCGCCTGGAGGACGCAACTGTGGAAGAGATGCGCGCGGCGTACGCAAAGATTTCGGAGTAGAACATGAAAATCTTGGTACTCAATGGTCCGAACCTCAATCGACTCGGCAAACGCCAACCGGAGGTGTATGGGACGGTCACGCTGGCGGACGTCGAAAAGCAATTGCACGATCACGCAGCCGATCTTGGGGTTGAAGTGGAGTGCCGCCAGTCCAACTACGAGGGCCAACTCATTGACTGGGTGCATGAAGCAGCCGATAACACTTGGCCGGTGATCATTAACCCGGGTGGTTTTACCCATACCTCGGTTGCGCTTCGTGATGCACTGGTAGAACTAAATGATCACCAAGGTTTTATTGAGGTGCATATTTCGAACGTGCACGCGCGCGAGTCGTTCAGGCACCATTCGTACCTCTCGCCAATCGCCGTAGGCGTGATCGCGGGGTTGGGTACGGAAGGCTACCGGCTCGCGTTGGACTACTTCGCAAGGAGGAAATGATGGCATTGGCCGATACTCGTTTTGAAACTCGTCGGAGGAAACTCTCGTCGCAACTTGCGGCACAGCGTATCGACGACATGCTGGTCACCCATTTGACCCACGTGCGTTACCTGTCTGGTTTCTCCGGCTCGAACGGCGCGCTTCTGGTGTCGAAAGACCGTACTGCGAAGATCGCAACCGACGGTCGTTACACCACCCAGATTGCTGAAGAGGTCCCGGATATCAAGGCGACGATTGCTCGCGCGACAGCAACCGAGTTGTTGTCGCAGGTTACCGAAGGCCACCGTGTGGGCTATGAGGCCGATTTCGTTTCCGTTGCGGAGCTCAAGCGCCTCGAGGATGCATGCCCGGAGGGCGTAACCCTTGTGCCGGTTTCTGGCGTGATTGAAGGGATCCGCTTGTTTAAGGACAACCTTGAACTCACCCGTCTGACTGAGGCTGCCGAGCTGGCCACACAGGCGTTGGAGGAACTCGTCGCCGCAGGAGAATTGCGAGCAGGCCGTTCTGAGCGTGACATTGCCGCTGACCTTGAGTACCGCATGCGTCGACTTGGTGCAGAACGCCCAAGTTTTGACACGATTGTCGCCTCCGGCCCGAACGCCTCGAAGCCACACCATCAGGCCGGCGACCGTCTTATCGCCGAAGGCGATTTGGTGACCATTGATTACGGTATGCACCGCCTCGGGTTCAACTCCGATATGACCCGTGCGTTTGCTATCGGGGAAATCGGTCAGTTGGAGCGCGAGATTTACGAAGTGACGCTTGCATCCCAGCTTGCTGGCGTGAAGGCAGCCACGGCGGGAACGGCACTTGTGGATGTAGACAAGGCCTGCCGCGACGTTATTGAAGAGGCAGGCTTCGGCGAGTACTTCGTTCACTCCACTGGCCACGGTGTCGGCCTGGACGTGCATGAAGCCCCGTCTGCCGCACAGACCGGCAAGGGAGACCTAAAGGAAGGTATGACCCTGACCATTGAGCCGGGGATCTACATTCCGGGCAAGACCGGTGTGCGTATCGAGGACACGTTGATCATCACATCAGGGAAGCCACGGATTATCACCAAGTACCCGAAGGAATTGACGGTGCTGTAGCATTGCTGTGTTTGTACACGTTCCGAAACAATTACGAGGAAGGTACCACCCATGGCAACTACCGCCGATTTTAAGAACGGTCTTGTGCTGAAGGTCGATGGCAAACTGCAGCAGATCGTTGAGTTCCAGCATGTCAAGCCCGGTAAGGGACCGGCATTCGTGCGCACCAAGCTTAAGGATGTCGTCTCCGGAAAGACCGTTGAGAAGACGTGGAACGCAGGTGTGAAGGTGGAGACCGCGACGGTTGATCGTCGCGATATGACCTACCTGTACAACGACGGCACGAGCTACGTTGTCATGGACGACAAGACCTTCGAGCAGTTCGAGCTGCCGGCCGACAAGTTCGGCGATGCAGCACGCTTCCTGCTGGAGAACATGCATGTTCAGGTTTCTTTCCACGAGGGTGAAGCACTTTTCGCTGAGCTTCCGATCTCTGTGGACCTCAAGATCGAGCACACCGAGCCGGGTCTGCAGGGCGACCGTTCCACCGGTGGTACCAAGCCGGCAACGCTGGAGACTGGTGCTGAGATCCAGGTTCCGCTGTTCCTGGAAACCGGCAACGTGGTCAAGGTTGACACGCGTACTGGCGAGTACCTCTCTCGCGTGAACAACTAATGCTCGACTACAAACGTCATGGCGCCCGTTACCGGGCGCGCCGTCGTGCGGTAGACATGCTGTTCGAGGCGGAGACACGGGACATCGATCCGGTGGCAATCGTTGAAGATCGTACCGAGCTTTCACGGAATCCGTTGAACGCGGTCGCACCGGTCGCTGATTACACCCGCGAGATCGTCGCAGGTGCTGCGGAGAAACTCGACGACTTGGACGACGCGATTGAGCGTTCACTCAGCGAGGACTGGGAGCTGTTTCGCTTGCCAGCCGTCGACCGTCAGATCCTACGTGTGGCCGCCTGGGAGATTTTGTTTAACGACGAAGTCGATGCGCCAATTTCGATCAAGGAAGCTGTCGAGATGGCGTCTGAGTACTCGGGCGCCAAGGCTGCGCCTTACATCAACGCTGTGTTGGATCGGATTGCATCGTCCGTTGATCCGAGTTCGCCGTTTTTCGTGTCGCCTGATAGCGAAGAAGACGTCGAAGATACCGACCAGTCCGCAGACCAGGACGGTGGCGTAGGCGTGGCGGGAACGTCGGAGGATGACGTCTCCGAGTAATCCAACTCGCTCAAACCCAGATAGGCCGTTGCCAGCAGGTTTTCCTCATTAGGGAATGAACCTGCTGGCAACGGTTTTGTTTTTCTTCGGTTCTTCCTCGGCTGTGCCCAGACACCTGTAAGGTTACTAACGACAATGATTTTCAGTAACCTTAAGGAGCGGCCATGCCCCGCCGTACTACTTCCGCTATGGGCGATCT
The DNA here is from genome assembly GCF_001811185.1 of Corynebacterium sp. HMSC067D03. NCBI lineage: Bacteria > Bacillati > Actinomycetota > Actinomycetes > Mycobacteriales > Corynebacteriaceae > Corynebacterium > Corynebacterium sp. HMSC067D03. The sequence continues at coordinate 45,148 of NZ_KV803839.1, forward strand.
AAAAGACGTGCATCCTCGGAAGAGCTTTGTGGCGCTGTTATCCGCGGTAGCGCTCACGGTGCTGTGTGCACCGTTGTCGTGGAGTGAAGCCTCACAGCCGGTTGTGCGAACCCAAACACACGTCGACTCACCCCACGCTGTGTGGGAGGATGGAAGGTTTCGCCTCATGTCCAATAGTGCGGGCTACCTGCCCATTGAGGACACCGTGAACTGGGTGAGTAGGGGACGCGTGGACGGCGGCCTAGGTGCCTACGCCTGGCGTGTTCCCGACGATCCCCGATTCGATTTCCTCGACCCGTACGACGAGCAACTGATGTACTTTGGTGGGCCCGCGCACGGTTTCCCTAAGAACACCATGCCGATTTGGGCAGGTTTCGGAGCGGCCGCTGACTTGCCGACAGAGGATTTCCGTGCGGCTTCCTTCAATATGGAGATCGTCGATTTCCACGGTCCCGGAAAGATGGAGTTGTTTAACTACAGCGACGAGGTCTATCCGCTTAACCGGCTCTGGTCGTCCCACGATCCAGGTTTCCGTGCAACGTGGGTCAACGCCGGTACCCACACTCACAACTCGACGACCTTCACTCGACCGGGGCGCTATGAGGTGACGTATCGGGCGACAGCCCGTCTCAAAGACGGTTCCTTTATCCATTCGGAACCCCAGACACTCGTGTGGCAGGTCGGCGGTACGAACCCGGCTGACCGCACAATCAACGATTTGCCCCGAGCCTATAGTCAGGCAAACACGTCGGGGACAGGTTCCCCAACGTTCCAGATGCGCCCTGCACAAGGAGAGACCAAGGGCGCACAGGAGGGGATCCTGACCAATTTGGCGTTTGATACCGGTAACCCGAAAGATGCTGGGCATGTCGTGTTCCTCATCAACGGTTTCTACCTTGCGGAACGGGAAGTAATCGGCGGCAAGGCCTCGTGGGATGAGATGATCGGCGAAGAATTCTCTGACTTCCAGGCTGTCTACATTCCTGCATCTGGATCGCCGTCGCCACATTGGATTTCTACGCCGTTGACGTTTAGGACTGGGGCGGTGGCGTCGTCGACAAGCGAGCGCGCTGAGGAGCTTCCAACCCCGCAGATGGATGACATCGCGCCTTTTGAAACCGAGCCGTTCAACATCACCAGTCCAGATGTCGTGGTGTCTACTGGAGAGGTCTACGGCGAGGACGACCGCAACATCGACATCACGGTGCGCCCAGCTGATGATCGCACCACGCTTCGTGTCTCCGGTGGTTTCTACCGCATCGACGGTGACCCGTTGACTGAATTGCCAGAACACGCTATCGCCGATTGCGAAATTGAATTCACCTCAGCTCCTGGCGGCCGAACCAGCAAACAACTCGTTGACGGTTGCCGCCGTCCTGGGCATCAATTGATCCTCAAGATTGTGCCCGAAGCGCGATCGAACGCCACTGACGCAGCTTTGTTTAACCACCTGCAGGAGGCTGGTTACTCGCCGATTCCCGAGACCACAGTGACGTTGGGTGAAGCACCTGCAACGCCACCTGCAGCACCGACTGCAACCTCTGAAGCGCCGTCGCCGCAGCCGTCTTCACCGGCGCCTTCACCGGCGCCTTCGGCGGAACCCTCACCATCGTCGACGCCCACTCCAGCGCAGGAGAAAGTGCTCAACCTGCACTCCGGGCACGTCGATATTGCACCGCTCTACGAGTCAGGCACACTTCACCTGCGCGTGAAAGACGAGACGAATCTTTACGACAAGGGTGCGGTGTGGCGCTCGCCATCCAGCGTTGCTTTCACCGTGCCGAAACAGGTCGGGACAGTGCTGGATGACGATATCGAAGGCTTCGCAAAAGCAGGGGAGGTCGCATATATTCTCCCAGAAACACAGCGCCGTGGAGTTGTCTGGCCTGGCTTAAGCACAGAGCATGCTTTCGGTGAGACAGGGAAGAACTACACCTTCACGCTGACACCTGTATCTGCACCACGGGGCGGTAACTGGATCGCGTTTCGCGGTGATCAGACAGATCCGAGCATGCGTCTTGCAGGCAACGACGCAACCCGTGCGTACACCACCGACGGTCCAGAACACATGCATGTTTCCTGGGCCTTTAATAAGCCAGGCAGCTATGAAATCGGAGTGTCCGTCGCCGAGGTAGGAGGATCCACATCAAAGCAGGAAATTCTGCGGTTCGAGGTAGCAGCCGACGGGGAGTTCGTTCCGCCGACGGCACCAACGCCGGCACCGACAACGGCACCAACGGCAGCACAGACAACGGCACCAACGGCAGCACCGACTACGTCTGCCCAGGCGACGACCCTGCCGTCCTCAGAACCTCCAGCTGAGACTACGCCGGTCGAGATCACCACAGGCCATGTTGATTTTGGTCCAAAGGTTATCGACGGCAAGACTGGCTTCTTCGTCCACGAAGGAAGTACCCATCACATCCCCGAATCAGTTGCACTGCGTGTATTCGACGCTCGGAAAACTACGATCGATCAGCGCACTGCACAGGCTGCAACGAATGTCGGATTCCTCCAGGAAGGTGACACGGTGTATCACCTTCCGCTCGGGCAGCTTCACGACGCCGTCTGGCCCGGGTGGGACACGATGAAAGTAGCGGAGGCTTACCCAGATGGTGTCAACGTTGAAGTGCGCCCGAAAACTGCGCCAACAGGTGGACGTTGGTGGGCGGGGCACCTGCCAACTATCGGCGTGCCGCCTGCGACGTTGGCCGATGATTCCCAAACGCACACCATCACGGGAGTCACACCGGGCAATTTCCACGTGCACGCAGACTGGATCTTTACGCAGCCCGGCGTCTATGACATTGAGATGCGTACCGTTTCGCTTAGCGGCGAACCTGTGACGGAATGGTCAACGGTGACGTATCTCGTTGGCGATGACACGCAGATTTCCAGCAGGAACGACGTGCCTCAGGCGTCGCCATCGGCCAGTGGCTCGCCAACGCCTACCAGCGCAGCGAACACTACACCCACAAGTAGTAACTCAGCCGCGAGCACGCCAACGAGCACCACGAGAGAAAGCCAGCGGACATTCACTCGGCCGGCTGCGACTGCTTCTGCATCACGGATTTCGGTGTCGTCGACAGCATCGAAACGGACAACCCCCACGAGCCTCACGACCCCCACGACGCAGCGGTCGCGTGCAAGCTCGGCGGTTGCGCAAGGCGCAGCCGTCGGCAGCACACAGAAGGTGGCGCGGGGGACCGGAGAAGGTACCGCGCAAAGCCCTCGTGTCTCTGATGAACAACGAGGAGGTTCGCTGGCCTCGACGGGAGCTGAAGTCCGCAATGCTCTCGGCTTGGCAATCGCGTGCCTCATCGTTGGAGGCGTTTTGATGAGCAGGCGTAAATAGGGGAGAAGGGCGACCTAAGCGGTGAGAAAACCGCTTAGCTCTCCTCGGTATCGTTCTGCGCTGCGCTTGCTTCCTCAGCGGTGCGCTTGATCTCGCCCACCAGCACCTGCATGGCATTTTGGGTTTCCAACACACCAGCAACAGCGGCCTTGAGCGAGGACGCGAGTTGCTCGTCGCTTAGCCCTGCGCCGATCGCGATTTCCGATTCGGTGCGCACAACGATCGTCTCGGTGCGGTTGACCACGAGCGCACGCGCGTCGAGGTACGAGCTGTTGACCTGGTTTGCGGCCAGGTACAAGGTGGCATCGGGCGTGTCGGACGGGGTGTCGGTAACCGAGTCCGCACGCAGGATCAACACTGAGTCCAACAGGACAAACAGCAGGTTGAATCCCTTGTAATGGGCGTGGCCTGCGCGGCCAGACGGGTCGTCGGAAACTTCGATGCCCTGCTTCGCCATCGTTTCGATGACGCGGTCGATGGTTACTTGAGTTGCGGTGCTCACTGCTGCGGTTCCTCCCAGTTCACGACGGTCGGGAAAGTGGTTTTGAGGTAGTCGAATGCCTGAAGCGTGGCGTCGATAGACGTCACAATGAAAGAGCCGAGCTGGTTGAATGAGGCTCCATCGGCGATGTTCATCGAGCGAATGGCGCTCACAGCCAGGTTGTCCTCACCGCGTTCGAAGAAACGCAGGGTCGGTGCAAAATGCGTCTGGTTGTGCTCGTTGCAGGCAAACAGCACCTGCGATGCGCTATCGCGGGGAAACTCGCCACGCCACAGGGCCTCGAAGATGAGGTGATCGCCGTCGAGGGCAATGACGATTGCTGCGTTGATAAAACCAGAGCGCACGGCTTGATCTTCGACGCGGTATTCAAGGTTTTCTTCCTCAAAAATCGCGGCGATTGCTTCGGTAGTCACCGGTTCCGGAACGTTGCGTTCTGGGTGCTCGTTGGGCTGGATGGCTTCAGTCTCTTCTGTAGTCACACTTGCGAGAATACCCATCTGGGTGAAACTCCTCGCGATGGCGCGGTGCTGGTGCTAATGTGAAGCGCAGTCTCCGAGACTTCACACGGCCCCGATAGGCGGGACCGCGTCGATATTTCCTTTAAATGCCGCACAGAGAGGCGGGGAAGGAGGTTCGATGAGTGGAAACGAACGGTCGACGGTTGAGCTGCTGAACGCTCAGGACGTCGGTCGCACTGTTGCACGCATCGCGCACCAGATCATCGAGAAGACAACGCTGGACGACAGCGACGGACCGCAGGTCATTCTGCTGGGGATCCCGTCCGGTGGTGTTCCGTTAGCGCAGCGTATTGCGGAAGCGGTTGAAGAATTTTCAGGCGTGAGCGTGCCAGTAGGCAGTCTCGACGTCACTTTGTACCGCGACGATCTCCGCGACAAGCCACATCGGGCACTGCGCCCAACCCACATTCCGGTCGACATCGACGGGGCAATTGTCGTGCTTGTCGACGATGTCTTGTACTCCGGCCGAACCATTCGCGCCGCCCTTGATTCGCTGCGCGACATCGGTAGGCCAGCCGCGATCCAGCTCGCAGTGCTGGTCGATCGTGGCCACCGGGAGCTGCCAATCCGCGCGGATTACGTAGGCAAGAACATCCCCACATCGAAGGACGAAGATGTCACTGTCGCGATCGCCCAGCTCGACGGTGAAGATCGCGTGACCCTGGAACGGGAGGCGTAAATGAGGCACCTCATCGATATTGCAGATCTCAGCCGCGAAGAGATCATCGAGCTGATGGATGAAGCGGACCGCTTCCGGGAAGCTCTGGATGGTCGTGAGATCAAGAAGCTTCCGACCCTGCGTGGCCGCACTGTGATGACGTTGTTCTACGAGAACTCGACGCGTACCCGCTCGTCGTTTGAGACAGCGGGCAAGTGGATGAGCGCAGACGTGATCAATCTGTCTGCGTCTTCATCTTCGGTGAAGAAGGGTGAATCGCTCAAAGACACCGCTGCAACTTTGGAGGCAATCGGTGCAGACGCGATCATCATGCGCCACCCTGCTTCGGGTGCTGCACAGCTTCTGGCCAAGTGGTTGCCGAATACAAGCATCGTGAACGCAGGTGACGGCCAGCACCAGCACCCGACACAGGCTTTGCTGGATGCGGTGACCATGCGCCAGCACATTGGCGATGTCGCTGGAAAGCGCGTCCTGATCGTCGGCGATATTTTGCACTCCCGTGTTGCTCGCTCGAACGTGGACCTGCTGCACATCTTGGGCGCAGAGGTTGTGTTGGTTGCGCCGCCGACGCTGCTGCCTACCGGTGTGGAGTTCTGGCCGGCACGTGTCTCGTATGACTTCGATGCCGAGATTGAGCACGCAGATGTCGTGATGATGCTGCGCGTGCAGGCCGAGCGCATGAACGGCGGGTTCTTCCCGTCGCACCGCGAGTACGCCACCTTGTACGGCTTGAGCGTTGATCGAGCCGACCGCATGAAGGATTCGGCGTTGATCATGCACCCGGGTCCGATGCTGCGTGGCATGGAAATTAACTACGACGTGGCTGATCGCGACAATGCTGTCGTCCTTGGCCAGGTCTCTAACGGCGTGTACACCCGCATGGCCGTGTTGTTCACACTGCTCGCCGGCACTGGCGGCGAAGAAGGAGCGATCAAGTGACCAAGCTTGCACTCAACAACGTTCGTCCATATGGCGAGGACGTGACCAGCATTCTCATTGACGTGGAAGACGGTGTCATCGACTCCATTGGGGACAACCCGTTTGACGATGCTGATGAAACCATCGACTGTGGTGGCAACGTGTTGCTTCCTGGTCTCGTCGATATGCACGTGCACCTGCGTGAGCCGGGCCGCGAGGACACCGAAACCATCGCTACCGGCTCGGATGCTGCCGCCAAGGGAGGCTTCACCGCTGTATTCACCATGGCGAATACCAACCCGGTGATCGACCAGCCGTTCCTCGCCGAGGCGGTCTGGGAGAAGGGCCAGACGTACGGTAAATGCGATGTCTACCCGGTGGGCTCGATTACCAAGGGACTCGAGGGCAAGACGCTCACCGAGATCGGTCTGATGGCCCGCAGCGGTGTGCGCATGTTTTCCGACGATGGCAAGTGCGTCAACGACCCGCAGCTCATGCGCCGCGCTATCGAATACGCCAAGGCACACGACGTGATTCTTGCCCAGCATGCGGAAGACCACCGCATGACCGAGGGCGCTGTAGCCCACGAAGGCGAGCAGGCAGCGCGCCTGGGGCTTCGAGGTTGGCCGCGTGTCGCGGAGGAATCCATCGTCGCACGCGACGCGATCATGACTCGTGACTACGGTGGTCGTTACCACCTCTGCCACGCGTCGACCGAAGGCACGGTCGAGCTGCTTCGGTTCGCCAAAGCGCAGGGCATCAACGTTACGGCAGAGGTCACCCCGCACCACCTGCTGCTTACCGACGAAATGCTGTCCACCTACGACGGCCTGTTCCGCGTCAACCCGCCGCTGCGCGAAAAGCGCGACGCTGAAGCGCTCAAGCAAGCGCTTCTCGACGGCACCGTGGACGTCATCGCCACCGACCACGCTCCTCACGGATCTGAAGACAAGTGCGTGGAGTTCGAGCACGCCAAGCCAGGCATGCTCGGCCTAGAAACGTCCATGGCGATCGTGCACCGAGTCTTCGTCGAATCGGGTCTTGCTGACTGGCGCTTCGTGGCCAAGGTCATGAGCGAGCGCCCTGCCGAAATTCTGCGGCTTGAGGACCAGGGCCGTCCGATCGCGGTTGGCGAGCCAGCAAACCTCACCTTGATTGATCCACAGGACACCTGGACCGCAAAGGGCAAGGATATGGCGTCGAAGGCGTCGAACACTCCCTACGAAGGCATCGAATTTAACGCACGCGTAGTTGGCACCTGGCTGCGCGGCACCCAAACCTACTCTGCAAAGAAGGCCTAAACCCATGACACAAACACAGCAGCAGCGCACCCGCGCACAACTCGTCCTCGACACAGGCGAGAAATTCACCGGCTTCGTCTTCGGCGCAGCACCGGAAGGTGACATTGAAGGCGATCTCAAGAGCATCATCGATATGTTCGGTTACGAGCGCGAAATGTGCTCTGCCGATAACGACGGCAAGATCCTGGTGTTCGCTACACCGCACATCGGCAATGTTGGCTGGACAGGTGAAGGAGCAGGGGAGGGACGTACGGCAATCACGGCAAAAGCCGTGGTGATCCGCGATCTCGCTCGCATCGCATCGAACCAGGAAGCAAAGCACAGCCTGGAAGAAGAAATGAAGGCGCAGGGCATTACCGGCATCTGGGGTGTAGACACCCGCAGGCTGGTCCGCCACGTCTCTCAGGCGCAGCACGAGGGTAAGTCGGTGCGCGTGCAGGTAATCGTCGAAAAGCAAGAAGCTTAAAAGAAAGACCAGGAGAAACATTATGAAGCGAGAAGATCTCAACCACGTCCTGGTCATCGGCTCCGGGCCGATCGTCATCGGACAGGCGTGCGAGTTTGACTATTCCGGCACCCAGGCGTGCCGCGTGCTCAAAGAAGAAGGCCTGCGCGTCACCCTGGTGAACTCGAACCCGGCAACGATCATGACCGACCCTGAGTTCGCCGACCACACGTACGTAGAGCCGATCCAGCCGGAGTACATCGACCGCATCCTCGCCCGCGAGGCTGAGCAAGGCCACCCGGTTGATGCGATTCTGCCGACGCTCGGTGGTCAGACTGCACTCAACACGGCCATCAAGCTGGACCGGCTTGGCATTCTGGAAAAGCACGGCGTTGAACTCATCGGCGCAGACATCGACGCGATTGAGCGCGGCGAAGACCGCCAAAAGTTCAAGGACATTGTTGAAAAGATCGGCGGCGAGTCCGCCCGTTCCCGTGTCTGCTACACCATGGAAGAAGTGGAAGAAACCGTCGCGGAGCTCGGCTTCCCAGTCGTCGTGCGCCCGTCGTTCACCATGGGTGGTCTCGGTTCCGGCCTTGCCTACGACATGGACGACTTGCACCGCATCGCCGGCGACGGCTTGACCGCATCGCCAGAAGCGAACGTGCTCATTGAAGAATCCATCCTCGGTTGGAAAGAAATCGAGCTCGAGCTCATTCGTGACTCGGATGACAACTGCATTACGGTTGCGACGATTGAGAACGTGGATGCCATGGGTGTCCACACGGGCGACTCTGTCACGGTGGCGCCGGTGTTGACGATGACCGAGCCCGAGGTCACCAAGATGATCGAACAAGGCAAGGCCATCATCCGTGAAGTCGGTGTCAGGACCGGTGGCTGCAATATCCAGTTCGCCATCAACCCCAAAGACGGCCGCATGATCACGATCGAGATGAACCCGCGCGTGTCGCGTTCGTCTGCACTTGCGTCGAAGGCGACCGGCTACCCGATTGCAAAGGTGGCAACCCGACTAGCTATTGGCTACACGCTCGACGAGATTGCCAACGACATGACCGGTGGCGCGACCACTGCGCTTGAGGAGCCGTCCCTCGACTACGTCATCGTCAAGATGCCACGCTTTACCTTTGAGAAGTTCCCGGGCTCGGACGAGACTCTGGGCACCTCCATGAAGGCGGTTGGCGAGGCCATGGGTATTGGCCGCAACTACATCCAGGGCCTGAACAAGGTCATGCGCTCGATGGAAGACAAGCCAAACGGCTTCTGGACTCGTTCCGACGAGTACGTCGCAGGAGAGCGTGCAAATGACGTCGCAGCGGTGCTCGAAGACCTTAAGGTGCCGACCGACAAGCGTCTCTACGATGTCGAGCTTGCGCTTCGCCTCGGCGCGAGCGTTGATGAGGTCTACGCAGCCTCCGGTATCGATCCGTGGTTCCTCGAGGAAGTCGCTGGGCTGGTCGAGTTCCGCCAGGTGCTTATCGACGCCCCTGTGCTTGACGCAGGTCTCCTGTGTGAGGCAAAGGCTCAAGGCTTGTCCGACGCCCAGATTGCTACGCTGCGCCCAGAACTCGCGGGCGAAGACGGCGTGCGTCAACTGCGATGGACGCTGGGTATCCACCCGACCTTCAAGACCGTGGACACCTGCTCGGGCCAGTACGAGGCGAAGGTTCCGTACCTGTACTCGGCGTACGAACTCGACCCGGCTGCCGAGTCTGAGGTTGACCAGTTCACCGGTGCAAAGGAAAACAGCAAGGGCAAGGTCGTCATCCTGGGCTCTGGTCCGAACCGCATTGGTCAGGGCATCGAGTTCGACTACTCCTGTGTCCACGCCGCCCTGGAACTGTCCCGCGTTGGCTACGAGACCGTGATGGTCAACTGCAACCCGGAGACCGTTTCTACCGACTACGACACCGCGGACCGTCTCTACTTCGAACCGTTGACGTTCGAAGACGTGATGGAGATCTACCGTGCGGAAGCCGCTACCGGTGAGGTCGCTGGCGTTATTGTGCAGCTCGGCGGTCAGACCCCGCTGGGCCTCGCGCAGCGTCTCGCGGATGCGGGCGTGCCGGTCGTCGGTACGAGCCCCGAGGCAATCGATCTGGCGGAGGACCGCGGCGAGTTTGGCAAGGTGCTCGAAGCAGCCAAGCTTCCAGCTCCCGCATTTGGCACCGCAACCTCCTTCGAAGAGGCTCGCGAAGTGGCCAACAAGGTTGGTTACCCCGTCCTCGTGCGCCCGTCTTACGTGCTCGGAGGCCGTGGCATGGAGATCGTTTATGACGAAGACTCCCTGCGCAACTACATCGAGCGCGCAACCGAGCTCAGCCCGGACCACCCAGTGCTTGTGGACCGCTTCCTTGACAACGCCATCGAAATTGACGTCGATGTGTTGTCTGACGGCAACGAGGTCTACCTCGGTGGTCTGATGGAACACATCGAGGAAGCCGGCATTCACTCTGGCGACTCCGCCTGTGCGCTTCCGCCGATGACGCTCGGCCCCGACGACATTGAAAAGGTCCGTCGCTCCGCTGAGGCACTCGCTCACGGTATCGGGGTGAAGGGTCTGATGAACGTCCAGTTCGCATTGAAGGACGACATCCTCTACGTCATCGAGGCAAACCCGCGCGCATCGCGTACGGTGCCGTTCGTCTCCAAGGCGACCGGCGTCCACCTTGCGAAGGCTGCAGCACGCGTCATGCTCGGCGCGACGATCGCTGAACTTCGCGACGAGGGCCTTATCCCGTCCGACTACGATGGCGGATCCTTGCCGCTGAACCACCCGATCGCTGTGAAGGAAGCGGTACTGCCGTTTAGCCGCTTCCGCCGCCCAGACGGGTCGATTCTGGACACCATCCTCGGCCCGGAAATGAAGTCCACCGGTGAGGTCATGGGGCTTGCCCCGTCGTTCGGTGTGGCATTTGCTAAGACCCAGGCCGCTGCTTACGGCGAACTGCCAACGGAGGGCACGGTCTTTGTCTCCCTGGCTAACCACGACAAGCGCACCCTGATCTTCCCGATCCAGCGTTTGTCCACCATGGGGTTCAAGGTGATCGCGACGGCAGGTACAGCGCAAATGCTGCGCCGCAACGGCATCGAATGCGAAGTAGCACTCAAGGGCTCCGAGGTCCGCGAAGGTGCGAAGGGCCGTTCCATCGTGGAGCGGATCTTGGACGGCGAGATTGATCTCATCCTGAACACTCCGGCGGGCTCGACAACCGCGCGCCACGATGGCTACGACATCCGTGCCGCAGCCGTGATCGCGGATGTACCGATCATGACCGATGTGCAGGGTGTTACCGCCACAGTCCAAGGCATCGAAGCAGTGCGCAGCAACTCTATTGATGTGACCAGCCTCCAGGAGCTCGAGCACAGCGTCTCCAAGAACGCAGAGGGTGGCCAGTAGTGGTACAGCCCCATGCCTCCTTCGGGGAGCGTCTCGTTGCCGCTGGTAATGAATATGGCCGACTGTGTGTAGGCATCGACCCGCACGCGGCGCTGCTAGACAAGTGGGGTCTTCCGGACACCATTGATGGTCTGCAACGGTTTTCCTCGGCGTGTGTCGAGGCCTTTGCAGGATCAGTTGCGTTGGTCAAGCCACAGGTTGCCTTCTACGAGCGGTTCGGCTCTGCGGGTTTCGCGGTACTCGAGGAGACCCTCGCCGCACTCCGTGAGAGCGGGACGCTCGTCGTCGCGGACGCCAAGCGCGGCGATATCGGCTCCACGATGGCCGGATACGCCGCCGCGTGGCTGCAGCCAGGCTCACCGTTGGAAGCGGACGCGCTCACGCTGACACCGTATCTGGGTGTCGGGTCGCTGGAGCCTGCCATCTCACTTGCTGCAGCGCACGGTAAGGGCGTGTTCGTGATGTCTGCGAACTCCAACCCTGAAGCTGAAGCGTTTCAGACGAGTGAAGTCGATGGACGCATGGTGTCGCAGTGGATGGTCGATGAATGCGCCACGTACAACCAGGGCGCTGCAGTAGGCCACGTTGGTGTCGTTGTCGGTGCAACTGTGGCGAAGCCGCCGGTGCTCGACGCGCTCAATGCTCCAGTGCTTATGCCTGGGGTCGGAGCGCAGGGAGCGACGATGGAAGACGCGGCGCAGATTGCAGGTGCAAACGCACACCTGGTGTTCCCGAATGTTTCCCGTTCCGTCTTGTCTGCTGGACCGGACGTTACTGAACTGCGGAAACGTGTCGCTGAACTGGTAAAACAGCCATAACTAGCGGGTCCATTTCATCGGCTGAGAAAAACCCTGGTAGTTTAGGTGCGTCGCAACGGTGACATGGAGAAATGCAGCAAGAATGCGCTCCATTTTCCCGGTGCCAACCAGATGCAGTGTTAGACTGTGTCGGATGCGGTGCGCCTTCTGAAACGCAGAGTGTGGAGGAGGCCCCGCGCCGGCACGAGTCGGCCTGAACATATTGAATGAACTACCTACATGGAGGAACCCGTGGCACTTCCACAGTTGACCGATGAACAGCGCAAGGCAGCCCTCGAGAAGGCGGCTGAGGCTCGCAAGAAGCGCGCTGAGCTGAAGGCCTCCCTGAAGCGCGGCGAAACCACGCTCAAGGACGTGCTGGAGAAGGCTGACACCGACGAGATCATCGGCAAGACCAAGGTTTCCGCTTTGCTCGAGGCCATGCCGAAGGTTGGCAAGGTCAAGGCTCGCGAGATCATGGAGGAGCTGGAGATCGCTCAGACCCGTCGCCTGCGTGGCCTGGGTGAGCGTCAGCGTCGTGCTCTGCTCGAGCGCTTCGGCTTCGAAGAGAACTAAACATGGCTGAGGTGGCGCCCCGCGGGCAGCTGGTCGTTTTGGCCGGACCGTCTGCCGTAGGTAAGTCAACGGTGGTTAGCCGCCTGCGTGGCGAGGTGCCGGACCTCTACTTTTCTGTCTCGATGACAACTCGGGCTCCACGCCCGGGCGAAGTCGACGGCAGGGATTACTACTTCGTCTCCTCGAATGATTTTCAACAGCGCATCGATGCTGGTGAGATGCTGGAATGGGCTGACATTCACGGAGGCCTTCAGCGCTCGGGCACGCCTGCGGGTCCGGTCCGTGAAGCTCTTGCAGACGGGCGCCCGGTACTCGTAGAGGTGGACCTCGCAGGTGCTCGCAACATCAAGCAGCTCATGCCTGAAGCGCGTACAGTGTTCCTTGCACCCCCGTCGTGGGAAGTCCTCGTTGAACGTCTCACGGGTCGTGGGACCGAGACGGAAGCTGTGATTGAGCGCAGGCTCACCACCGCGCGCGAGGAGCTCGATGCGCAAGGGGAGTTCGACACCGTTGTTGTGAATGACGATGTCGACGATGCCGTTGCACACATTGCGCGCATCCTTCTAGGCGCAACATCCGACAACAATTAGCGAGTGGGTTTTAGTGACTGAATCAACCAATGACCTGTCGCAGGACACCGCTGTTGAGGAGACTCAGCAGGAACGTGTCTACGACACCCCGGACGGCATTACCGCGCCCCCGATCGATGAACTGCTGACGAAGGTCTCGTCGAAGTACGCTCTGGTGATCTTTGCAGCCAAGCGTGCACGTCAGATCAACAGCTTCTACCAGAACTCCGAAGATGGTGTTTTCGAGTTCATCGGCCCGCTGGTAACGCCAGAGCCTGGTGAGAAGCCGCTGTCGATCGCGCTGCGTGAGATCGAGGCAGGCCTCCTCGAGCACGAGGAAGGCCAGTAAGCGCTTCTGCTAATGACGCCGTTGTGCGAGCCATTGGGGCTTCCGCAACGGCGTTTTTGTATGCTTGGCCCACATGAACGAAGCCACGTCTGCCCCCAAGAACGTTGTGATCGGTGTCTCCGGTGGAATTGCTGCGTATAAGGCATGCCACTTGGTTCGCGACTTTAAAGAACATGGCGATAATGTGCGCGTTATCCCTACGGAAAGCGCGTTGTCGTTCGTGGGCGCAGCAACATTTGAGGCGCTGAGCGGAAACCCAGTTGATACTGGGGTATTCAAACGTGTCGACGAAGTCCAGCACGTCCGTCTCGGTCAAGAGGCCGATCTCATCGTTGTCGCACCTGCAACCGCTGATCTCATGGCCCGTGTCGCAGCAGGCCGAGCAGATGACCTGTTGGCTGCAACCATTCTTGTGGCCACATGCCCCGTCGTGCTTGCGCCTGCAATGCACACCGAAATGTGGCATAACCTAGCGACGCAACACAATGTAGAGGTGCTTCGTTCGCGTGGGATTACGGTTCTTGAGCCGGCGCATGGGCGCCTGACGGGAAAGGACACGGGTCCGGGTCGTTTGCCGGACCCTGAGCCGATTGCGCAGCTAGCTCGTACGGTGTTGGCAACCGGTCCAATGAAGCAGACGCTCGCAGGAACCCGCGTACTTATTAGCGCGGGAGGAACGCAAGAAAATATTGATCCTGTGCGTTTCATTGGTAACCGATCCTCTGGCAAGCAGGGGTTTGCGCTCGGGGACATCGCAGCGCAGCGGGGAGCACAGGTCACGATCGTGGCTGGAGCAACCGCGGAACTATCTGTGCCCTCAGGGGCGGAGGTGGTGCGTGTGCAATCCACACGTGAGATGAAAGACGCGATGGATGAGCGTGCCGCAGACGCAGACATCATCGTGATGGCGGCCGCCGTGGCCGATTACCGTCCAGAATCGGAAGCTACGACGAAACTGAAGAAGGGCAAGAGCGATGACGCGCTCTCCGTTGTTCGCTTGACCGAGAACCCGGACATCCTTAAAGGTCTCGTCGAAAAGCGAGATGCTGGCGAGACTCATGCCACGATCGTCGGGTTTGCAGCTGAGACGGACAACGAACTTGAGAATGGTCGCGCGAAACTCAAGCGTAAGGGCGCGGATTTGCTCATGCTGAACTCGGTTGCTGGTGGCAATGTGTTTGGCCAGTCAACTAACCGCGGTTGGTTGTTGAGTGCGTCTGGCAAAGAACTGGAAATTGAGGACGGAACGAAACACGAGGTAGCTGCTCGGATCTGGAATGCGATTGAAAAGCTTCGCGCTTAGCTTTGCGTACTTAGACCGCTTGGTCTAGTGTGTTGGAGAATCAGCCTCAAGGCCACGTAAAGGAAAGATCCGTTGTCACTCGACACTTACTACCGACTGTTCACCAGTGAGTCCGTCACTGAAGGGCACCCAGACAAAATCTGCGATGCGATCTCGGACGCGATTTTGGACGACATGCTCGCGCAGGACCCACAGTCCCGCGTTGCAGTGGAAACCCTCGTTACCACTGGACAGGTTCACGTTGTTGGAGAGGTGCGCACGTCTGCGTACTCCAATATTGCGAAGATCGTGCGCGACAAATTGGTGGAAATCGGGTTCACCTCTTCCGAGGTTGGTTTCGACGGCAACAGCTGTGGCGTCAACATCGCAATCGGTGATCAGTCGCAGGAGATTGCGGATGGCGTGACCACCTCCCAGGAGGTGCGCGAACAGGCCTCCACTGAAGAGACTGACCAGTCTGGTGCGGGTGACCAGGGGCTAATGTTTGGGTACGCCTCCAACGAGACCCCTGAGTACATGCCGTTGCCGATTGCGACTGCGCACCGCCTTTCACGCCGATTGTCCCAAGTGCGCCACGAGGGCATCGTCGACGGCCTTCGCCCAGACGGCAAGACTCAGGTCACGTTTGCGTACGACGGTGATACCCCGGCGTTTATCGACACGATCGTGATCTCCACGCAGCACGACCCACACTTCACTGGTGAGGCACTTGAGAAGGCGCTGCGAGAGCACGTTATCGCTTGGGTCATGGAAGATGCCGGTCTGGAGAAGTTCTACCGCGAGGACACCAAGGTCCTGATCAATCCGTCTGGCTCGTTTATCTCCGGTGGTCCGATGGCGGACGCAGGCCTGACCGGACGCAAGATCATTGTGGATACCTACGGCGGTATGGCACGCCATGGCGGTGGCGCGTTCTCTGGCAAGGATCCCTCAAAGGTGGACCGCTCCGGCGCGTATGCGACACGTTGGGTGGCGAAGAACATTGTCGCTGCGGGCCTCGCAGACCGTGTTGAGGTTCAGGTTGCGTACGCAATTGGTCGTGCAACCCCGGTTGGCCTGTACGTGGAGACGTTCGGTACCGCCGCTGAGGGGCAGACCAACGAGTCGATCCAGCAGGCAGTGGAGAAGGTCTTCGATCTGCGACCGGATGCGATCATCCGTGATTTGGATTTGAAGCGCCCGATCTACAGCCAAACCGCTGCCTACGGCCACTTTGGTCGCACAGACATCGATGTGCCTTGGGAGCACACCGATAAGGTGGACGACTTGCGCGCAGCCGCAGGCGTTTAAGTTTCCTTCGAAGCCGCTTGGGGTTTGTCCCAGGCGGCTTTTTGCTGTTCAGACTTCTTGTGGTTGCGCAAGGCCACGATTCCGACAACCACGCCAATGAGGATTGGCAGCCAGATCTTGGAGTATTCGAGCGCAACAAGAACCCACTCGGGCAAGTCCGGGAGGTCGAATTCAGGCCAGTTGATCTGGGGGAGCGGAAGATCCATCTGGGGAAGGTGCGGGACCGGAAGATCCATGTGCGGCAAGGTGATGTCGGGAAGTTCCCAGTCCGGAAGGTATCGCAGAAGCCGGTCGATGATTCGGCTTACGATCGGACCGAGGACAATCACCGCCAGCGCCCAGCCACCTTTGCCCAAGCCTTCGGCCATAGGGATGAGTGTGCGCTTGAGCGAACTCGATTCCATTGTCCGACGCCGTTTCGCACCGCGTGAGCCTTCTGGAGGGTCGAACTCGACGATGGTGTCGCCCTCCCGAAACTCGACACTGAGCAGTTCGTCGAAGCCACTTGCACGCAGTTTAAGGTGAGGCTTTTGGCGGTCAACGCCGATCCCCATTGGAGTCTCGAGTTTTGCCCCGCCGTTTCCAAAAAGGGGGAGTCGCCCGCTGTTCACGTCGTTGTAGCGGTGCTGCACGGTGCCGTCGACACACACTTCCATGCGCTCACTCGGATTCTTTGCCCAGAGTTCGATGCGTTCGCGCAGGGTGTGCTCGTCTGTGGCTAGCGTACCTTCCTTGTCAGTCTCATCTCCGGGCCACTCAGGGTCCTCTGCCGCGAAGTCGCGGTCGAATCCCACACGCAGTTCGATAAGCCCATACTTCGGGTGGTTGAGGCTCCAGGTTTCCATCGGCTACACCTGCGCACTGCTTGTCGACGACACCGGGGCCGGCTGCTTGCGCACCAAAGACATCAGCCATGCGCAAAGTGCCGACACGACAGCCACGCCGAGTGCATAGATGAAGGTGCCGTTATTGAAGTAAAGGATCTTCGCCACCCAGAAACCGCCAGCGGCGGATAGTGGCAATGTCCAAGAGGGACGGAAGCAGTAGCCGTCGACAAGCCCCGCGATAGCAGCGACAGCAAAGATGAAACCAACGAGGAGCCATGGCGTGCCAGCGACGGGAATGAGGAGTGCAGGTGCGATCACATACAGTGCAAAAACGGCATAGGGAAGTGCCTTGAGCCAACCTTCGCGGTCTGCAGTGTCTTCCGATTGCTCGTCTGTATGCTCGCCTGGATCAGTCATGGCGACGAAGTCTAACGGCTAATTCGCGTGGGTGTACACACGCCCCGGGACGGGGTCCTTAATCATCTCGTCGAGGCTTACCGGACGCAGCCCCTTGGCGCGCAGACCATCGATGATGCATTCCGCTGCGTTGATGGTCGGCTCGTGGATGTCGTGCATGAGCACAATCGATCCAGCTTGCGCCTGATTGACCGCTATGGAGCAGGTGCGTGCGGTGTCACGGTGGCTCCAATCCATCGTGTCAACGTCCCAAATTGCCAGCGATAGGCCACGGGCCTTGGAAGCATTGATTACACGGCCGTCGTAGGAACCATAGGGCGGGCGCACCCAGTGCACCTTCACTCCCGATTGCTTCTCAATGGCAGCACTCGTGTCGCTGAGCTGTGACCCGATCGTCGCGTCGGACTGGCGCGCCAGGTCCGGGTGTGAATACGAGTGGTTGCCAATCGTGTGGCCCTCGGCGCGGATGCGGCGCAGGATCTTCGGGTTTGCATTGACGTTGTTACCGACGACGAAAAACGTCGCATGCGCATTCTTGCGCTTGAAGATGTCGAGCAGGCGCTCCGTACCGGGAACCGGTCCGTCGTCGTACGTAATTGCTACGCAATTGCTGCAGTTGGCCGCGTTAGGAGACAACGTTGGCTCCGCTGCCGGGACCACGGTTACCGGCACAGTCTCTTCTTCCTGCGGTGCAGGGCGCAGGTGAGGTGGCACGCTATCTCGAACTTGTTGGGGGAGTTGGTTGTATGCCTTGCGCCAGTTGTCCTGTACGGCTTGCTGTGCGCCTTGCGACGAGCCGTGGATGTAGGCGGATACGTTGTCGATCGGCGAGCCGTTACCTGGACTAAGTATCGGGCCAAGGGAGGAGCCTGCAAAAAGCAGTTGTGTCTGCTTGCTTCCTAGCGAAAGATTTGTGACGTCAACCGCATGTGCTTGGGGAGCAGTCATGGCTCCTGCGGCAACTGCAGTGGATATACAGACGGATAAGACTGCGGGAAGCAGACGTTTCATGGCGGAAGCGGGTCCCTCATCGGCGCGATTGATTTGTGATGCATCTATTACTACCGCACTGTTTCGCACAGCTGAGCCTTAGGTCCGGAGTGTCGTGTCGTGGCGTGGTTTAGAATGCTGCACCATGTCCAACACGCGAGCTGCCAACCTGCCTGTGGCCCGCGTGCTGCCTATGTTGGGGCTCGCGCACCTTGATCGGGCCTTCGATTATCTTGTCGACGAGCAGGATGCCGAAGCCGCACAGCCAGGCGTCCGCGTGCGGGTTCGGTTTGCAGGCAGGCTCGTGGATGCGATCGTGCTGGAGCGGGTGTCGTCGACAAGCCATGAAGGCTCACTGCGCTTCATCGAACGCGTTATCTCACCCGAGGTCGTGGCCCCGGAGCACACGCGCATGCTTATCGACGCACTCGCGGACCGGTACGCAGGCATCCGATCCGACATTTATCGCTCTGCAATACCCGCACGACATGCGAAAGCGGAAGAAACGGATACCTCCACACCATGGGTGGAGCTCGGGGAGGTCGCCGAGCCGGACCTTTCCGCATGGACGACGTACACACACGGTGAGTCCTTCGTCGATGCCGTAGTAGAGGGAAAGCTGGCTCGTGCCGCGTGGCAGTTGGTGCCGGGCGAGGATTGGCCTGCCGCGCTTGCCGCACTCGCTGTCAAGGTGGCAAAGGACGGCGGTGGCGCGCTCATCGTGGTTCCGGACCAAGATGCTGTTGACCGTTGCGAGGAAGCGCTACGCGAGCTCGTTGCGGCAAAACAAGTGACGACTTTGACCGCCTCCCAGGGACCCCAAGCACGGTATTCCCGCTACCTGTCCGTTCTGCACGGCCAAGGGCGCATCGTGGTAGGGACCCGCTCCGCCGCGTTCGCGCCGGTGCAGAACTTGCGGTTGATGGTCGTGATGTTCGACGGCGATGACAACCTCGTGGATCCCCGCGCGCCCTACGTTCACGCCAGGGAGGTGCTCACGACGCGCTCGAGCCTTGAGCGCGCATGTTTGGTCATTGGCGGATTCTCACGCACAGCAGAGGCGCAACTGTTGGTGGAATCTGGCTGGATGCACGAACTGGTTGCACCCCGCCAAACGCTTCGTACACGTTCGCCTTACATTCACGCCGCGGGCGATTCTGACTTTGAGCTCGAACGGGATCCAAGGGCGAAACAAGCCCGTCTTCCTTCGTCAGCATTTGCGGCTGCGACGAAAGCCCTTGAGCGAGGCACTCCTGTGTTGTTCCAGGTTCCGCGCACCGGGTATATCCAATCACTCGCCTGTGGGCAGTGTCGTACACCGTCGCGTTGCCGTTGGTGCAACGGACCGCTGGGGTTGCCGTCCGGTGGTGAAGCAGCGGCACCGACATGCCGGTGGTGTGGCCGAATGGACCCTGCACATGTGTGTCCGGCATGCGGTTCCCGGCGTGTGCGGGCTGTCGTACTGGGCACCGAACGCACCGCAGAAGAGCTTGGCCGTGCGTTTGCGAAATATAGGGTCAAAACGTCCGGGGGCGATCGTATTTCGCGCACGATTGACGCGGGGCCTGCGATTGTCGTCGCCACGCCAGGTGCGGAGCCTCGAGTACCAGGCGGATACGGTGCTGCTGTGCTGCTTGACGCGTGGGCGCTCGTGCAACGCCCTGACTTAAGGGCAGTGGAGGACACGCTGTCGAAATGGATGGCTGCTGCCACGCTTGTCCAACCGCATGCCGATGGCGGAGAAGTCGTAGTGGTAGCGGAGCCGAGCATGCCGGTCGTGCAGCATCTCATTCGCTGGGACGCGCCGGGATTTGCAGCTGCAGAGCTGGCTTTGCGCGGCGAGGCGAGATTTCCGCCGGCGGTCCACGTTGCCGTGGTTGACGCGCCCCGAGACGCGCTGGAGCCGTTCTTTGAGCGCACCGACCTGCCGGACTACGCGGAGATCCTGGGGCCTGTGGATTTGCCCCCGGGTGTGCGTTTGCCCGGCGAGTGGGATCAGCGTGAGTACGGTCCGGCGCAGCGCATGCTGGTGCGCGCGCCGTTAACTGGGCGGTCTGCGCTGGGCAAGGCGCTGCGGGCAGGGGCAGTCGCGTGGACGACGTCGAAGCAGGAGCTGCCACTGCGTATCCAGGTCAATCCGGTGGATATCGGGTAAGCGAAATTTCGCTTGTCCAGGTCAGTACACTTGGCGTTCATGGCCATACGCGACATTCGTCTATTCGGGGATCCGGTGCTCAACACGGCAGCGGAGGAGGTGGATGTGTTCGACGAACGCCTGCACAGGCTCGTGGGCGACATGCTTGAGACGATGGATGCGGCTGGGGGTGTTGGCCTAGCGGCAAACCAGGTCGGTGTCGCACAGCGAGTGTTTGTGTTCGATTGTCAGGGCCTTCGGGGACACATCGTGAACCCGGTGTGGACGCCGTTGGGCGAAGATACCCAAATTGGTGTGGAGGGATGTCTTTCGGTGCCTGATGTTCGCGGGACTGTTGAGCGGCACAACACCGTGGTTGCCCATGGCGCCGACATGTGTGGGCGCCCGCTGACACTACGCGGCAGCGGATTGCTCGCACGCTGCATTCAGCACGAAGCAGACCATCTCGACGGCGTGATGTTTACGGCCCGAATGTCGCCAGCTGACCGCAAAGCGGCACTCGATGCGATTGCCGCGGCGGAGTGGAATAAGGAGAACTAACTGTGAGACTTGTATTTGCAGGTACCCCTGAGCCGGCGGCAGTGGCACTGGAGCGGCTGCTGGCATCGGAACATGAGGTAGTGGCCGTGCTGACGCGACCCGATGCACGCAAAGGCAGGGGGCGCACGTTGCATCCGTCGCCGGTGAAGGCAGTTGCACTCGAGCATGGCATTGAAGTGCTCACACCCGAGAAACTTGACGACGACACCGCGGCCCGACTGCGCGACATCGCCCCAGACGCGATCCCGGTCGTTGCGTACGGCAACCTGATTCCTGCTGGCATGCTCGATATTCCGACGCACGGTTGGGTGAACTTGCACTTCTCGCTGCTGCCGCAGTGGCGCGGTGCTGCGCCGGTACAGGCCGCGATCCGCGAGGGCGATGCCTCCACCGGTGCGACGACGTTCCGGATCAACGAAGGGTTGGACACCGGCGACATTTTGGACACGCTCACAGACACAATTTCCGACGACGACACCGCCGGTGTTCTTCTCGAGCGTTTGGCGTACTCCGGCGCAGACCTGCTCGTTCGCACCATGGATGGTCTTGAATCCGGCACACTGACGCCGAAAGCACAGCCTGAAGAGGGAACCTATGCGCCAAAGATTCTCACTGCAGATGCGCGCGTTGACTGGGCCGCCGATTCCACGGTCATCGATCGGGCAATTCGTGCGCATACTCCAGCGCCTGGTGCATGGACTATGCGAGGCGAGGAGCGATTCAAGCTCGGGCCAGTAACGTCTGTCGATTCAACCGAGCTCGCCCCGGGCCAGGTTGCATTTGGCAAGAACGAGGTGCGAGTGGGAACCGGCACTCGTGACGTCGTGCTCAGCACGATTCAGGCACCCGGCAAGAAAATGATGAACGCAGCTGATTGGGCTCGAGGCTTGGCCAACGATGTCCGGGCGGAAGGGATGACGTTCGAATGAGTGGTGGATTCCGGTCACGCGCAGCAGGGCGCCGTGAACACCAGCCGAAGCGAAACGGGCGAGCAAACACGCGGCAGGCGCCGAGGCGTCGCAAAGAAGCAGCACCTGTGAACGCAACCGCACGCATCGGTGACCCGGCGCGCGAGGCGGCATTTGAGGTGTTGGTACGCGTCGAGCGCGACGCGGCGTTTGCAAACCTCACCCTGCCGACGGTCTTGCGTGAGCGAAAGATCACCGGTCGTGACGCTGCGTTTGCAACCGAGCTGACTTACGGCACGCTGCGCAGCCTTGGTGTTCTTGACGCTGTGATTGCAGACAACGCATCCCGCGGCCTGGACCGAATGGCTGTTGAAGTGCTGACTTCGTTGCGGCTCGGCACCTACCAGTTGCTGTACACGCGAGTGGAGGACCATGCGGCCGTCGACACCTCCGTACGTTTGGTTGAAGCGGCCGGTCAATTCAAGGCCAAGGGCTTTGTCAACGGCGTGTTGCGCTCGATTACGCGGACTCCAGCGGAGGAGTGGCTCCGCAAGCTTGAACCGGAGGACCCGCTTGCTGCGGTGGCGTTCCGCCATGCGCACCCGGTGTGGATCGCGGAATCGATCCGTGCTGCACTGGGCTCGAGAGACGACGAGCTTGAGGCTGCGCTTGAGGCTGATTCAGCCCGCCCGGTCGTACATCTTGTTGCTCGACCAGGCGAGATGAGTGCGGAGGAGTTAGCGCTGGTCACTGGCGGAGAAGAGGGGCGCTACTCACCGTACGCCGTCTACCTCCCTGAAGGTGATCCAGGACAGTTGCAGCCGGTACGCGAGGGGCTCGCCGCAGTTCAGGACGAGGGCTCGCAGGTGATTGCGCGTGCAGTAGTGGACGTGCCGGTCGAAGACGACCAAGGCCGATGGCTCGACTTGTGCGCTGGGCCGGGAGGTAAGGCGGCGCTCATGGGGGCGCTGGCTGCTATCGATGGCGCAGTAGTTGATGCCGTCGAAGTGAGTCCGCACCGTGCTGAACTCATTCGGAAAACCGTGCGTGATCTTCCTGTGCGCGTCCATACTGCCGATGGTCGTCGTTCTGGCCTTGAGCCGGGCTACGACCGTGCTCTCGTCGACGCACCCTGTTCCGGTCTCGGAGCGCTTCGCCGCCGCCCAGAGGCGCGTTGGACCAAGCGTGAGGAAGACATCGCGGAACTCAACGTGCTTCAGCGCGAATTGCTCTCGGCTGCAATCGAGCTAGTTAAGTCCGGCGGTATTGTCGTCTACTCCACGTGCTCACCCGATGTGCGAGAAACCAGGGGAATCGTCGACACGATCCTCGCTGATGGCAAGGTCGAGGAGCTCGATGCGAGCCAGTACGCAGCGGGCATGGATGACGTTGGCGACTTGCCAAGCGTCCAGATGTGGCCGCACCGACACGGAACAGACGCTATGTTTTTCGCTGTACTGCGAAAACTCGGACCCGAGCCGACCACCGAAGTTTAAGGACACCTCATGATTTACATCGCACCATCAATTCTTGCCGCTAATTATGCAGCGCTTGGCGACGACGTCCGCAAGGTCCCCAACGCAGACCTGATCCACGTTGACATCATGGACGGCCACTTTGTGCCCAACTTGTCCTTTGGTCCCGACGTGACCAAGGCGGTTGACGGCGTGACGGACCAATTCCTGGATATGCATTTGATGATCGAGGAGCCGGAGCGGTGGTTTGAAACCTACGTCAAGGCCGGCGGCGACCGCCTCGTGTTCCATGTCGAAGCGACCGACGACCATGTAGCTGCTGCGAAGCAGTGCCGCGAACTCGGTGTACAGTCCGGCTTCGCCATCAAGCCAGGGACCGCAATCGAGCCGTACCTCGATGACCTCGAGCATTTTGATCAGGTCATGGTCATGAGTGTCGAGCCAGGATTTGGCGGCCAGAAGTTCATGCCCGAGGTCCTGGGCAAGGTGATGACGCTTCGCGATCGCATTGCGGAAGCGGGCCTGGACACAATCATTGGTATCGACGGTGGCATTGCCAACAGCACTATCGCACAAGCGGCAGCGGCCGGTGTGGACGCATTCGTTGCTGGTTCCGCCGTATTCGGCGCTGATGACCCAGCCCAGGCGGTAGAGCGCCTCCGCGAGTTGGCAACTGAGGCTGCGCAGGCGTGACACGTGATAACCCCGCGTTAGCCAACGCGGTTTCTGCGGCCATAGCGGCGGGTGACGCAGTGCGCGGGACGACCTCGCCGAACCCGCCGGTGGGCTGCGCAATCGTGACCGCATCCGGGGAAGTTATCGCGACTGGCGGGACCTCTCCCGCGGGCGGGCCCCATGCTGAGGTCAACGCCCTGCGTGAAGCGGGACCACGGACGAAGGGCGCGACAGCCGTTGTCACTTTGGAACCGTGCAACCACACTGGCAGGACAGGTCCGTGCACCCAAGCGTTGGTGGATGCCGGAATTGCGAGGGTGGTGTATCTGACCGCTGATCCGTTTGAGCCTGCATCCGGCGGCGCGGATTGGCTGCGAACACATGGATTGGATGTGGCCCTACTTCACACCCGTGTGGAGGCACTGCAGCCCTGGCTTCGCTCGGTGCGCAACAACCGCCCGAGTGTGACGCTGAAGTTTGCGTCGACGCTGGACGGGTTTACGGCAGCGGCCGATAAGACGAGCAAGTGGATCACTTGCGACGAAGCCCGCGCCGCTGTGCACGCAGATCGCACGAAACGTGACGCGATTGTCATTGGCACGGGGACCGCGCTTGCTGACAACCCATCGTTGACCGCCCGCCACAGCGATGGCGCTCTGTATGAGCACCAGCCGCGACGTGTGGTCGTCGGTAAGCGGGCTGTTCCCAGCGGCAACCTGACCGAGCTCGGGTTTGAGCAATACGACACTCCACAGGCCGCGCTGACAGCGCTGTGGGATAGCGGCGCGAGAGATGTGCTTGTAGAAGGCGGGGCAACATTGGCGGCGAGTTTCCTGGAACTCGACCTGGTCGACGCGGTGCAGGCCTACATTGCCCCTGCACTGCTGGGGGCCGGACGGGGAGTGCTCGACTGCGAAATCGCGGGAACGATTGGTGACGCTAAACGTTTCCGCACCACTGATGTGCGCCGGATCGGCAACGATGTGCTTATAGAAATGGAGAAGGACTGAACTGTGTTTACGGGACTCGTTGAGGAGATTGGTGTCGTTGACACGCTTGAACAGCTCGAGGATGCCGTTCGGATCGCGGTACGTGCGTCGAAGGTCACCGAGGATGCATCACCGGGAGACTCCATCGCGGTCGACGGCGTGTGTCTGACGGTGGTTGACAACGTTGCTGGCGTATTCACCGCTGACGTGATGCGCGAAACGCTGGATCGCTCGCGTCTCGGCACCTATAGCGAGGGGAGCAAGGTCAACCTAGAGCGCGCGTTGGCTGCTGGTCAGCGCATGGGCGGACATATCGTGCAGGGCCACGTCGATGGTGTCGCCGAGGTTGTCTCTCGCACGCCTTCGCAGCACTGGGAGGTAGTGCGCTTCACTCTGCCCGCGAATCTTGGTCGGTATGTGGTGGAGAAAGGATCCATTACGGTCAACGGAACATCGCTGACGGTTTCCGCAGTCGGAGACGACTTTTTCGAGGTGTCGCTGATCCCCACCACGCTGCGCGATACCACTGCTGGTGACCTTACGGTCGGTGATCCAGTGAACCTCGAGGTGGATATCGTGGCCAAGTACGTTGAGAAAATGGTGCAGGGCTAGGGTTGAACGGTATGACAGCATCCGCCGGTAGCGCCGGTAATCACACCACCGACTTGGACACCGAGTTGAACACTGTGGAGGAGGCGATTGCCGCCATCCGCGAGGGCAAAGCAGTCGTCGTCGTGGACAGTGAGGATCGCGAAAACGAGGGCGATCTCATCTTCGCTGCACAAGACGCCACGCCGGAGTTGGTGGCGTTTATGGTGAGGTACACCTCTGGCTACATTTGCGTGTCCATGTCGGACGAGCGGGCCACTGCCCTCGATCTGCCCCCGATGGTTGCGCAAAACCAGGACCTTCACGGCACTGCCTACGCCGTGACCGTTGATGCAGCAACCGGCACCACCGGTATTTCCGCACGTTCGCGCGCCACGACGATCGCATTACTTGCCGACGATTCCGCGACCCCAGAGTCGTTTACGAGGCCCGGACACGTTGTGCCCCTGCGGGCGCGTGACGGGGGAGTACTTGTCCGGGACGGACACACGGAGGCAGCGGTAGACCTTGCAACGCTTGCGGGTAAGGCCCCTGTCGGTGCCCTGTGCGAGATCGTTTCTGAAGATGACCCGGCAGACATGGCTCGATTCGACGAGCTCCGCAGGTTCGCGAATACGCACGGGCTTTCGATGATTTCGATCGAGCAGCTCGCTGCGTACCGTCGCCAGCATGAACGATTTGTCGAACGCAGCACTGCTACTCGTTTACCAACGGAGTTCGGTGAATTCACTGCGGTTGGCTACCTGGATACGTTGACTGAGACCGAGCATGTTGCGCTGATCGCGGGGGAACTTGATGCACTGCGCGACGCCGAGGACGTTCTCGTCCGCGTGCATTCGGAATGTCTCACCGGCGATGTGTTTGGCTCCCGGCGTTGTGACTGTGGTCCGCAGCTTCAGGAATCAATGCGCCGCATTCAGCAGGAAGGCCGCGGCGTTATCGTCTACTTGCGTGGACATGAGGGACGCGGAATCGGGTTACTCGCCAAGCTGCGCGCCTACCGTTTACAGGACGACGGGCTCGACACCGTTGATGCAAACCTTGAACAAGGCCTGCCAGTCGACGCACGCGACTATTCCGCAGCAAGCGACATCCTTGCAGACCTGGGTATCGGTTCGGTCGATCTGATGACCAACAATCCCCAAAAAGTCGATGCCTTTGCCGGTCTGATCCCCAAGGTTGCTCACCGCAGTAGGATCGAAGTGGTTCCTAACCACGACAACATCGCCTATTTGCGGACGAAGCGCGACAGGATGGGACACGACCTGCCCGGCATTCTCGGTTGGGCTGAAGAACACAACACACAACACCCACAACACCACACCAACTAGGTATCAAGGAGACCCACCAGTGGCAGCTACTGGAGCACCCGAGGACTATTCCCTGCAAGCGGAGGGGCTTACCGTCGCCGTCGTTTACACCCGCTGGAATGAAAAGATCGTCGAGATGCTGCGCGCTGGCGCACGAGATGAGGCCCGAGAACTGGGCGTTAAAGTCGATGAATATGCGGTAGCAGGCGCGTTGGAGTTGCCAGTTGTGGTGCAGGCATGCGCAAAGCGCTACGACGCGGTAGTGGCCCTCGGCTGCGTCATCCGTGGCGAAACTGCCCACTTTGATTACGTTTGCGACTCTGTCACCGCTGGCCTCACCCGTATTGCATTGGATGAGGAAACGCCGGTAGGCAACGGCGTGCTCACGGTTGAAGAAGAAGACCAGGCTTACGAGCGTGCCGGTGGGGAAGACGCGAAAGAAGACAAAGGCGCCGAAGCGATGCGTGCGGCCGCTGGGGCCTTAGTTGAACTGCAGAAAGTTCGCGCTTTGCCGCTAAAGGGTTAAAGTAGCCGGAGCGAGCGCGGCACGGAGTCGTCGAGAAGCAAGAGCGTTTTCAAGTTGACAAGGAGTGCGGAAGTGACTGATCAACCAGCAGGCACACACATAACGAACGAGCAGGAAGCTGCTTATCTGACTGCGCTTGATCCGCACGCCAACACCTCGACGAAGCCGTGGGAGCTTGAGATTTCGTCGAGGTACCTGCGAACCGTGGCGATCGGCTGGATCATCCTTGTCATGGCCGTGCATTTCTTCATGGCGTGGGCCGTGGACGCGCAATTCTCGGGCATCGCGATTACCAGCGTGGATAAGTTCGCGTTCGTTGGCGTTGGCCTGATTATTTCGGTCCTGTCCTGGATCGCACTGACTCGCCCTCGGGTGCGCGCCAACGAAGACGGTGTCCAGGTAGCCAACATCATCGGCACCCGTTTCTACCCCTGGACCGTCATTTACGGTTTGAGCTTTCCCAAGGGCTCCCGCATGGCGCGACTCGAACTTCCGGAATTCGAGTACGTCACCCTGTGGGCGATCCAATCAGGCGATAAAGAGCGCGCGATTCAGGCTGTCGAGCAATTCCGCAAGCTCGAAGCCAAATACATGCCTAAGGATTAACCCTTGGCTGACCCCCAGTCTTACCGCCCAGCGCCCGGAACGATCCCAACCGATCCGGGCGTGTATAAGTTCCGGGACCGCGACGGGCGTGTCATCTACGTTGGCAAAGCCAAAAATCTTCGTGCGCGCCTGAGCAACTACTTTCAGCCACCGGAGACTCTGCATCCGCGGACCCGGCAGATGGTCTACACCGGCGCTTCAGTCGAATGGACCGTTGTCGCATCCGAGGTAGAGGCGCTCCAGCTCGAATACACATGGATCAAGCGCTTCGACCCATGGTTTAACGTCATGTACCGCGACGACAAGACGTACCCAATGCTTGCCGTCAGCGTGCGCGAACGCTACCCGCGCGCGTTCTTCTACCGTGGCCCCAAACGTAAGGGCGTGCGCTATTTCGGCCCGTACTCGCACGCGTGGGCGGTGCGCGAGACCCTCGATCTGCTCACGCGCGTGTTCCCGATTCGGACGTGTTCCAACGGTGTGTTTAACCGTCACGAATCCCTTGGACGCCCTTGCTTGCTTGGGTACATCGACAAGTGTGCGGCACCCTGCGTCGGTCGTGTCGACGAAGCCGAGTACGACGAGATCGTCCAGGGCTTCCTTGGCTTCATGGCAGGTCGCTCCGAGAAGCTTGTCCGTGGCATCACCGCACAGATGGAGGAGGCCGCGGAAAACCTCGAGTTTGAAAAGGCGGCGCGGCTTCGCGACGACCTCGGCGCCGTCGAAAAGGTAATGGAGCGCCAGACGGTCGTCCTCAGCCAAGACACCGATGCGGACATCATCGCCTTTGATACCGACGAGCTTGAAGCGGCGGTGCAGATTTTCAACGTCCGCGATGGGCGCATCCGCGCACAGCGGGGCTGGGTTGTCGAAAAAACGGGCGATGAGCCCGGAGCCGCAGAACGTCTGGAGGAAGGCCAGACCGACCCAACGTTGCCAACGTTGATGCAGAACTTCCTGGTCCAGTACTACTCGGATGCGGTCGAGCGAGTGAAGCAGGAGCGTGAAGAGGATCGCAAGATCGAAGCGCAGAAGGTTCGTCGCCGAGGCGTAGATCAGGAGTCACGTGCACAGGCGGCGGCACCGATGCCGGTGCCGCGTGAGATTCTCGTCGAGACGCTGCCCGCGGAACTGCCGGAAGTGACCCAACTTCTCGAAGAACTACGTGGCGGGCCTGTGGACCTTCGCGTGCCGCAGCGCGGTGATAAACGTGCACTGATGGAAACAGTGCACAAAAACGCCGCCGAAGCGCTCCACCAGCACAAGTTGAAGCGGGTCGGTGACCTGACCGCACGATCGCAGGCCCTGCAAGATATCCAGGACGCGCTCGGGATGGACGAAGCGCCGCTGCGTATTGAATGCACCGATATTTCCCACATCCAAGGCACCGACGTTGTAGCCTCCCTCGTGGTGTTCGAGGACGGTTTGCCCAAAAAGAACGACTACCGTCGATACCGCATCAAGGAAGCAGCCGGCGATGGTCGATCCAACGACGTCGGGTCCATCGCCGAGGTCACACGCCGGCGCTTCAAGCGCTACAACGAGGACAAACTCGCCAACCCTGATGAGGTCGCTGAGGCGCAGACCTTCGAGGACGAGGCCGACGAATCGACCGGTGCGAAACGCTTCGCTTACCCTCCCCAGTTGTTCATCGTCGACGGTGGCAAACCCCAGGTTAATGCCGCACAGGCTGTGTTCGACGACCTCGGCATCGTCGATGTACAACTCATCGGATTGGCCAAACGCCTCGAGGAAGTGTGGGTGCCAGACGACGACGAGCCGGTGATCCTGCCGCGAAACTCCGAAGGCATGTATCTGCTCCAGCAGGTGCGTGATGAGGCCCACCGGTTCGCCATCACCTACCACCGCCAGCAACGCTCGAAGCGCATGCGAGCGTCCGCCCTCGACGCAGTCCCGGGACTAGGCCCCGCGCGGAGAACCGATTTGGTGAAGCACTTTGGCTCGGTGAAGAAGATCAAAGAGGCTTCTATCGAGGAGATCCAGGAGGTTAAAGGCGTCGGTCCGAAACTCGCCGCGACGATCTACGAGCACCTTCATACGTAGCTGGTTTTGAGGCTGGTTATGAGGCAGGTTTTGCGGCAGCTTTTGCGGAACCGCGACGCGGCTCGCTGCGCTTCGTTAGGATGAGCGCCATGTCCACAGCTTCTGCTCAAGCATTGCCACACGATTTGCGTTCCGCCAGTTGGCGTCCGGTGATCATCACCGGCTTGTCCGGTGGCGGATTGTCCACCGCAGCGAAAGTATTCGAGGACAAAGGTTTCTTCGTTTCACAGAATCTGCCACCCCAGTTAATTCTGGAGCTTGTGGACCTTGCAGCAGCGGACGATTCCCCAGTGGAACGGCTGGCGGTCGTGTCGGACGTGCGCGCAGACCGGTTCAACGGTTCATTGGCCGACACCCTTGAGGGGCTCCGTCGACGTGGTTACTCACCGTTCGTGCTGTTTCTTGAGGCGCGTGACGATGTGCTGATCCGCCGATTCGACTCCGTGCGGCGCACGCACCCGCTGCAGGGCGATGGTACCTTGCAGGACGGCATCGATCGCGAACGCGAGGAAATGGAAGGCATCCGTTCGGCCGCAGATGTCATCATCGACACGTCCAATTTGTCTGTGCACGACCTACGCCGCGCTGTTGAGGCATCGGTCGGCGAGCTGCCGGTGGAGCGTCAACACGTCACTATTGAGTCTTTCGGATTCAAGCATGGTTCGCCACGTGACGCTGATCTGATCATTGATGTGCGATTCCTACCCAACCCATACTGGGTTGAGGAGCTGCGCGACTTCCGTGGTATCGACGCACCTGTAGCAGACTATGTCCTGTCGCAGGATGGTGCGAAGGAATACGTGGACCATTTCGTGGATCTGTTGTCGAGCACGTTGAAGGGCTACCGCCACGAAGGTAAGGACTTCATCACTGTGGGCGTTGGCTGCACAGGTGGGCACCACCGCTCGGTTGCGGTCGCAGAAGCGATCGGGAAGCGACTGCGACAGCAGGGCCAAGTTGATGTCAATGTCATCCACCGTGATTTGGAGAAGCACTAATGCGCGCGACTGATCCCGCGGCGATGACGTACACATGCCTCGGGGGAGGGCATGGGCTCTACCAGACGCTCACGGCCGCGCGCGTTGCCGGCGCAGCTCGTATTAACGCTGTGGTGACAGTTGCCGATGACGGCGGCTCGTCGGGCCGCCTGCGTCGCGAGATGGAGATTGTTCCTCCGGGAGATCTCCGCATGGCGCTGGCAGCGCTTACCGACGACAGCGGGGACGGCGCAATGTGGCGCGACACGCTCCAGCACCGCTTCGGTGGGCATGGCGCAATGGCTGGACACGCCTTGGGAAACTTGATCATCGCCGGACTTGCGGAGCGCCTTGGTGACACACAAGCGGCGCTGGACCAGGTTGGCAAATGGACCGGCTCCCAGGGACGAGTCATTCCAGTGAGCCCACAACCCCTCGACATTGAAGCTGATGTTGCAGGGCTTGACGACGACCCACGGGTGCTGCGCTCTGTACACGGCCAAGTCGCCGTTGCGACGACACCGGGCACTGTGCGCCGTGTGCGGCTGACTCCGTCCGAACCGCCAGCGAGCCGGGACGCCATCCAGGCGATTATGGACGCGGATCTGGTCACCATTGGGCCTGGTTCGTGGTTTTCCTCTGTGATCCCGCACCTGTTGGTGCCTCAAGTGTGTGATGCTCTGAACGAGACCGAAGCAAAGGTGGTTGTGGTACTCAACCTCTCCCCAGAAGCAGGGGAGACCCATGGTTTTACCACCGAGCGTCATATTCATGTCTTTGCGCAACACGCCCCCAACCTGCGGGTTGATTGCTTCCTGGCGGACAGCGACATGGTGACTACGCACGGCGAACGTGAAAACGTCCGTCGTGCGGCGGAACGGCTCGGCGCGGACGTCGAATACCGCTCCTTACGTGTCGAAGGCGACGATGGTGTGAAGCGCAACCTTCATGATCCGTTGAAGCTTGCTGCTGCGCTCAAGGACCTCTCGACGAGCAGCTAAGAGCAGCAAGCTACACTGCTCCGGGTTAAAGGGGGCGATGAAAGGACGGAAACATTGGCGCTTACGGGCAAGGTGAAAGAAGAGCTACTCGCCGTATCATGTGGTACCACCGAGGCTCGGGCGGCGGAAGCCACCGCGCTTATTCGTTTCGCCGGCTCGATCCAGCCTTCCGATAACGGTCTGGCCATCGTCGCAGAATTCGGCGAGAAGCCGGTGGCGGTGAGGCTCGCGGAATCCATTCAAGAACTCTGCTCAGTTCAGCCTGCCATCGAGACCGTACCCCCTGTCCAAGGCAGTAAGGACACCACGTATGTCGTTCGGGTGGAACGTGACGTGGCTGATGTCATCCGCCGGCTGAAGCTTGTGACAGCGTCTGGTCACCCGGTGGTTGGTATGCCGCGACAGGTGATTTCAGGATCAATGGCCGGCGTTGAGGCAGCTTGGCGTGGCGCGTTTCTCGCGCGAGGAAAGCTGATGGAGCCTGGTCGTACCGCGACCCTTGAAGTGGCGTGTCCGGGCCAGGAAGCGGCGCTCGCACTCGTTGGGCTGGCTCGTCGTCTGTCGGTGACCGCGAAGACCCGTGAAACTAGAGGTGTGGAGAGGGTAACTATCCGCGACGGCGAGACCATCGGAATCCTGCTGAGTCGTATGGGGGCACCACTGACCCGCCTGGAGTGGGACCGCAAGCGCGCGGCGAAGGCTGTGACAGCGAAGGTAAACAACCGCTTGGCTACCTTCGATGACGCCAATACGCGCCGTTCGGCGCAGGCTGCAGCAGCTGCTGCAGCTCGGGTGGAGCGTGCGATGGACATTCTTGGCGACGACGTTCCTGAGCACCTTGCAGAAGCGGGCTACCTCCGCGTGGAACACCGTCATGCTTCACTCGAGGAACTTGGTCGTTTGGCTGACCCGCAGATGACCAAGGACGCCGTTGCAGGACGTATTCGACGACTGCTGTCGCTCGCTGACCGTCGAGCAGCCGAGATGGGGATCCCGGACACACACGGAGTGGAAACGGCTCCGAATCCTGTGAATTCAGATTAACGCCCAGAACGTGTCCGGAATCACAGTTGCCTGTGGGATACATGACATGCCCTGAGCGGGCGGTATTTCCCCAAGGGGAGTGGGGGCGCTGAGGTGTCGTGGTGTGGGAAACCACATTCAGAATCGGCACGACGGGGGAATGCTCCCCCTGGTTGTGGGGAGGGGGCCTTGGGGCGAATTTGCGCCCTGCAGGCTGTGAGAGGCGCAGATACACTGGCTTGCGTACGAGGTTTTCTACAACCATCGAGGAGAAAATACAGTGACTACGCGCATTGGCATTAACGGTTTCGGTCGTATCGGACGTTCCGCGCTCCGCATCATCGAGGACGAGTACAAGGGCGAGCTCGAGGTCGTCAAGATCAATGACTTGACGAACAATGAGACTCTCGCGCACTTGCTGAAGTACGACACGGCCTACGGCCAGTTCAAGCACGACATCGAGTACGACGACCACTCGATCTCTATCGATGGCCGCCGTATTGAGGTCTCCGCTGAGAAGGACCCGGCAAACCTCGCCTGGGGTGACCTGGATGTTGACATTGTGCTGGAGTGCACCGGCGTATTCCGCAAGGGGCCGGAGGCTCAGGCACACATTGATGCTGGCGCGAAGAAGGTCATCATCTCCGCACCGGGCAAGGAAGTTGACGGCACCTACGTGTGGGGCGTGAACCACGCCGACTACACGGGCGAGGAGAACATCATCTCCGCGGCATCGTGCACCACGAACTCGCTCGCGCCGGTTGCGAAGGTCCTCGACGAGGCGTTCGGTATCGAGCGTGGCCTGATGACCACCATCCACGCTTACACAGGTGACCAGCGGATCCAGGATGCTCCGCACAAGGACCTGCGTCGCGCCCGCGCGGCAGCGCAGAACATCGTTCCGACGACCACCGGTGCAGCTAAGGCTGTGGCGCTCGTGCTCCCGAGCCTTGAGGGCAAGCTCGATGGCTTCGCAATGCGTGTGCCGACCATCACCGGTTCCGCCACCGACCTCACCGTGACCCTGGGCAAGGATGTCACTGTCGAGGAGGTCAATGCGGCAGTGAAGAAGGCTGTGGAGGACAGCGAGTTCGGCCAGGCGCTGAAGTACACCGAGGACCCGATCGTCTCTTCCGACATCATCGGTGACCCGCACGGCGCTATCTTCGACGCTGGCATGACTCGCGTCATCGACGGCAACCTAGTCAAGATCATCTCGTGGTACGACAACGAGTGGTCTTACACCGCCCAGTACATCCGTCTGACCAAGCTGGTCGCGGACAAGCTCTAAGTTATGGCACCCCCGGGTCCGTGGCGCTTCCAGCGCGGCGGACCCGTTTTTCATACGATGGGATGCGTTCACCGAACTAAAAGGAGAGACCCCTTGACTAAGAACTTGCAGCAGCTTCTCGACGAAGGCGTCGACGGCCGCCACGTCCTCGTTCGTTCCGACTTCAACGTTCCGCTCGACGAGAACGGCAACATCACCGATGCCGGTCGCATTGACGCGTCGCTGCCTACGCTGAAGGCGCTTCTCGACGGCGGCGCGAAGGTCATCGTTATGGCACACCTCGGCCGCCCGAAGGGCGAGGTGAACCCGAAGTTTTCTCTCGCACCGGTTGCAGAGGCGCTGTCGGAACGTCTCGGGCAGTTTGTCCCGCTGGCAGGCGACGTCAGTGGCGAGGACGCCCACGAGCGTGCCAACGGCTTGACCGAGGGCGAGATTCTGCTCCTGGAGAACGTCCGTTTCGATCCGCGCGAGACTTCAAAGGACGAGCCGGAGCGCGCTGAATTCGCAGCTGAGCTCGCTGCGTTGGCGGCTGACAACGGCGCGTTCGTATCTGACGGTTTCGGCGTTGTGCACCGTGCCCAGGCGTCCGTGTACGACGTTGCGAAGAATCTACCGGCGTACGCGGGCTTCCTCGTCGATAAGGAAGTAGAGATCCTGTCTGCGGTCAAGGACAAGCCAGAGAACCCCTACATTGTGGTGCTCGGTGGCTCGAAGGTGTCCGACAAGCTCGGTGTGATCGAGGCGCTTGCAGAGAAGGCAGACAAGATCATCATCGGTGGTGGCATGTGCTTCACCTTCCTTGCGGCCCAGGGCCACAACGTGCAGAAGTCGCTGCTGCAGGACGACATGATCGATACCTGCAAGGAGCTCATCGCACGTTTCGGCGAGAAGCTGCTTCTGCCGGTTGATGTCGCTGCGGGTGCTGGCTTTGACAAGGACACCGAGAAGAAGGTCGTCGGTCTGGATGAGATTCCGGAGGGATGGATGGGCCTGGATATCGGACCGGAGACCGCAAAGAACTACGCCGAGGCAATTAAGGGCTCCAAGACGGTGTTCTGGAACGGCCCCATGGGTGTGTTTGAGTTCCCGAACTTCGCCGACGGCACCAAGGCAGTGGCTGAGGCAATGATCGCAGCGACGAAGGACAACGGTTCCTTCACGGTTGTCGGCGGCGGCGACTCGGCGGCATCCGTGCGCACTCTGGGCCTCGACGAAGAGGGCTTCTCCCACATTTCGACCGGCGGTGGCGCTTCCCTCGAATTGATTGAGGGTAAGGACCTGCCTGGCGTTTCTGTTCTGCAGTAAGGAGGTCTATCCATGGCACGTACACCACTCATCGCGGGCAACTGGAAGATGAACCACGATCACCTTGAGGCGATCCAGAGCGCGCAGAAGCTTGTCTTCGCGTTCCCGAAGGATGGTTACGAGGTAGTCGATATCGCCCTGACTGTCCCGTTCACAGACCTTCGTTCAATCCAGACGTTGGTGGAAGGCGAC
This sequence comes from Corynebacterium sp. HMSC067D03, assembly GCF_001811185.1. Classification (NCBI taxonomy): domain Bacteria; kingdom Bacillati; phylum Actinomycetota; class Actinomycetes; order Mycobacteriales; family Corynebacteriaceae; genus Corynebacterium; species Corynebacterium sp. HMSC067D03. The sequence continues at coordinate 81,048 of NZ_KV803839.1, forward strand.
AAGCTCCAGATCACCTACGGCGCGCAGGACGTGTCTGAGCACGACAACGGCGCGTACACCGGCGACATTTCTGCCGCGATGCTGGAGAAGCTCGGCTGCACCTGGGTGGTCGTCGGACACTCGGAGCGTCGCGAGTACCACGGCGAAACCAATGAGCAGGTCGCTGCCAAGGCGAAGAAGGCCCTTGAACACGGCATCACGCCAATCGTCTGCGTCGGCGAGCCACTCGAGGTCCGCGAGGCGGGCGACCACCTCGACTTCGTGGTCAAGCAAACGCGTGAGTCGTTAGCTGGTGTGGATGCGTCCAAGGTCGTCATCGCCTACGAGCCCGTCTGGGCAATCGGTACTGGCAAGGTAGCCTCCGCCGCGGACGCGCAAGAGGTCTGCCACGGCATCCGTGAACTTGTCCGTGAGCTTGCGGGCGACGACGCAGCCGAGCAGGTCCGCATCCTCTACGGCGGTTCGGTGAAAACGGACACCGTCGCAGAGATCGTGGGCCAGCCCGACGTCGACGGTGGACTCGTCGGCGGTGCCTCCCTGGATGGCCAGGAGTTTGCGAAGCTTGCTGCCGCTGCCGCGAACGCGTCGATGTAAGTTCCCACCAGAAAGTGGTGTAGGCTCAACAGAGTTTGCACCAATGTGATTTGGAAAGGTATCGCAGATGGCTCTTGCTCTCGAGATCGTGCTGGTGATTTCGGCGATCCTCATGACCGTGTTCGTCTTGCTGCACAAAGGCAAGGGCGGCGGTCTGTCCAGCCTCTTCGGTGGCGGTGTTCAGGCGAACCTGTCCGGCTCCACCACCGTGGAGCGCAACCTGGACCGCGTGACCGTGCTGATGGCGATCATCTGGATCGCCTGCATCATCGGTCTGAATCTGATCCAGACGTTCGCGTCCTAACAGCGAATTAGTTCAACGGTCCTGCTGCATCCTCGGTGATGCGCAGGACCGTTTCTTTACGCCCAACTGCGCCGGCGACCGGCCAATCCTGAGCTGCCGTAACACCGTCACCTGCGTGGGAGGCAGCCTCGGCTTTCTCTGCGCCGGAAACGAGCAACCACACACGGTCGGCTGACTGGACCGCAGGCAGGGTCAGGGTCGCCCGCTCGGCTGGCGGCTTGGGGGAGTCAGTAACCGTGACGACCATGGCATCATGTTCGCGCACGGCGCTGGTGTGAGGGAACAGTGAGTTGATGTGACCCTCGCCGCCCATACCGAGCAAGTGGAGGTCGAAGCCATCCGGCGCAAACTTCGCTAAGGCTGCTTCATAACGCGCTACCGCGGCATCCATGGGCCCACCGTCCAACCCGTAGCCGTGGATGTTCGCTTCGGGTATGTCGACATGGTCAAGCAACGCCTCCCGGGCCTGGCCCTCGTTGGACTCGGGGTGGTCTACCGGTACGTTGCGTTCATCGCCGAAAAATATGTCTACGTTTGCCCAGTCGATCGCTTCGGTGCGCAGACGTCGCAGGAGAGCGATGCCCGCGGTTCCGCCGGTCAGTACCACTCGAGCGCGGCCGTCGCCTGAGCGCTGAGCGTCGCGGATGGCGGCCGCAACGTCGGCGGCGGTGTCGTCGATAAGAGCCTCGAGATTCGGATAAATCATGCGTGTCGTACCTTTCCTAAGCCGTTCAAAGCGTTGCCGTAGATGGCATCGGGACCGAGGTGGCGAAGTTCTTCGGCAAGACATTCGGCGTCAGTGCGCTCACCCATTGCGACGCGCGAGTCAGCCATGTCTGGTACCGAAATGCGTACCGTGTACTCACCCTCAGCAACGACTTCAACATCGCCGCCGTCAGTGTGGATGATGGTGTGGGCGATGGGGAAGCCGGAGATATGCTCGTCGCAACGTGTTACCTCCACATCGAGGCTGTCAGCGAGCCAGCCGGCCGCAAGATCCACGCTGGGGTCTCCAGGAGCACCGGCGACCTCTGCACCCGTGATTGTGTGCTCAGGGAACCGGTCAAGCGCCGAAGCGAGAATTCCCCTCCAGGGAGTGATTTGAGACCACAACATATCGGAATCGCCGGGCGTATAGCCTGCCGCCAACTCCGCGAGCGATCCATCGCGGCTCGCACCACGAATGTTGGTAATGCGACGTTGCGCAATGTGTCCCAACTGCTCTTCGGCGGGCCGTTTTGGAGCAGCGCCTGGCCAATATGAGACAACGGGGGTGTCGGGAAGCAGAAGGGGTGTCACCACCGCACCGAGGTGCTGCGTCAATTCCCCGCGCAGATGCATGACGACGACCTCGGAGGCGCCTGCGTTGGACGCAACCATCACTTGGGCGTCGAGACGCGATTCCTTAGCCGGGTCGCCGGAGACCAGCACGAGTACACGTGCTGGGTGCTCGAAAGAGGCGTCCCGGAGGGTGGACAAGGTGTTGTCGAGAAGCTCGCTGTCTTCATCTACCGCAACCAAAAGCGTCAGGACGCGACCGGTAGCTAGCGAATGGCTCTCGCGCACGCGTGCGAGTGACGTCTCAATTTGTTTCGTGGTGGTGTTAGGAAGATCGATGATCATACGTCGAACCCTTTCTGCTCCGTTACGGACGACGCCACGCCCGGCCCTCGCGGGCAAGCATCTCATCAGCGGACGCAGGACCCCAGGTGCCTGCCTCATAGTCTTCAGGGGCGCCATGTTCCGCCCAGTAGTCCAACACCGGATCCAGAATCTGCCAACTGCGCTCCACCTCGGCGTTGGTGGGGAACAGGCTGGACTCGTCAAGCAGCGCATCAAGGATGAGACGCTCGTACGCCTCTGGGGACTGTTCCGTGAACGCCTCCGAGTAGTGGAAATCCATGTTCACGTCCCGAAGCTCCATACCCGCACCAGGGACCTTCGAACCGAAGCGCATGAGAACACCTTCGTCGGGCTGGACGCGGATGACCACTGCGTTGTTGGTCAGCAAATCCGTCTGGCCTTCTGTAAACGGCTGGTACGGGGGTTGTTTGAAGACAAGCGCGATTTCGGTCACCCGTCGGCCTAGGCGCTTGCCGGTGCGCAGATAAAACGGCACACCAGCCCAGCGTCGCGACGCGATTTCTAGCGTGCATGCTGCGTACGTCTCAGTTGTCGAATTCGGATCGAATCCGTCTTCCTCCCGCAGCCCTACGACGCGTTCAGAGCCCTGCCAACCCGCGGTGTACTGGCCGCGTGCCGTCGTCTCAGAGAACGGACCGACAGCGGTGGTGGCACGAAGCACCTTAAGCTTCTCCGCGCGCAGCTGCCGTGGCGAGAACGATGTCGGCTCCTCCATGGCAACCAACGCGAGCAGCTGAATCAGGTGGTTCTGGATAACATCGCGCGCTGCGCCGATGCCGTCGTAGTAGCTCGCCCGACCACCGAGGCCGATGTCCTCGGCCATGGTGATCTGCACATGGTCGATGTAGTGCGAGTTCCACACGGGCTCGAAGAGCTGGTTAGAAAAGCGCAGGGCCAAAATATTTTGGACGGTTTCTTTGCCCAGATAATGGTCGATGCGGAACACGGAGCGCTCGTCGAACACGGCGCCTACCACCTCGTTGAGCTGGTGTGCTGACTGCGCGTTGTGCCCAAATGGCTTCTCGATGATCACGCGCCGCCACTCGCCTTCACCTGCGTGGGCCATACCACTGCGATCAAGTTGGTGGATCACATCCGCGAAAAAATCGGGAGGTACCGACAGGTAGTACGCCCAGTTGCCAGCAGTGCCGCGTTCCGCGTCGCTGCGTTTCAACGTGGCCGCAAGGGCGTCGAAGGCGTCGTCGTCATCAAAGTTGCCCTTGACAAACTGAAGACCTTCAGCGAGGCGCTGCCACACATTCTCGTGAAAGCTAGTGCGCGCGCCCGCATCGATTGCTTCACGGACATAGGCCTGAAAATCAGCCTGTGTCCAGTCCCTCCGCCCGTAGCCGACGAGCGTGAACCCGCCGGGGAGGAGGCCACGATTCGCTAGATCATAGATCGCGGGAAGAAGCTTTTTGCGGGCCAGATCGCCGGTCACACCGAAGATAACCATGCCGGAAGGTCCAGCGATCTTGGGCAGCCGCTTGTCCTCAGCGGAACGGAGTGGGTTAGTCACATTAGGCGAGTTTAGCTGTCATCGAATCGAGCAGCTCCTGCCACGCGTCCACAAACTTCTCTACGCCTTCGCGCTCTAGCGTGGCGACGACATCCTCAACGTCAATGCCAACCTCACGCAGCGCCGCAAACACCTCGCGGGAGACAGCTTCGGTGCCGGTGAGCGTGTCGCCGTGCACACCGCCATCCGCGAGCGCCGCGTCAAGAGTCTTCTCCGGCATCGTGTTTACAGTATCCGGTCCGGCCAGCTCCGTGACGTACATCGTCGCAGGGTACTCAGGGTTCTTCACACCCGTTGACGCCCAAAGCGGACGCTGCTTGTTCGCGCCGTTAGGCAGTTCGTCGATGAGCTCCGCCTCGAACTCCTTTTGGAACAGCGCATACGCCAAGCGGGCGTTCGCAATGCCTGCCTTGCCACGAAGCGCGAGAGCCTCGTCGGTGCCGATGACCTCGAGGCGCTTGTCCACCTCGCTATCCATACGGGATACGAAGAACGATGCCACCGAATGGATAGTGCTGACATCGTGGCCGTTCGCGGCAGCCTGACGGATGCCCTCCTTGTACGCGTCGATGACCTGCTGGTAGCGCTCTACCGAGAAGATCAGCGTCACATTGACCGAAATGCCTTCAGCGAGGGCGGCGGTGACGGCCGGAAGCGACTCGTCGGTCGCGGGAATCTTGATCATCAAGTTCTCCCGGTCGACCTGATTCCAGAGCTCCTTTGCCTGTTCGATGGTCTTTGCCTCGTCGGCTGCGTAGCGAGGATCTACTTCAATGGACACGCGACCGTCCTTGCCACCCGTTGCCTCGAACGTATCGCGGAACAGGTCGCACGCATCTTGAACGTCCTTGACGCTCATTGCGTAAACCGCTGCATCAGCAGCAGATCCAGCAGCCTTCAACTCGGCGAGTTGCTCGTCGTAGTGTGTGCCCGAGCTCATCGCCGCAGCGAAGATCGCCGGGTTAGTGGTTACGCCGACAATCGATTTCGATGCCTTCACTTCAGCAAGGTTGCCGGTAGCAATGCGTTCACGCGACAGGTCATCCAGCCACGTTGACGTGCCTACGTTGTACAGATCGTCGATAGCAGTCATGCACTCCTACTTTCCGTCGCCGCGGGTTGGTTCGGACTCGGTGTCGCCAACACGCTGGCTCGTTGGCACGCTGCGGTTATCTCGCACGCATGCAAGAGTCTCGCGGGCGACGCGGACAACGTTGTCGGTGGTGAAACCAAAGCGTTCGAAAAGCTCCGCGCCCGGGGCAGAAGCACCGAAGTGCTCCAGCGACACAGCGCGGCCGAACTCGCCGAGGAAGCGGAACCACGGCATGGAGGTTGCTGCCTCGACAGACACACGGGCCTTGACCTCGCGAGGCAAAACAGCGTCGATGTAGTCTTCGTCCTGTTCCATGAACCAATCAATGGACGGCACGGAAACCACACGCGTTGCGGTGCCATCTTCCTCGAGCACCTTGGCGGCCTCAACCGCGTACTGCACCTCGGAGCCGGTCGCCATGATGATCAGGTCCGGAGTCTCCTTCGAACTCTCAACCAGGACGTAAGCGCCGCGGACGACACCGTCGAACGCCTTCTCCTTGGTGCCCTCGAGCACCGGCAGGTTCTGGCGCGACAGGGCCAGGGCCTTCGGCTGTTCCTTCGCCTCGAGTGCCGCGATCCACGCAGCAGAAGTCTCGTTCGCATCTGCCGGACGAATCACTGCAACGTCCGGGATAGCGCGCAGCGCAGCCAGAGTCTCCACCGGCTGGTGAGTTGGGCCGTCCTCGCCAAGGCCGATCGAGTCGTGCGTAAACACGTAGTAGCCATCGATGCCGGACAGTGCGGCAACGCGGATGGCGGGGTAGAGGTATTCAGAGAAGATGAGGAAGGTGCCACCGTATACGCGAGTACCACCGTGCAAGGCAATGCCGTTCATGACAGCGCCCATCGCGTGCTCACGAATACCGAAGTGGAGGTTGCGGCCGTACGGGTTCGCCGTGAACATCTCCGTAGAGATCGACTCAGGACCGAACGACGGCTCGCCCTTAATGAGGGTGTTGTTGGAACCAGCAAGATCCGCAGAACCGCCCCAGAGCTCAGGCAGCATAGCGGCCGCAGCCTGGATCGCAGCTTCAGAAGCCTTTCGGGTAGCTAGGCCCTTGGCATCCGGTTCCCAAGTGGGGAAGTCCTTCTTCCAATCCGCAGGCAGCTCACGGGCAGTGAGGCGATCCAGCAGCGCCTTGCGTTCCGGGTTTGCCGCAGCCCAGGCGTTGAACTTCTCATCCCACTGGGCACGCTTTTCGGCTGCGCGCTCACGCAGCTTGCGGGTGTGGTTGATCACGTCGGCTTCCTCAGGGAAGTGAACGTCGGTATCGAAGCCGAGTTCAGCCTTCACCGCAGCTACCTCGTCCGCGCCGAGAGCTGCGCCGTGGATAGCACCAGTGTTCATCAGGTTCGGGGCCGGGTAGCCGATGACGGTCTTCACACGGATAATGGTCGGCTTCGTGGTCTCGGCCTTCGCCTCTGCGACGGCTGCTTCGATTGCCACGACATCCTCGCCCGACTCGACGGTCAGCGTCTGCCAACCGTAGGCCTCGTAACGCTTCATCACGTCTTCGGTGAACGCGATTTGGGTGTCGTCCTCAATGGAGATCCGGTTGTCGTCCCAGAACAAGATGAGGTTGCCCAGCTGCTGGGTACCTGCAAGCGAAGATGCCTCTGCGGTGACGCCTTCTTGGAGGCAGCCGTCGCCAGCGATGACATAGATGTAGTGATCGAACGGGGACTCGCCAGCAGGCGTCTCAGGGTCGAAGAGGCCGCGCTCTCGTCGAGAAGCCATTGCCATGCCCACAGCGGAGGCAAGGCCCTGGCCGAGTGGACCCGTAGTGATCTCCACATGGTCAGTGTGGTTGTACTCCGGGTGCCCCGGCGTCTTTGCACCCCAGGTGCGCAGATCCTTCAAGTCCTGCAGCTCGAGGCCGAAACCACCGAGGTAGAGCTGCACGTACTGGGTCAACGACGAGTGGCCGTTGGACAACACGAAGCGGTCGCGGCCAACCCAATCCTTGTCGGACGGGTCAACATTCATCACACGCTGGAACAGGGTGTAGGCGAGCGGCGCCAGGGACATCGCCGTACCCGGGTGTCCGGACCCGCAGTTCTCCACCGCGTCGGCCGCCAGCACGCGGGCGGTATCAACCGCGCGGGTGTCAGTATCGGTCCAATCCGACGGGTAGTTGCGGACAGTCATGGCTTGCAGCTCGGGTGGCAGCGTCACTTCATTCCTCGCTTAAGTTGAGTCTGATGAGGTCTCCCAAGAGCATACTGCGTGACCCTTATGGCGTGTTCGATTCGTGCCTACAGTGGGGGAACGGCTACCATCGTCCAAAGGTATGAGTGCCCTGCGCCACCTGAAGAATAAAAAGGAGAGAGTTGTTGGAGACCATTAAGGCATATTTCGCGTTGACGAAGCCGAGGGTCATTGAACTACTCCTGGTCGCCGCAATCCCGGCGATGCTCCAGGCTGACCGCGGCGAAGTTCACGTTTGGCTCGTCTTCGCAACTCTCCTCGGAGGCTGGATGGGTGCCGGCGCTGCAAACACGTTCAATATGGTGGCCGACTACGACATCGACCAGAAGATGGGGCGTACGCGCGCCCGCCCGCTGGTCCGTCACAAGATCACCAAGCAAAAGGCCGCCATCTTTGCATGGGCACTGCTGATCATCAGTGTGCTGTGGCTTGGTTTGCTCTGTAAGTCCTGGTTGGCGGCGTTCTTCATCATCTTGACCAACGCGTTCTACATCTTCGTCTACACGAAGTGGCTCAAGCGCCGCACGTGGCAAAACGTGATTTGGGGCGGCGCGGCTGGCTGCATGCCGGTGCTCGTCGGTTGGGCCGTGATCCGCGACAACGTCACCGACGGAACGCCAGACCACTGGTGGCAGGCCATCGTGATGTTCCTGATCATCTTCTTCTGGACACCACCGCACACCTGGGCGCTAGCAATGAAGTACAGGGAAGACTACGCGCGTGCGAATGTGCCGATGCTGCCGGTGGTGGCCTCGCCAGAAGAAACCAGCCGTCAGATCGTGCTGTACTCCTGGCTGACCGTCATTGTCTCGTTTGGCCTCGTGCCGGCTGCGTCGTGGATTTACCTCGTGATTGCCGTGGTATCCGGTGTCGCATTCCTCGTCATGGCGACCAAGCTGCACAACGGCATCGTCCGTGGCGAGAAGGTCAAACCGCTGAAGCTGTTCATCTTGTCGAACAACTACCTCGCGGCCCTGTTCCTCGGTCTGTCCTTTGACGCCGTGCTTGGCTGGGAGACTATCGGAGAACTGCTCTTTTAATCCCGCTCGATCTTGAGCACCACAGAACCTGTGGTCTTACGCGCCTGCAGATCCTCATGGGCTTTGCGGGCGTTCTTGAGCTCATACGGCGGGTGGACGCGCATCCGGACGGTACCGTCCTCGATAGCACGGACAACTGCCTGTGCGCGCATGAGGAACTCCTCGTCTGTGGCAACGTAGTGCTTCAGCGAGGGGCGGGTGAGGAACAGCGCTCCGTGCTGGTTCAACTCTTGAATCTTGAACGGCTCCACGTCGCCCGACGCGGAACCGAAGGAGCACACGAGGCCGCGCGGACCTGTGACCTCAAGGGCAAACTGGAAAGTGTCCCTGCCAACGCCGTCGTAGACCACGTTGACGCCCTTGCCACCGTTGGCTTCCTTGATTTCCTCTGCGAGAGCGGAGCCCTTGTCTCCGTATCGGAACACCTTGGTCGCTCCGGCTTTGTACGCGAGATCCTCTTTCTCGTCACTAGAAACAATCGAATAAACCGTGGTTTCGAGCGCCGCAGCCATCTGGGTCAGGATAAGGCCGACGCCACCGGCGCCAGCAGTGATGACCATGGTGTCTCCCGGCCTGGTATCTCGAACACCGTGGAGAAGGTAGTGCGAGGTCATCCCCTGTAGAAGCATGGATGCCGCAACCTCGGGCTGCACGCCTTCCGGCACTGCGACGAGACGGTTGCGGTCGACGGCAACCTTCTCTGCGTAGGACCCTGGAGCGTCGTGCCAAGCGACGAGCGTACCCGGCGCGATTTCCCCCAATGGGTCGTCGACCACTCGGCCGCAACCTTCGGTGCCGGGGACGTAGGGAGGCTCAGAGGCGTACGTTCCGGAGCGGAAGTACGTGTCTATGTAGTTGACGCCGGCATAGTCGACGTCGACAAGCAATTGCCCCTCGCCTGGAACGGGATCGGCGATCTCGGTGTATTCGAGTACCTCCGGGCCGCCATGTTTGGTAACAAGAATTGCCTTCATGTCACACTAGCGTAGGCAAACGACGCTTTCCGTGTGCGAAAAGGAATGCACTAAATGCCACGACCGTTGATGACATGCCGATGTGGACTGGGATTGTCCAGCGTGGAACACCCATCCTGAACTGGATGACGCCGATGGCCCACTGCACAAAAATCAATGCAATGAGCACCCAGACGGTTCGTTTTGCGTCTGCAGGGGCATCAGAGCGGCGCAAGATGAAAGCGACGACGAAGGTTGCGATGAGGTAGACGTACATGCAGATGGCGTGGACATAGGCGAGCATCCGGGTGTCGAGGTCGAGACGACCTTCCATGCCAACACCGGAATCACCCGAGTGTGGACCCGAGCCGGTAACCATAGTGCCGGTAACGAGGACAAAGCAGAGCGCGACGGCGGCGATGACGGTCCAGGTCTGAGCATGCGCGGGAAAGCGGCGCGTCGGATCGGCCGCATCGGTTTCTGCGATGCGCATGTAGAGCACTGCCGCAACCCACACGAGCAGCATCGACGGCAGGAAGTGCACCGCGACGGACCACCATTGCAGGTCGAGGCGTACTGAAATGCCGCCGATGACGGCCTGGACAACAACGCCGAGGAAGGAAACCCAAGCCATCGTCTTGATTGCGTCGCTGCGCTTCGCTTTGTATACCGCAATTAGGACAAGGACTGCGGCAGCGGCGACGACGAAGGCGAGCAGGCGGTTACCAAACTCGATTGTCTGGTGAATCCAAGGTGCAGCGCCCGCAACCGGCACGAGTGAGCCCTCGTGGCACAGCGGCCAGGTGTCGCAACCGAGACCGGAACCGGTCACGCGGACAAGCGAGCCGGTGACCGTAATGCCACCTTGGCAGATGAGCAGCACCATGCCGAGAACGCGCTGCAGGTGGAGTGAGGGATCTTCCCAGGCCTCTTTGAAACGGCTTTGGGACTTTGGTTGGGCAGTGGTGGTCGACAAAACTTCTCCAACTTTCGGATGAATAACGGCTTGAGTGTATCGCGGTTAGTCGTCAAAGCGGAACAGGCGCACCGCCCCGATGATCGCTAGGACAGTCCATACTGCGAGCGAGACCCAAGCGGACACGTTAAAACGCAGGTCAACAGCATCTGCCAAAGCGCCGGCTAGCGCGACCGTGGGCACAGCATTCCAAACACCGGCACTAGAAAGGTCTCCGGAATAGACCACCCATCCAACGATGCCCATGAACGCAATCCAGATCAGGTTTGCCAGCGCAAGGACTAGCTCGGAGCTCAACGTGCCGCCCATCAGTAGTCCCATGGCGGTAAACGCCGCCACGCCGAACAGCAGGGTAATCAGGCCGAATCCAGCGCCTGCGACCGAGACCCGCCAGCCCAGGTACAGGGCAATCGCGCCGAGGACGACGATCTGTACCAAAACGGTGGCGAGAACACCGAAGATTTTCCCGGCGACAATGGTCCATGGTGGCACGCCCGAGGCGCCCACGCGCTTGAGCGCTCCGTATCGACGATCAAACGCAAGGGCAATCGCCTGGCCCGTGAAGCCAGCCGAGGTAGCAGCAACAGCAAACACCATCGGAACGAGTGCGTTGAAGTCGGTGTCGTCGCCAAACATCGGTATGTGCGTGGCTGCGATGAGCACCGCAGCAGGGATGATGAGGTTGACGAGGAGCTGTTCGCCGTGGCGCAGCATCAGCCTTGCTTCAACGCGGCCTTGTGCCAGTGCCATCTGTGCAAGTGATGCACGTTGCGGGTTCGGCGTGAAAATACCAGGGGTAAGAGCTCGGTCGGTGGTCTGGGCTTGCGTGGTCATTGCGTTAGCTCCTCAACTCTCGTCCGGTGATATCCAAAAAGACGTCCTCAAGGTCGCGGTGCGACATCGACAAATCCCGGATCAGCACGTTTTGCTGGGCAGCACTTCGCGCAAGCGCTTCGATGACGGCCGGGGAACCGGCGCCAAGAATTCGGTAGCGCTGAGGGCTGACTGCCTCGGCGGTAATGTCGAGCGCTCGGAGTTCGTCGTTAAGCAGGTGCACATCGAGCTTACGGTCCGTGCGGACAGCAACAACCGGGTACTCCTCATGACTGGTCAACTCCGCTGGGGAGCCTTGGGCGACGAGTTTGCCATGGTCAATGATCGCAACGTCGTCGGCGAGCGTTTCCGCTTCGTCCATCAAGTGGGTGGTAAGGAGCACAGTGGTGCCGTCACGCTTCATCGCCTGGATGATGTCCCATACTGCGAGGCGCGACTGGGCATCCATGCCTGCAGTGGGTTCGTCGAGGAAGATTAGTTCTGGGCGACCAATCATCGCGAGCGCGAGCGACAGTCGCTGCTGTTGGCCGCCCGACAGGCGGCGGTACGTGGTCTTCGCTACGCCTTCAAGCCCGAGCAGCTCTATAAGCCAGTCCGGGTCGTGAGGATTGGTGTTGTACCGCGCAGCGAGCTGCAGGATCTCGCGAACCTTCAACGACGCATAGGATCCGCCCCCTTGCAGCATGATGCCGATGCGGTCACGGACCTTCTGCGGTTGCGTAACAGGGTCGATGCCAAGCACCCGGATAGACCCGGAGGTTGGTGTGGTAAACCCCTCGCACATCTCAATCGTCGTCGTTTTGCCGGCACCATTCGGGCCGAGCAGTGCCAAAAGTTCACCACGTCGCGCGGTAAACGTCAGCCCGTCGACAGCCCGCTTTTCGCCGTACTCCTTGACGACATTGTCGACTTCAAGAGCAAGATCACTCATGGCCGATCAGTCTAGCCCGCGGCCCCGCCAGTACCGGAAACCCAACCAGGCAACGAGCACCAACGCAGCGAACGCAACAGCAGCAGACCCGTAGATTGTCACCACAGCAAACGGCGGCAGTGCCAGCCCGCGCGGGAGTACAAGGAAACTAAAAACCGCGCTATAAGACGCCACAATCACCCGGAAAAAGAACCGGTTCGCCCAAGCCGCTAGCGGCAAGATCGCCCAGAGCGGATACCAAGGGTGCACCACCGGGAACAGAATCACGAGCACCAGCATGGATACGCCGAGCCCGCCGACGGGGTGGATCGTGCCCTTGAACGTGGCCCACAACATGCGGACCGCGAACGCTGCAGCTACGGCGAGCCCTGCGCCACGCGTAATGACGAGTATCGCCTCGGTCTGATCGCCAAGTCCCAGCAGCATCCCAATGAATCCGCTGATGACGCCGATGTCGGTGGTCAGCGAGAGCCAACTGCGTATCGACGCAGCACCGCCCTGTCCCGTCACCCACCCGAACCCGATGCCGGTACCGAGGGAGACGAGTGTGATCGTCGCTAAGAAAATAAGCGTTTGCACGGCGACTGCCCGCGCAATGGAGCGCACCGTAGAGACTCCCTTGAGGTGAAAACTGCGCGCGAGCGCCATGCCAATAAACCCCAGCGGGATGAACCCGGTCACCTTCACCAACCCCGCACAGGAGAGGAGAACGCCCGATGCTATCAGGGTGATCCAGGTACGGAACGTTGCGTCGCCAGTTCGGATCGGATCGACTGCTCTGAGCCCGAGCTCGAGGCCGACGAGGACGAAGCCGACCAGTAACGCCTCGTTGTGAATACCTCCGACCAGGTGCAGGATGGTCAGTGGGTTGAGCAGGCCGAGCCACAGCGCAGCCGAGGCGTTGACGCCACACCGTTGCGCAAGGGCGCGCAGCCCCCACGATGCTGCGAGCAATCCCGCGACAGAAAGCACACGGTGCAGGAAGACCCCCCAAAACACTGCATCGGCGGTAACAATGGAAATTAACGCCGCGATGCCGAGTGCGACCGGCCCGTACGGGCTTGGAGAGTGCGCCCAAATGAACGGCACAGATCTGGCCAGTGGGTGGTCGACGCCGAGGATCTCTACTGGCCCGGCGGCGTACGGGTCAAGGCCCATGCGCACAATCGCGCCGTTAGCCAAATAAGAATAAATGTCCTGAGTGAACAGGGGCACGGTCAACATTAATGGCAGCACCCATGCGACGAACGTGCGCTGCAGCGCCGGTGCTCCGATGCGTGGTGCGTGCCCACCTGCGCCGACAAACGGCGCCATAATCAGCCATGACGCGACAAGCATGCCCACGCCGATGAGCACGATGGCGTTAGAAGCCAGCATCATTCGGCTCATGGTCGCCCCAAAGGGGAAGGCGAACCACGGATTATCGACGACTGGGAGCGCCCCGCCACCTAAACCACCGAGCGCGATGAGACACGCGCCCAGGGCTCCGAGCCAGCGCAAAAGGAAAAACCGGTCCCGCTCCCGGTAAGACGGTTGTGGAATGGACGAACCACCATCAAACCCGGGCGACGGATTGTGCAGTTCCGAGGAACGCGAACCGGGCCGCCCCATGTGGGGAAACTCCGCAAGGACCGCACGGCCAGGGCGCCGCAGACGCGGCAATCTCGGCGAGCGGGGAGGCTGGGCAGTCACGTCGCTAGAGCTTACTTGGTGCGCGCCACGCCAAGGAGACCTGCTTCGGCGGGAATAATTACGACACACTAGTGTTGTGTAAAGGCGAGCAGAGAGCCAAGGAAAGGGGTTGCATGGTGGCAGAGAAAGACACTGCATACCGCGCGAACGGAACAACCCGTTCGCAGGTGATGTCTATCCTGCTCAAACAAGGGCCCGTTGCGGCGGCCGAAATCGGCACCGAGCTTGGACTTTCGCCCGCCGGCGTACGACGCCATCTGGACAAACTCGTTGAAGAAGGGATGGCAGAAACCTGCCCGCCGCGTGCGGTAGCAGGGGATCAGGCATCCCGCGGCCGTCCGGCAAAGCACTTCCAGCTCACCGTCAAGGGCAGAGAAGAGTTCGGTACGAGCTACGACACCATCGCACTTGAGGCCGTTGATGTGATCGAATCTATCGGCGGCGAGGAAGCGGTGCGTGAATTCGCTCGCAGGAGGGCCGAACGCATCTTCGCAGATGTCCAGACTGGTGCTGACAGTGACGACCCGGAAGCAGCAGTGCAAGCTGTTGCTGCCGCGCTCGAAGCCCACGGATACGAGCCCACCGTCAGGCGTACGCCAGCAGGTATCCAACTGTGCCAACACCACTGTCCAGTCTCCGCGGTAGCGGCTGAGCATCCAGAATTGTGCGAGGCGGAACACGAGGCCATTGCGCGCATCGTCGATACGCATGTGCAACCGCTCGCCCTTATTGTGGACGGACACGGCATCTGCACGACTAACATCCCTCTCGCCCCAAAGGCGGGAAACGAAACGAAAGGAGCGGCTGACAATGACTGAAGCGAAGCCAACGCCAGGTCTTGAAAAGCCGATGAACGACGACGAGATCATCGAGTCCATCGGCGCTTACAACTACGGCTGGCACGACTCCGATGTTGCCGGCGCATCCGCGCGACGCGGCCTCAACGAGGACGTTGTCCGCGACATTTCCGGCATCAAGGAAGAGCCGGAATGGATGCTGAACCAGCGTCTCAAGGCGCTCGAGATCTTTGAAAAGAAGCCGATGCCGACCTGGGGCGCAGACCTCTCCGGCATCGACTTTGACAACATCAAGTACTACGTCCGCTCCACCGAGAAGCAGGCGACCTCCTGGGAAGATCTGCCGGAGGACATCAAGAACACCTACGACAAGCTGGGCATCCCCGAGGCAGAGAAGCAGCGCCTCGTTGCAGGCGTTGCAGCACAGTACGAGTCCGAGGTTGTCTACCACCAGATCCGCGAGGACCTGGAGGAAAAGGGCGTCATCTTCGTCGATACTGACACCGCGCTGCGTGAGCACGAGGACCTGTTCAAGGAGTACTTCGGCTCCGTCATTCCAGCCGGCGACAACAAGTTCTCCGCGCTGAACACCGCAGTGTGGTCTGGTGGCTCCTTCATCTACGTCCCGCCGGGGGTCCACGTGGACATCCCGCTGCAGGCCTACTTCCGCATCAACACCGAGAACATGGGCCAGTTCGAGCGCACGTTGATCATTGTCGACGAAGACGCGTACGTGCACTACGTCGAGGGCTGCACCGCTCCGATCTACAAGTCGGACTCCCTGCACTCCGCGGTGGTGGAAATCATCGTGAAGAAGGGCGGCCGCTGCCGCTACACCACCATTCAGAACTGGTCGAACAACGTCTACAACCTGGTCACCAAGCGTGCTAAGGCTGAAGAGGGCGCGACCATGGAGTGGGTCGATGGCAACATCGGATCCAAGGTGACCATGAAGTACCCGGCCGTCTGGATGACCGGTGAGCACGCCCGTGGCGAGGTGCTCTCCGTCGCCTTCGCAGGCGAGGGCCAGTTCCAGGACACCGGTGCGAAGATGACGCACATGGCTCCGCACACGTCGTCGTCGATCGTGTCCAAGTCCGTCGCCCGCGGCGGTGGCCGTGCCGCATACCGTGGCTTGGTCCAGGTCAACGCCAACGCGCACAACTCCGCATCTAACGTGGAATGTGACGCGCTGTTGGTTGACAACATTTCCCGCTCGGACACGTACCCCTACAACGACATTCGTAACGACCGCGTCACGCTCGGCCACGAGGCGAAGGTGTCCAAGGTCTCCGAAGATCAGCTGTTCTACCTCATGTCCCGCGGCATCGCCGAGGAAGAGGCAATGGCCATGATCGTGCGCGGCTTCGTCGAGCCGATCGCCAAGGAGCTCCCAATGGAGTACGCCCTCGAGCTGAACCGTCTCATCGAGCTGCAAATGGAAGGATCGGTGGGCTAAATGGCTGAAACCGTCAAGAACGCCACCACACATAACAACAAGGGCGACCTGTTCTCCTCCTTCAATGTCGAGGATTTCGAGGTCCCAGGCGGCCGCGACGAGGTCTGGCGCTTCGTCTCCCTACGTCGCCTGCGCGGCCTGCACAACGGCCAGTTCGCACCGCAGGCTCCCGCCCAGATCACCGTTGACGCTCCGTCCGAGGTAACCGTTGAGCAAGTTGCGCTTGACGACGACCGCGTGACCGCCGCCGGAGCCCCCGTCGACCGCATCGCCGCCCAGGCGTGGACCTCCTCCGAAAACGCCACCCTGGTATCGGTGCCAGCAAACGTCGAGCTCAACGACACAATCACCATCACTGTGACCGGTGCAGGCGCAGACGTCACGACGTTTGGCACCATCGTTGTCGAGACCAGCGCAAACTCCGGCGCAACCGTGCTGGTGCGCTACGAGGGATCCGGTACTCACGCCGACAACGTCAACTGGGTCATCGGCGAGGGCTCCCGTGTGAACGCCGTCATCGACGCCAATTGGGATCTTGATGCGGTGCACGTTGGCCAGCAGGCGATCGTCGTCAAGCGAGATGCAACCCTGCGCCACCATGTCGCCACCTTCGGCGGCGAGGTCGTGCGAATCTCCCCACGCGTGTCCTTCGAAGCACCGGGCGGCGACGCCGAACTGACCGGCGTGTACTTCGCCGACGCTGGCCAGTACATCGAAAACCGCCTGCTCGTCGATCACGGTGTACCGAACTGCCGCTCCAATGTGCTCTACAAGGGCGCCCTCCAAGGCGACAAGGCCTCCGGCTTGCCCGAGGCACGCACCTGCTGGGTCGGCGACGTGCTCATCCGCGCGGAGGCGCAAGGCACTGACACCTACGAAACCAACCGCAACCTGGTGCTTACCGACGGTGCACGCGCCGACGCGATCCCGAACCTGGAAATCGAAACCGGCGAAATCGCTGGTGCAGGCCACGCAGCAACCGTCGGCCGCTTCGACGACGACCAGCTGTTCTACCTGCGCTCCCGCGGTATCCGCGAGGAAGACGCCACCCGTCTGATCATCCGTGGCTTCTTTAACGAGGTCCTCAACCAGATCCCAATCGAGTCGGTCCGTGAAGACCTCATCGCCCGCGTCGCCGGCGAACTCGAGCGCAACGAAAACTAAAAGGAGCTTCTATGTCCACCCTCGAAATTAAGAACCTGCACGCCAACGTCCTTCCGTCCGAGGAAGGCCAGGAGCCGAAGCCCATCCTCAAGGGCGTCAACCTGACCATTAAGGGCGGCGAAACCCACGCCATCATGGGCCCCAACGGCTCTGGCAAGTCCACCCTTGCCTACACCTTGGCCGGCCACCCGAAGTACGAGGTAACCGAAGGCGAGGTTCTCCTCGACGGCGAGAACATCCTGGAGATGGATATCGACGAGCGCGCACGCGCAGGCCTCTTCCTTGCCATGCAGTACCCGGTCGAGGTCCCAGGCGTGTCCTCCTCGAACTTCATGCGCTCCGCTGTCACCGCAGTGCGCGGTGAGGCTCCGAAGCTGCGCGAGTGGGTTTCCGAGCTCAACGCAGCGCGCGAGGCACTCCAGATGGATGCTTCCTTCTCCGAGCGCTCCGTCAACGAAGGCTTCTCCGGTGGTGAGAAGAAGCGCCACGAGGTCATGCAGCTTTCCCTGATGAAGCCGAAGTTCGCCGTCATGGACGAGACTGACTCCGGCCTCGACGTCGACGCGCTTCGCATCGTCTCTGAGGGCATCAACCGCTACCAGGACGAAACCGGTGGCGGAGTGCTCATGATTACGCACTACAAGCGCATCCTGAACTACGTCAAGCCGGACTTCATCCACGTCTTCGCGGACGGCAAGATCGTCAAGACCGGCGACGCTTCCCTCGCTGACCAGCTCGAGGCTGAAGGCTACGAGAAGTTCATCTAATGGCGCTCGACGTATCTGCAATCCGGCAAGAGTTCCCGATCCTGGGGCGCACCGTGCGCGGCGACAAACCGTTGGTGTACCTGGATTCGGGGGCGACGTCGCAACGCCCGCAGCGGGTGTGGGACGCTGAGCGCGACTTCGTGCTCGGCTACAACGCTCCCGTGCACCGCGGTTCATACCTTCTCGCAGAGGAGGCGACCGACGCCTACGAATCAGCCCGCGAGGCGATCGCGGCGTTCGTAGGCGCGCGTAACGACGAGATCGCGTTCACCAAAAACGCCACCGAAGCCCTGAACTTGGTTGCGTACGTCCTGGGTGACTCGCGGGCGGGCTCGCTCGCGGTCGGGCCCGAGGACACGATCGTGATCACCGAGCTCGAACACCACGCAAACCTGGTGCCATGGCAGGAGCTCGCCCGTCGCACAGGCGCGACGTTGAAGTGGTACAAGATGACCCCGGACGGGCGCATCGACCTCGACTCGCTTGAGCTCGACAACTCCGTCAAGGTGGTCGCCTTTACCCACCAGTCAAACGTCACCGGTGCAGTTGCAGATGTCGAGGAGATGGTGCGCCGCGCCAAGGCTGTCGAGGCTCTCACCGTGCTCGACGCTTGTCAATCCGTGCCCCACATGCCCGTGGATTTCCATGCCCTTGACGTAGACTTTGCTGCCTTCTCCGGGCACAAGATGTGCGGGCCCAGTGGCGTGGGCGCGGTGTACTCCAAGCACCTCAACGATCTGCCGCCGTTCTTGACCGGTGGCTCCATGATCGAGGTTGTGCGCATGGAGGAATCCACCTTCGCGCCCGCCCCGCAGCGCTTCGAGGCGGGAACCCAAATGACCTCGCAGGTCGTCGGGCTCGGTGAGGCAGTGCGTTTCCTCACCGAGATCGGAATGGACGAGATCCAAGCCCACGAGCATGAGCTCACCGCGTACTCCCTGGAGCAGATGCAGGCGATCGACGGGCTGCGCATCGCTGGCCCGCTGACGGCGGAGAATCGCGGTGGCGCGATCTCGTTCACTGTCGACGGCGTCCACCCGCATGACTTGGGCCAGGTGCTCGATGCTGAAGGTGTTGCGATCCGCACCGGCCACCACTGTGCGTGGCCGGCCCACCGGGGCCTCGACCTGCAGTCGACCTCGCGGGCCAGCTTCTACCTGTACAACACTCTCGACGAGGTAGACACGCTGGTGGCCTCTATTGCCAAGGCGAAGGAGTTTTTCGCACGATGAACCTCGAATCCATGTACCAGGAAGTCATCCTGGACCATTACAAAAACCCGCAGCACGCCGGGCTTCGCGAGCCATACGAGGCGGAGGTGCACCACGTCAACCCGTCCTGCGGCGACGAGCTGACCCTGCGCGTGCACCTGTCCGAAGACGGCTCCACCGTCGAGGACGTTTCCTACGAAGCAGTGGGGTGTTCCATCTCGCAAGCTTCGACTTCCGTGATGGCTGAGGAGGTCATCGGGCTGCCGGTTGCTGAAGCAATGAAGAAGCTCGAAGCTTTCGACGAGATGATCACCTCCCGCGGCACCCTCGAAGGCGACGCGGAGATGATCGGCGATGGCGTCGCCTTCTCGGGTGTGTCGAAGTTTCCGGCCCGCGTCAAGTGCGCGCTGCTCGGCTGGAAGGCATTCCAGGCGGCAACGTCGGATGCATTGGAAGAAAAGGAGTAACTGTGACCGAATCGAACAAGCAGTCCGAGCGACCACAGCAAACCGAAGAGCAACTCAAGTTGGTCGGTGAAGTAGAGGAGTACCTCCACGACGTCATCGACCCGGAGCTGGGTATCAACGTTGTTGACCTCGGCCTGGTCTACGACCTGTGGATCGAGGAGCGCGAGGGTAAGACTGTCGCGGTGCTCAACATGACGCTCACCTCGCCGGCGTGCCCGCTCACCGACGTGATCGAGGAGCAGGCCACCAATGCGGTGGTGTCGAATACCGCGGTCGACGAGCTTGAGCTCAACTGGGTATGGATGCCGCCGTGGGGCCCGCAGTTCATCACGGAAGAGGGCCGCGAGCAGCTGCGTGCGCTTGGCTTCGCTGTCTAGACATCTATCTTGATCTTTCCCCGTCACGGATTGACTGTGGCGGGGAATTTTCGTTTAGGGGTGGTTGATAGAGTGGTGCCCCGTGATTGTTACGAATGATCTCGAGGTCCGCGTCGGCGCGCGCACGCTTCTCGACGCCCCAGGCCAGCACCTCCGCGTCCAACCCGGCGACCGCATCGGACTCGTCGGCCGCAATGGTGCCGGTAAGACAACGACGATGCGCATCCTGGCGGGGGAGACCGAACCATACGGCGGCTCGGTGACCCGGGCGGGCGAGATCGGCTACCTTCCGCAGGACTCCAAGGAAGGCGACATCGAGCAGACCGCTCGGGACCGTGTGCTTTCGGCCCGTGGGCTTGATCAGATTCAACGCTCCATGGCGAAGCAGCAGAAGATCATGGAGGAGACCGACGGGACGGAGCGCGACAACGCGATTGCGAAGTTCTCTCGCCTGGAGGAGCGCTACCAGGCCCTTGGCGGTTACGAGGCCAACGCTGAGGCGGCGCAGATCTGTGACAATTTGGGGCTGCCGGCGCGGGTGCTTGATCAGAAGCTCAAGACGCTTTCGGGCGGTCAGCGTCGCCGCGTCGAGCTGGCGCAGATCCTGTTTGCCTCCCGGCAGGGATCGGGTAAGTCGAAGACGACACTGCTTCTCGACGAGCCCACCAACCACCTCGACGCCGACTCCATCACTTGGCTGCGTAACTTCCTGTCCAAGCACGAGGGCGGGTTGATCATGATCTCGCACGACGTCGAGCTACTCGACGCTGTCTGCAACAAGGTCTGGTTCCTCGACGCCGTCCGCGCGGAGGCCGACGTGTACAACATGGGCTTTTCCAAGTACAAGGACGCACGCGCCCTCGACGAGGCCCGGCGACGCCGCGAGCGCGCCAACGCGGAGAAGAAGGCCTCGGCCCTGCAGAAGCAGGCCGCCAAGCTCGGCGCGAAAGCCACTAAGGCGGCCGCGGCGAAGCAGATGCTGGCGCGTGCCGAGCGCATGATGGGGGAGCTCGACGAGGTCCGCGTCGCCGACAAGGTCGCCTCCATCTCGTTCCCTGAGCCGGCGCCGTGCGGCAAGACCCCGCTCTTCGGCAAGGGGTTGACAAAGATGTACGGCTCGCTCGAAGTCTTCGCGGGCGTCGATCTTGCGGTGGACAAGGGATCCCGGGTGGTCGTTCTCGGCACGAATGGTGCGGGCAAGACTACTTTGCTCAAGCTGCTCGCCGGGGTGGAGCGCACCGACGGGGAGGGTGGCGTCGTCTCCGGCCATGGCCTCAAGATTGGCTACTTTGCCCAGGAGCACGACACGATCGACGGCTCCAAGTCGGTGTGGGAAAACACGATCGAGGCTTGCCCCGACGCTGGCCAACAGGACCTGCGTGGGCTGCTTGGTGCCTTCATGTTCTCCGGCGACAAGCTCGATCAGCCGGCGGGCACCCTTTCTGGCGGCGAGAAGACTCGCCTAGCGCTGGCGACGCTGGTTTCCTCGCGTGCGAACGTGTTGCTTCTCGACGAGCCCACCAACAACCTCGACCCACAATCCCGCGAACAGGTCCTCGATGCGCTGAAGACGTACACGGGAGCGGTGGTGCTGGTCACCCACGATCCGGGTGCGGTGCGGGCGCTCGAGCCAGAGCGGGTCATCATCATGCCGGAGGGCGATGAAGATATGTGGAGCGACGAGTACATGGAGATCGTCGAGCTGGCTTAGCAATTCGCCATTGGGGCTTGGGCAGGCTAGCGCCCACCAACGTTCGAGGCAGGCGAGTTTCCGGTGGCAGCCTAAAACGGCGGGTAAGGGGATTGGTGTTTAGCCCATGATGGCGGCTCGGCAGGCTCGCGCGGTGGTGGTTTCGCTGTGGCTGTGTTCAGTCGGTGGTTTCGTTTACGGATCCGATTGACGGCTGAGTTTTCTGCAGCATCGGCATGATTGAACCTGATTTCGGTGGACCCGGGTTGCTTCACGCCGGCACGACCAGCTGCGTGGTCCCGTTCGATGTGACTCGTGTTATTTCTGTGGTCTTTGAAGTCGTTGTTGCACCGGTGATGGGTTCTACAGAGTGCGGCGAGGTTGTCGATGTTGGTGTCGCCGCCCTGCAGCCACGAGGTGATGTGGTGGATCTCGGCCTGGGTCAGCGGGGCGGTGCACCCCGTCCAGGCACATACGCCCTGCACCGCGAGCAGTGTGATCCTCTGCGCCAGTGATGCAAGGCGGTTTGTGCGGTAGAGGTTCAACGGCAGTGCGGTGGCGCCATCAACGGTCAGGATGAAATCAGCGGTACCGTCCATGCCGAGGCGGACGAGGTCGAACGCGGTGAGGTCGATGCCGGTATTGGTTTGAAACCTTGTGGTTGGGGAGGCATCGGCGATCTCGTCGAGCGTCACGGAGACGACGACAGATGCGCAGCCGCCACCCGTTGGCTTCTGGCACGTGTCGTAGTGCTTCAGCATTTTTGCGAACTGGTCGTAGGCCCGTTGTGCTGGGGACCGGTAGTCGTCGACATCCTTTGGCATGTTTGAGTTTGGCGCTAGCCCCTTATCGGTGAGCGCCTTGAACAATGCGGTGTCGCTGGCGGTTGCGTCGATGGTGATCTTGTGGGTGCCGTCGGCACGCTGCGGCCCGATATGGAGTCCGCGC
Organism: Corynebacterium sp. HMSC067D03; assembly: GCF_001811185.1. Taxonomy (NCBI): domain Bacteria; kingdom Bacillati; phylum Actinomycetota; class Actinomycetes; order Mycobacteriales; family Corynebacteriaceae; genus Corynebacterium; species Corynebacterium sp. HMSC067D03. Next base: position 103,719 of record NZ_KV803839.1, read on the forward strand.
TTTTCCATCCCTGCGTTCGGATTCGCCGGGTCGAGGTGTTCGCGGTTGGCTTCTTCGACCCAGCGTCGTACGGTTGCGCGGAGGTCTTTGACGGTACGGCGCGGAGCCTCCTCGAGCGCCTTAGCCTGGAGGCGAGCACGAGCACCTTTAGCAGCCTCAACGAGGCGATCCAGTTCGAGGCGGATCACGCGCTGTTTCTCGGCGTTAACGCGCTCGGCGTTTCGGCGTGCCGTTTCCTGCTCGCGGCGCGCCTGTTCGCGTGCCGCTTGCTGTGCAGCTGCTTTCGCCGCCGCGTGTGCGGCATCGTCGACTATGGATTCAGCATCGGAGTCGAAGAGGTCTCCATCAGCAGTGTCCTGTGTGGTCTGCTCGCAGTCGGGCTCGCCGTAGTAGTCGCGGCCACGGGCGAGGCGGTCGTAGGCTTCCTTGGGGTCAAGACCAAGCTTCTTCTGCAAATACTGGGTCGGATGTTTCGCGCCGACGGTGCGGCCAGCTTCGTCGCGTTCGCAGAGGAAGGCGAAAAAGGCGTCGAGGCTTGCCTTGACGTTGAAGGCTGCCTCAAAGCGTTCCATTTCTTCGTGGATGTCGTCGAAGTGCAACGTTGCCGGGTCGTGAAAGAGGTCCTTGATTGCGAAAAGGGCATGGGAGATGGTGTCGACGTGGCGCGAAAGATCCGTTGACATGGTTTCTCTCCTTTCTCGCAATCGGAATCAGTGTTAGAACGGACCTTTAACAGATGTAGGGATGGAGTCGGTCCAGGGCACAGCGGCAAGAAAGCTAGATGCGATGGATTCTCGGCGTGGTTGTATCAGCCGTTCATGTATGCGGTTCATCGAGTCTTCGTTGACATCGACCACCATGATCAACCGGCCGGAGCTATCGCTCAGGCGCAATGAATTTTCCGGCGAATCAATGGTGAGGAAGGGATGGTCGCTCGGGAAGTGTGGTTTCACTTCGTTCTCGTATTCGTCGCCAAGCAATGCATCTTGGAATGGGCGAATCTGGACGTGTGGTGGCTCCCAGTGGAATAGGGTTTGCGCCAAAATCTCCGCAGTAACGGATCCATCATCCCGGAGTGAAAGCAGATTGGTCAGGATCCTGTTCCCATCGGTCGGAAGCAGGATATCCAGGCCAGAGCAGTACTCGCCGTTGCGCTTTGAGATAACGCGTATGACTTTGCGTTCAAGAAGTGGCGGCGGCTGCATATACATGTCCGTGTTGTGAGCACGAGCCAATTCGTAAAGTGGCTTAACGTTCTCATGGTCAAACGTGCAACGGTCCGGCTTATAATTGTCGATCCTGAGCGTCACTTCGCGCCGGGCGTAGTCGAGGATTAGGTATTTTTCGCAGAGCTCATCGAGGTAAGGCGTGTCCACATATTGTGTGGATAAAGGCTCTGGAAGTTGGCCGAGAAGATTTGCGATGTCGCCGAGTCCCCGTGTCGGATTTTTTGCGTCGATCCGATATGCGTAAATAGATTCGAGTATGAATGCGAATCCATCCCCGTGAAGATGAAATGTTGCGCCGACAGGCTCGCATTCATTGCGTTCGGTTATGACATGTAGCAGCGGTTCTGGGAACATTTCTGCGCTCCTTAGATCGTAAAAATTGCGTTACCAGTGACCGTAATGAGCTAAACACTGATCGCACAAGTGTTTGATCACTATATTGTGCATTGGACCCTAGATAAAAGAAATATTCGAAATTTTGCGAGAATAGCAACACGCTTATCGACGATCAACCCAACCGGCTAAACTTCAAGCCATGGCTAAAAACAATGAGTTCATCGACACCATCAAGGACGCATGGAACAGCTTGTCCTCTGACCAGAAGACCATCGCTGGCGTCTTGGCCACGATCGATACGGCAGGCAAGGCCTTCGCGTTGCGTGACCTTGCCCGCACCAACTCCAACAAGATCCGTGGTCCAAAGTGGCTATGGACTCCGATTATCGGTGCGGTGAACACGTTGGGCTGGGTCGGCTACTTCATCATTGGGAAGAAGCGCTAGGTCCCACGGCAGAGGATCCGCGGTAAAAGCGGATCTTGCTGATGTTTTGGGGGTCGGGCCGCTGCCAGGGATAGCGGTCGGGGTAGGCCCGTACCTCTTCGCTCAGGCGCATGAGTGTGTCTGTTCCAGCAGGACCGCCCAGAGTAAGCACTCCGTCGACGATCTCGACCGCCGATGAGTAAGAAGGTTCGTCCGACATGCTTTGCACCGAAGCCGTTGGGAATTCCGCGAAGAGTGTCCGGCCGCGCCTGAAAACGAAGACGTTCTCGTCGTAATAGCTAGGACGAATTCGCTCCGCGGCGATCAAGCCCCACACGTACACCACTGCCCACAGCGACACCAGCAACGCGGCAATACGAAGGGCCCCTGCAGGCAGTACAAGGTGGACAACGACTGCCTCGACGGCAAGCACCGCTGTGACCATCCCAAGCAATTGCAATCGACCAGGTTGATGGGGCAGCGCCGTAGCCTCTTCGGGGATGAGTGTCTCCCGGCGGATCCAACGCAAGAGATCTCGGTATAGACCGAGTTCATACTTGGTCAGGCGGAAGCCGGGGTGTTTTCGGAACAAGCGGAGGAAGCTACGCAAGGGGATCACCTGCCAGCACTTGAAGCACTAATCCCTGTGCGCCCTTCGTAGGTACATCCGACGACGCAAGTGGCACGTCTCCGGGGCTGAGGGTGGGGAAAATGTCTCGCATCAGTCCGGCTTGCGCCAGCGGGCGCAGCCTATCGACGATTACTTCGACGGAAGGGTCTCCAGGCCGCAATTCACCGAGTTTTAGCCAGAGGTCCGCAGCCTTTCGAGCTGCGGCGAGACAGCTGGGATCTTGAAGATTCTTCCGGAGCTGCTCCCAAGTGTCCGGCGTAGCAACGCCGGTAAGGGCCATGAGATCCCATGAATCCAGTTCGATCCGCAAAAGTGACGAATCATCGATTAAGGAGCCGAGCGAAAAACGGATGTCGTCCGGGGTCCCATGTGGCGATATAGACAGGGCGAGAAGGCGCTGTTTTTGCCGTTGGAGCTGTGTGATGCGTTCGTCGAGAAGGACGAGCGATTGCTCTACGGCCTTCGGGCTCTGGACTTCAGATACCGGAACGCCGGCGTCGATAAGTGCTCTGGCGCGAAGGACCGCCGCGAGATCGGATACGGAATAGTTGCGGTAGTTACCACTGGTCCGAGCAGGTTCGGGAACTGCGCCACTCGTATGCAGGTGACGCACGGCCCGCACGGAGCAGCCTGCGACTGCAGCGACTTCTGAAATCTTCACACGACCATTCTCAACCCTGACACTGTGTCAGGGTCAAGAAGTCGGAGGAACTAATTAGTTCCTAAACCCGTGCACCGGTGCGGGGATGAATCCGCCACGGTGGATGAATTCGTCGTTGCCCACCTTGTTTACCGGAATGACCGGTGCGTAGCCGAGGAGGCCGCCGAAGTTGACTTCGTCGCCAGGCTTGGTGCCCGGCACGGGGATCAGGCGTGCTGCGGTGGTCTTATGGTTCATGACACCGATTGCCGCTTCGTCGGCAATCATGCCGGCGATGAGTTCGGCAGAAGTGTCGCCTGGGATTGCGATCATGTCGAAGCCGACGGAGCAGATGGAGGTCATTGCCTCGAGTTTGTCCATGGAGATCGCACCGGAGTTTACGGCGTCGATCATGCCTTTGTCCTCGGAGACCGGGATGAACGAGCCTGACAGGCCACCGACGCGGGAGCATGCCATCATGCCGCCCTTCTTCACGGCGTCGTTAAGCAAGGCTAGCGCTGCGGTTGTGCCGTGGGTGCCGACCTGGTCGAGCCCCATGCGTTCGAGGACGTGTGCGACGGAGTCGCCCATTTCTGCGGTAGGCGCAAGGGAGAGATCGACGATGCCAAACGGGACGCCAAGTCGCTCAGCAGCAAGGGTGCCGACGAGCTGGCCCGCACGGGTGATCTTGAACGCGGCCTTCTTGATCTCCTCGGCGACCTCGTTGAGCGTTGCGCCCTTGAGCGGAGCAATAGCATTGTCGACGACACCTGGGCCCGACACACCGACAGAGATGACGGTGTCTGGTTCTTCGATGCCGTGGAATGCACCGGCCATGAACGGGTTGTCGCCGACTGCGTTGGCGAAGACGACGAGCTTCGCACAGGCGATGGAGGAGCGGTCCTTGGTCAGTTCCGCCGCTTCCTTCACAATCTCGCCCATCTTGGCCACGGCGTTCATGTTGATGCCGGCGCGCGAGGATGCGATGTTGACGGAGCTGCAGACGTTGTTGGTCTCCGCCAGAGCTTCCGGGATGGAGTAGATCAGGTTCTTGTCGGCGCGGGTGCCGCCCTTCTCGACGAGTGCGGAGTAGCCGCCGACGAAGTTCACACCGAGTTCGGCTGCAGCGCGATCGAGAGCTCGCGCAATCTCGACCGGGCTACCCTCTACACCTGCTGCAACAAGTGCGACGGGGGAGACCGAGATGCGTTTATTCACAATCGGGATGCCGAGCTCGCGCTCGATGCCTTCACAGACGGGAACGAGGTCGCGGGCGCGTTCGGTGACGCGGTCGTAAACCGCCTGTGCGGTGGCCTCCATCGTGGCGCGGGTGCAACCGATGAGTGAGATGCCCATGGTTACGGTGCGGATGTCCAGGCGGTAGTCCTCGATCATCCGGATGACGTCGAGGAATCGTGCGTCAGAAAACTCGAGTTTCACGGAACTCCCTTAGATGTCGTTGATAGCGCTGAAGAGTGCTTCAGATTGGATCCGGACTACCATGCCGAGCGGCTTGCCGCAGGCGTCGAAGGCGTCCTGGAGGACACCCATGTCAACATTTCCTTCGGGGAGCTCGACGCGCATGATCATGGTGAAGAAGTCATCCATGATGGTTTGCGATACATCTACGATGTTAAGGCCCTGGTCGGCTGCGGTTTTCGATACCGCTGCAATCACGCCCGGGCGATCCTTACCTGTGGTTGTAATAATTGCATGCATGCGAAAAGTATAGGCAGGAAATGTGCGTTAAGGTCGCATTTATGAAAACTCAGCATGTACTTGTTCTCGGTGCGGGTGGAAACGTCTCGCGCTTCACTGTGCCCAAACTAGTGGGCAATGGCCATAACGTTAGTGCTCTTGTCCGGAATCCTGACCACGCCAAGCAGCTTGTCGACGATGGCGCCACCGTCATCGTTCGCGATCTCACCACTCTCGACCAGGAGGGATGGGCACGCCTCCTTACACCATTCGATGTGGTTGTCTGGTCCGCGGGCGCAGGCGGGGGATCTGCGGAGCGGAGCTGGGCGGTGGATCGCGACGCTGCGATGACGATGATCGACGCGCTCGAAGAGCTAGACGAGTTCGCTCCTTTTCTCGTCATGGTGTCCTATGCAGGTGCCACCGAGGCCTCCACTGAGGATGATGGCGGTTCGTGGTACGCCTACGTTGAGTCGAAGAAGGCCGTTGATCGGCGCCTGCTTGATTCGAGCCTGCCACACCAGATCGTCGGCCCAACGCTGCTGACCGATGACCCAGCAGAGGGCATCGCGCTTCTCGACGAACCACGTGGCACCGAATCCGAAACCCCTCGAGAGCTCGTAGCAGATGTGATCGTCGAATCGGTTGGCCGTGGCGAGCCGTTTGCACGTAACCCGCTGGACTTTGAGGGTGGCAGCGGGTCAGTCGCAGGACTTTAAATGTCGAGGGAAAAGTAGTCCTCGCGGCACAGCCGGGCGAAGTTGCGAAGAAGCAGGTTTGCCCGGCTGACGTCGTGATTGGGCAGATCTGCGACGATGCGGGCGTACTCCTCGGCAGGGAAGTAGCCGTAGTCGTGGAAGAAATCCATGCGTGTACGCATGGCGTCGGCGTCCATTTCGGCGTGAAACTGTGTGGCCCACACGTGGTCGTCGTAACGCACCATCTGCACTGGGCAGGAGGGACCTGTAGCGAGCACGGTCAACGAATTGGGCAACTCTACGGGGTTCTCTGTATGTCCCGTCAGCGCGGTAAACGTGCCGGAGCCACTGACTACGGGGTCAAGCTCCCCTTCGGCTGTCACGTCAACGATGGTAGGTCCAGAAGGCTCAGGCGAGGTGCACCCAACGGTGCCGCCGAGGTGGTCGACGAGCCAGGAGATGCCGAAGCAGACGAAAAAGACGGGCTTGCCAGATGCAACCACGGTGGATAGCACGTCGTCGATATGCAGGTGCCAGGCACCACGTTCTTCATTGGTGACGTTCAGCGAGCATCCGCCGACGATAATCCCGCTGACCGTGTCGAGCGGGCCTAATTCAGCGTCAGGCGAATTGATGATGCGAAGCTCCATATCCAATTCGCTGAGGCCAGTTGCGCGCAGCGTGTCGTGATACTCGGCGTGCGCGACATCTGGGCCGATCTCGCCGTTGCGAAGTGAAAGGAAAAGGAGCTTAGCCATGCCGGCTACTCTATACCGCTCGGTCTATTCCTGATTCATTGGGTGCCGAACGGCTTGCTCCACGATGTCAAGCATCGATTCGAGGCGTTCCACAGGCTCACCGGCAGCGAGTTTGGTGATAAACCCTTCGAGAACAGTCTCCAGGTAGGTCTGCACTACCTCCACGGGGACGTCGTCGCGCATATGCTTGTTCGATTCCAAGCGCGTGCGCACCGCCTGGTCGAGCACCTCTTGATGTTCCCGCCAGCGTGCTTCGAACTTCGGGTCAGTTCGCAGTCTCCGCAGGATTTCCGCACGGGTGGTGAACCAATCGTTTGCTTCAGTGTCGTGGAGCATCCCACGCATGACCTCAACCAAACCCTGCTCACTGACCACTTGTGCCTGGCGCTCCGCGTCCGCTTTCGCAATAGCAAGGAACAGTGATTCCTTGTCTCCGAAGTGATGGAAGATCGCGCCTCGGGTTTTACCGGTGGCTTCCTCGAGCCGTGCAACAGTGGCGCCCTCGTAGCCGTAATGGGCGAAGCATTTGCGTGCGGTATCGATAATCTCGCTACGGCGGCGTGCGAGCTCGGCCTCGCTCACGATAGGCATGTCAGTGCTCCTTGGCGTAGTTCTAGGTCAAAAGTGGTCGAAGACTAGCGGAGTGCGGAAACAAAGGATTAGGGGGTAAAAATGCGGAAGGGGCCCCGCGTAGTGCGGTGGCCCCTTCGCGGCGATGGCGTCAGGAGAGCTGACTAGCTCTTGACCATCTGGCGAAGCACGTACTGCAGAATGCCGCCGTGGCGGTAGTACTCAGCCTCACCTGGGGTGTCCACGCGGACAACAGCGTCGAACTCGACAGCGTCAGCGCCGTCCTTCTCAGCCTTGACGTGAACCGTTGCCGGGATGTCACCCTTGTTGAAGTCGGTGATACCGGACAGGGTGAAGGTCTCGGTGCCGTCGAGGCCGAGGGACTCGTGGGACTGGCCCTCCGGGAACTGCAGCGGCAGAACACCCATACCGATCAGGTTGGAACGGTGGATGCGCTCAAAGGACTCGGCGATAACTGCCTTCACACCAAGCAGGTTGGTGCCCTTAGCAGCCCAGTCACGGGAAGAACCGGTGCCGTATTCCTTACCAGCAAGGACGACGAGCGGAATGTTCTTCTCGGCGTAGTTCATCGCAGCATCGTAGATGTATGCCTGCGGTGCACCCTCCTGGGTGAAGTCGCGGGTGAATCCACCCTGCTCATCAACCAGCTGGTTGCGCAGACGGATGTTTGCGAAGGTACCGCGAACCATGACCTCGTGGTTGCCACGACGGGAGCCGAAGGAGTTGTAGTCCTGGCGCTCAACACCGTGGGAATCGAGGTAGTTCGCAGCCGGGGTGCCCGGCTTAATGGAGGAAGCAGGGGAGATGTGGTCCGTGGTGACCGAGTCGCCCAGCTTCGCCAGAACGCGAGCACCCTCGATGTCCTTGACATCCTCCGGCTCCTCCGGCATGCCGTCAAAGTACGGTGCCTTGCGGATGTAGGTGGAGTCTTCGTTCCACTCGAAGGTCTTGCCGGTCGGGATGTCGAGACCCTGCCACTGTGCGTCGCCCTTGAAGACGTCGGCGTAGTCAGCCTCGTACATCTCACGGGAGATGGTGCCAGCGATGGTCTCTTCGATCTCCTCGGTGGACGGCCAGACGTCCTTGAGGAAGACGTCGTTGCCGTCTGCGTCCTGGCCGAGCGGCTGGGTTTCGAAGTCGAAGTCCATCGTGCCGGCGATGGCGTAAGCGATGACCAGCAGCGGGGACGCGAGGTAGTTCATCTTCACGTCCGGGGAGATACGACCCTCGAAGTTGCGGTTGCCGGAAAGCACTGCGGTTGCGGTGAGGTCAAACTCGTTGACAGCCTCGGAGACCTCAGCCGGCAGCGGGCCAGAGTTGCCGATGCAGGATGCGCAGCCGAAGCCGGACAGGTAGAAGCCAACAGCCTCGAGGTCCTTCCAGAGGTCTGCGCGCTCGTAGTAGCCGTCGACAACCTGGGAGCCCGGAGCCATGATGGTCTTGACCCACGGCTTAGCCTTCAGGCCCTTCTCAGCAGCCTTGCGTGCGAGCAGGGCAGCGCCAACCATGACGGACGGGTTGGAGGTGTTGGTGCAGGAGGTGACTGCAGCAATTGCGACGAAGCCGTGGTCGAGGGTGTACTCGCCACCCTGTGGGGACTCGACGATGACCGGCTTGGAAGCGCGGCCCTCAGCACCCACAGCAGCGGACTCGCCGTTTGCCGGCCAAGACTCGTTGTAGGAGACGCTGTCGACCTTTGCTGCACGAACCGGCTCGGACGTGCCCTCGCCAGCGGTGTTGTAGTCCGGCAGCTGCTTGCGGAAGGTCTCCTTGGACTCCGCGAGCAGGATCCGGTCCTGCGGGCGCTTCGGGCCAGCGATAGACGGCTTGACGGTGGAGAGGTCGAGCTCGAGGTACTCGGAGTACTCAGCTTCCGCAGCGTCCTGCTCAAGCCACATGCCCTGTGCCTTGGCGTATGCCTCGACGCGGTCGATGTCCTCCTGGTTACGACCGGTCAGGTGCAGGTAGTTGATGGTCTCCTCGTCGATCGGGAAGATCGCGCAGGTCGAGCCGAACTCTGGGGACATGTTGCCGATGGTGGCGCGGTTTGCCAGCGGGATCTGCTTGACACCGTTGCCGTAGAACTCGACGAACTTCTGGACCACGCCGTGCTCACGCAGCATCTCGGTGATGGTCAGCACCACGTCGGTTGCGGTCACGCCGGTCGGAATCTCGCCGGTGAGCTTGAAGCCGACAACGCGCGGGATGAGCATGGAGACCGGCTGGCCAAGCATCGCTGCCTCAGCCTCGATACCGCCGACGCCCCAGCCAAGGATGCCCAGGCCGTTTTCCATGGTGGTGTGGGAGTCGGTACCAATGCAGGTGTCCGGGTATGCAACGCCGTCGTTGTCAAAGACAACGCGGGAGAGGTACTCGATGTTGACCTGGTGGACGATGCCGGTTCCCGGTGGGACAACGCGGAAGTTAGAGAAGTTCTCTGCACCCCAGCGCAGGAACTGGTAGCGCTCCTCGTTGCGCTGGTACTCAATCTCTACGTTCTTCTCGATGGCGTCGGTGGAACCAAAGGCCTCGATGATCACAGAGTGGTCAATAACCATCTCTGCCGGGTTCAGGGGGTTGACCTGATCCGGGTTGCCGCCGAGCGACGATACGGCCTCACGCATGGTGGCAAGGTCGACGACACACGGCACGCCCGTGAAGTCCTGCATCAGCACACGTGCTGGGGTGAACTGGATCTCAACGCTCGGCTCTGCCGACGGGTCCCAGTTTGCAATGGCCTTGATGTGGTCTTCGGTGACGTTCTTGCCGTCCTCGGTGCGCAGGAGGTTCTCGCCCAACACCTTAAGGGAGTAGGGGAGTTTCTCCATGCCTTCAACAGCATCGAGAGCGAAGTAGTCGTAAGACTTACCGCCAACCTCGAGCGTCTTCTTGGCACCGAAGGAATTCTTGCTTTCTGCCACGGTGAGCTCCATTCCTCGTCGTAATCAAAAACAGGGATGATGACCCTATGGTCAAGTCCCATACTAAGCGACCCGCCATAGATCCGTACTGATGATAACAGTACGTTCGTTATGTTTTCATATTTTGCTTATCGACTACAGCAAAATCACTCAGATTAGAATCGGCCCAGCAGTTTGGCATGAAGGAGTAATCGTGGAGCCGGAGACGACATTGGACGAGCTAATCGGCCAGCTTGAAACCTCTGCCGTGGCTTTTGGTACGGAGAATCCGGTAAACGATGACCTGCGAAATGGCATTGAAGGCGTGCTGAGCTCGCCGCATTCGGATTCGATTGACCCTGCCGCAGTAGTCGTTTTAGAGCGCACTCCAGAAAAGGTTGCCCAGCTCCGAGATCTTGCCCAGGACATTGCAAACGCTACGGAATATTCAACGGTGCTGATCCGCACACCCCACACCGCAGTGGGGGTAAGCGAAGAGTTGAGTCGTGCGCAGATAGAGACAGGGGAGCTCGCGATGATGTCGCATGCGGATTATGTCGAAGGACTGAAAGCGTTTACAGGGGAGGCGAGTTCCTTCTCTCCAATGTGGCCGGTAGTTGTTGGGGTGGTGCTGGTCGCGTTTGCCCTCCTCGCGATCGCTGCGCGGCGCCCAAAGCCGTCGCGCTAGACAAGTTGCAAGACTTGACGGAATTAATGCCAGGAGCATCTCGGGTTGCTGAAGGGTGCCTGCTCCGCGGCCCTTATTTCGCCATTTGCCCACGTCAAAACATATAAGTAACGGTTCGGTAACCTTGGATGTGAGCAAACTCACACATCAAATAAGCGTGTCAATACATGCAGGTGAGGCGCGTGTGAATCATGTGACAAGACTTGACTTGATCAACTTTATGTAACGAAAGGGATACAAGTCGGTTGGCTTGACGTATGGTGCTCCTATCGGCTCGCGGG
>NZ_KV803839.1:114692-213956 GCF_001811185.1 Corynebacterium sp. HMSC067D03
GCGGGTCGATAGTTGTCACACGTTTCGCGTGAAGCTTCATTGAGCGCTCTAGTCAAGCGTTCGACTGATGGATCGGGCTTGTGGGGAAGCACGCCGAGATCCTGAAACATTGTTGAAGCGCCACGGATTCTTGTGGTGGCTACTTCTTCGCGCTGCCGCGTTAGTAGTCAACATCGAGGCCGCACGTTCCTACCCCTAGTCAGGGTTTATGTGTGCCTTGGCGCGCCTGCAGGTTTCTTGATCACCTGCAGGCCTGCCACGGTATGCGCGTGCGGCGTGAAGGAGCACCTTCGTGGCAAATCCACTTAGGGGCACCCGGTTTGGACGTGCACGTAATGTGTTCGGTACTGCCGCGTGTGTCGTTACCGTGTCGTTGGCGGTGGGCCTCGTCAGCCCGGCTGCCTCTGGTCAGAGCTCGACGTCTACCGTCAGCGAACTCGTTTCCGCAGTCACCCGCGCTCAAGCGGACGTGGACGCCCGAAACTTGAACCTCGGCGAACTGCAAGAGGCGGTTAACCAGTCGCTCGTCGATTTGCACGACGCTCATGCAAAGGCCCAGCAGGCCCGCCTCGGCGAAGAGGAAGCTAAGCGTCGACTGGACGAGGCTCAGGCTCGCGTCGAAAGGCTGCGCACCGAGCTTGATGAGTTAAGCCGTTCCCAGTATCGCGGGGCGTCGACAAGCGATGTGCTCACGTCGATTAGCGGTAAGGACACGCAGCGCGACGTGCTGGATCGCTCGCTGTTCCTGCGCCAGCGTTCTGAAGAAAAGCGTGCGAAGCTGCAGGAAGCGGAGCAGGCCCGTGCAGAGGCGGCGAACGAAGAGTCGACGCTGCGTCAGACGCGTGAGCTTGCCGACTCGGCTGCTCAAGAAGCCGAGGCTGCGGAGGCGCAAGCGCGTCAGCTTCTCGACGACAACCGCGCAGCGCTCGAGGCAAGCACGGCTGAGCGCGACGCCGCGCAACGCGAGCTTGAAGCAGCGCAATCTGATCTCCAGGAGCAGCGCGCGCCTGAGCAGCAGGAAGCATCCGATGGGACAACGGAGGGCCCTGTGGCCAGCCCGTACGCTTCAACCCTGACCATTTCGCGCGGCGATGCCACCTATGAGGTCCCAGAAGAGGTCGTGGACCGTGTTCGGGAGCGCATCTCTGGTACCTCCCCTGAAGCCGGCGAGCCGAGCCGTGAGGCCATCGTGGATGCCGTGCGTGTTGTCGCCCAGACTTCTTCTTCAGATACGACGTCCGACGACGTGTCCCAGGTTGCTGCGCTTTCTTCGGCAGCAGGCTTGCCACAGCTTGACGACGACGCTATCGCGAAGGCTGGTGCCATCGCCGTCGGCGTAGCCCTGGTTGGCGGCGTTGCTGCGAACCACGGCTCCTTCTCTGATGCAGTGAATAGCGGTGACGCAGGCCAACTTGTGACTGCGTTCGCAGAAGGGCTCACTGGTGCCTTGGGCAATGTCGATAACACCTCAGGCACTGTGGCTGACGTATTGCCGCAGGTGCAGACTGCGGCAGATCTTACTGAGAAGGCTCGTGCTGCCTCTGCGGCCGTATCCGACGCCTCTCAGGTTGAGACGGTTATCGCACGCGCTCAGTCGATGATCGGCACGCCGTATGTCTGGGGCGGTGGCGATGCAAACGGTCCAACCACGGGCTTGGAAGGTGGCGGTCAAGCTGGCTTCGACTGTTCCGGCCTCGTGCTTTACGCATTCGCCGGCGCTGGCATTGCATTGCCCCACTACACGGGCTACCAGTACCAGCGCGGCACGCATGTGCCGGCGAGCGAAGCGCAGCGCGGCGACTTGCTGTTCTGGGGTCCGGGCGGCAACCAGCACGTTGCTATCTACCTCGGCGACGGCACCATGATCGAGGCACCCCAGTCTGGCATGAACGTGCAGATTTCTCCGGTCCGTTGGTCCGGCATGGCGCCGAACGCGGTCCGCCTGCTCTAATTTTTCGGGGCCACAGTCTAGGCTCAAGGCTATGGCTCTCAACGACTACGACGCACTCCTCGTCCTTTCCTTCGGTGGACCCGAAGGAAAGGACGAGGTTATTCCTTTTCTAGAGAATGTCACCCGTGGCCGCGGGATTCCGCGTGAGCGGCTCGCCAAGGTAGGGGAACACTACTTCCACTTCGGTGGTGTTAGCCCGATCAATGAACAGAACCGAGTGCTGATTAGCAACATCGAAAAGCAGTTGGAGGCTCGGGGGATTGAACTTCCGGTGTACTTCGGCAACCGGAACTGGCACCCCTTTGCGGAAGATACTGCGAAGCAGCTGGAGGCTGACGGGCATAAGCGCGTGCTGGTGTTCGCGACCTCGGCATGGGGTGGGTACTCGGCCTGCCGACAGTACGACGAAGACATCCAGAGGATCCGCGAAGTGACACCGCAGCTTGAGTACACCAAGCTTTGGCAGTTCTACGCCCACCCGACGTTCGTGCGGCTTATGGCGAACGTGTTGCGTAGCGCCGTCGATGCAGCGCCGGCTGGTGCAAAAGTACTGTTCACTGCTCACAGTGTTCCGAATGCTGCGGATAATGTCTCAGGTGGCCCGGAGGATGCCAACCTGTACTCACGGCAGGTGCATGAGGCGGCCCGGCTGGTCGCCGCGGAAGCTGGCGTCGAAGAGTACGAGGTTGTCTGGCAGTCTCGCTCCGGCAATCCGGCAACGCCGTGGTTGGAGCCGGACATCGTAGATCGCACCGAGGAGCTCCATGATCAAGACAGCACCTTTACGCACTTGATCTGTGTGCCACTCGGCTTCATCACCGACCACATGGAGGTGATCTGGGACCTCGACACCGAGCTGCGACAGGCCTGCGAGGCACGCAACATCACGCTAGATCGCGTTGCGACGGTGGGGCTCGAGCCCGATTTCGCTGGCATGGTCGTCGATATCGCGCAAGCTATCGCCGATGGTGACAAGCCTGAAACCTTGTCTAACGTTACTGTTCAGGGTTGTACCGTCAACGGCGCGCCGTGCAAGCCGCATTGCTGCGAGCCGTTGAAGCACCCGGGCCGACCGGGTAGCGCAAACTAATTCGCTAGATATTCGCGCCGGTAATCGATCACTGCGTCTGCGACCCCCGCCATGCGGGCGGTGCGGACGTGCCGCCACAGTGCAAACAGGTGGGGGTCGAAGGAGTGGTCGTCGAGGCGCTCCGTTACCGTCTCGATCGTCGCGGCAACACGGTCAGCCCTGGCAAAAAGCTTTGCCGCTCGCGCAGTCACCCCAGCCGGCAGCCCAGGGGTGTCGTAGAAATCAGCGAGCGTGCCGACGGTAAGCCGGGGATTTGGCAATTCCTTCGTGGTGCCACCAGCCGCCTCAATCAAAACGGCGGCTTCATCGGTTGCGCGCGACAGCAGTTGATCTGCCTCACCTGGAGTTAGCCAATCCGGTTCCGGCAGCCGCTCAGTTTCTTCAAACCAACGCCAGCGCACTTCCGCCCCCGAGTAGTCGGGGACAAGGATGTGGCTGATCCCATCTCCCCGGACAACCAACGCACCAGCCTGGGAGAGGGCGTCCATTGCGGGGGATCCAGCTCGGAGGCGCGGTGCCTGTCCTGGCCCCCACAGAATCAAGCGGATAACTGGATCCGGAGACTCAAGGTCGGCGGCGGCGCGGACGTCGCTAAGCAATTGCACCATGGGGGCGTCGCAATAGGTGTGGGTGCCGCCAAGGTCTGTTAACGCGTCGAGGGTGTCGTCCGTGGACTCGATGTTGTACAGCCATGCGGCAAGCCACACTGCAGTGTTTTGGAGAGGCGAGTAGACCTGAGCGCGCGTGTGCATCCAGTTGAGTCTAGCTAGGGGGATAGAATACGGAGCCACTATGGGAGATAGCCGGTATAGCGGAGATATTTTTCAAGGCCACGCGCGTAAGAGGAGGCCAACGTATCCAGAGATGCCTGCAGAGCCAGGCATCATCGTGGAGATCGTCGGCAACGACTTTGTTGGCGCAGTGGTTGGATTCGAGCGAACCTACGACGGCGACTTCGTCCGCCTGGAGGACCGCTATGGAACCCAGCGGCTGTTCAAAATGCTGCCGGGGGCATTCATGGTCGAAGGGCAGCGTGTCACCCTCACCCGATATGTTGCACCGCGTAACGACGAACCAAAGCGCTCCAACTCGGGCTCACGCAAGGTTGCTAACGTGCAGGCGAAGGTTGCAATGCCGTCACGCATCTGGGTGGAGGGCATCCACGATGCTGCGATCGTTGAGCAGGTGTGGGGGCACGACCTGCATGTTGAGGGGGTTGTCGTCGAGTATCTGGAAGGGCTAGACAACCTGCAGATGCGTCTCGACGAGTTCCAACCTGGACCGGACCGTCGCGTCGGTGTGCTCGCCGATCACCTCATTAGGGGGACTAAGGAGGCTCGGCTCGTCGAAAATGTAGGACCTCATGTGTTGGTGACGGGGCACCCCTACATCGATATCTGGGCTGCGGTGAAACCGAAGAGCGTCGGCATCGCCGCCTGGCCGGAGGTTCCGTACGGCGAAGACTGGAAGACGGGCGTGTGCCGTCGCTTGGGTTGGTCTGATCCAAAGGAAGGCTGGCGCCGCGTTTCATCGTCCGTGCGCACTTTCCGCGACTTGGATTCAACACTTATCGGTGCAGTTGAGAGACTGGTGGACTTCGTCACTAATCCCGAGCTCACGAAGGAAGATCTCACACACATGTAAGATTTGCGCCGTGGGAGCATTGATTTGGTTTATTGTCGCGGCAGGTTTCGCGCTACTCGAGCTTGGCGTGGGCGAATTGACGCTGCTCATGCTCGCTGCGGGTGCGTTGACAACATCGGGGGTCGCCTTATTCGACGTTCCACTTGCAGCTGAAGTCGCGGTGTTTATCGCTTCCTCGTTGCTGTTCTGGTTCTTCCTAAGGCCACGTCTGCGCAAGCGGATGGATAAGCCGCTGGTGCTCGATGAGACGCCACGCGCGCTCGTCGGAAGTCGTGCAGAGGTTGTCGAGGACATCGGCCCCGGGGGTGGGCAAGTGCGTTTCGACGGCAGCCTGTGGTCGGCACGCGCCCTGGATCCGGCAAAAACTATTCCTGCAGGTTCCCACGTGACCGTTTACGATATCGACGGACCCGTAGCCGTCGTTTGGAAGGAGTCCTAAATGGGTGGGTTAGTTACCTTCGCCGTCATACTTATTCTGTTTATCGCGCTGCTTACAGCGTCGATCAAACTGATTCCGCAGGGAGAAGCTGCGGTTATTGAGCGTCTGGGACGCTACACGCGCACTGCGTCCGGTGGGTTGACGTTCCTGGTGCCGTATATCGACCGCATCCGTGCGCGCGTAGACACGCGTGAGCGCGTGGTGTCGTTCCCGCCCCAGGCAGTAATTACCCAGGACAACCTGACCGTGGCGATTGACACGGTGGTGACGTTCCAGATCAACGAGCCTGCGAAGGCCATCTACGGCGTGGACAACTACCTCGTCGGTGTGGAGCAGATTTCGACGGCAACGCTGCGTGACGTCGTTGGTGGCATGACGCTTGAGGAGACGCTGACCTCTCGCGAAACCATTAACCGCCGCCTGCGCGGTGAGCTAGATGCTGCGACCGCAAAGTGGGGCCTGCGCATTAGCCGCGTGGAGCTCAAGGCGATTGATCCGCCACCGTCGATTCAGCAGTCCATGGAGATGCAGATGAAGGCGGACCGCGAAAAGCGCGCGATGATCCTCACCGCTGAAGGTAAGCGCGAGTCCGACATCAAAACCGCTGAGGGTGAAAAGCAGGCTCGCATTCTTTCTGCCGAGGGTGAGAAGCACGCAGCGATTCTCGCCGCTGAGGCTGAGCGTCAAGCAATGATGCTGCGCGCCGAAGGTGAGCGTGCCGCGAAGTACCTCGCTGCGCAGGGTGAGGCGCGTGCGATCCAAAAGGTGAACGCCGCGATTAAGTCCTCTGGAGTGACGCCGGAACTCCTGGCATACCAGTACCTGGACCAGTTGCCGAAGATTGCCAACAACGAGGCGGCCACGATGTGGATGATTCCGTCCCAGTTCGGCGATTCGTTGCAGCAGTTTGCCAAGGCGTTTGCCAACAAGGACGACGACGGAGTGTTCCGCTACGAGGCGGCGCAGGTTGACGAGCGCGATCTTGAGATGGCCGATGAGGGCAATCCGGAGCGTTGGTTCGACACCTCGACCGACCCGGAGCTAGCCAAGGCGCTTGCAGAGGCCCGCGCGGTGGCGAACAAGCACGTGGACGATCCGGATCCGACCCAACCTACCGCTGACACCGCTTCCAGCGACTCGGGGTTGCGAGAGATCAGTGCCCCTGCGAACAAGCCGACCGATTTCGGGTTCAATGACCAGGTGTCGAACCCGCTTAATCAGCCAGATCAGCAGCCCGAGTAATCAGGTTGAGGGCCAGTTGCCAGCCGGCTTGTTCGGCTGGCCATCCCGCTGCCTGGAGCCTCTGGCTGATTGCCTGCTTGGATATGCCGAGCTCGGCTGCTGCTTCATTCTGATTCAGCCCGCGGCGCACGAGCGAGGTCGCTTCTCGTCCCTCGAATGTCCGCTTGTGCAGCACGTGGGCCAGCAGTGCGAATGCGGCAGCGATATCCGCAGCCTCAGTAGTTGCGCCTTGCTTGTCGACGACCACACGCACCTGGCCCGCTTTCACCCCAACCGCCTTTGAGGCAGCTTTCAAGGCATCGCTGTTGCTTGCAGCGACCCCTAGGCCGATGGCCCAGTTGCCGTCGGAGAGCAGCGCCATGATCAGGTTTAACGAAGCCTCAGCGTCATCCACCAGGGTGCGGATATCTTCAACACCGAGCACTTCAAACGGGCTGATGCCTGGGAGAGTGCCAAGCGCCTCCGCGGAACGCTCGACGACGGTAGCACGCCCTTTTTCGCGGCCCCTGTATTTCGCATGCACGGCAATCATGCCTGCCAATACTACGCGGGTCTACCCGTGAGCCTTTACTTACGCGCCGGAAGTCGTGCGTCGAGAATCAACCCGCTAAGGCCAATCACTGCCAATACAGCCATCACTGCGATCACCACAGGGTTTGCCTCACCCGTGAGGGTGTCGCCAAAGATAGTGACCAACACGGTTCCTGGAAGTGAACCCGCAAACGTTGCGATGGCAAACGGCAACACCGGAACGCGCGTGAGCGCTGCTGCGTAGTTGAGGACGGAAAATGGAACGGCTGCAATGAGGCGCAGGCTGAAAATCGCGAGCCAGCCGCGTTCTTCGAGGCGCCGGTTGATCTGCTCAACAGCAGGATGTGTCAGCCGCGGTTCTACCCAATCCCGCAGCAGAGTGCGCACGATCAACAGTGAGATAACTGCGCTGACTGTCGTCGCGGTAATCGCGATCAGGATCCCTTGTACCGAACCGAAAAGAATGCCGGCAGAGACGGTCATCACGGTGCGCGGGATAGGGAATTGGGTAATCAAGATATAGAGCAGCCAGAACGCTACTGGGAACCAGGGGCCGAGTGTGTCAGCCCAGGTGCGAAGTGTGGAGAGCGGTGGGACGTCGAGAAACACCCAGCCCGCTATGAACACGACGATAAGCGCTGCGAGTACGAGCTTGTTGCGGGCGGAACCCGATATCTTGGGCATACGCACTCCTCGACCATGTCTGTAAATATAAATGTCCCGCTCCGCAGTTCTATTGACTGCTGAGCGGGACTTATCTGTGCCCGGAGGGGGACTTGAACCCCCACGTCCGTTAATAGGACACTAGCACCTCAAGCTAGCGCGTCTGCCATTCCGCCACCCGGGCTAGGGTGTTTGTTCAGCCTCTCGGCTGGGCACCTGCACTACTATAGGGTCGGTTCTTGCAGGTACCAAATCGCCAGCATAACGCGCAGATTCTGCTAAATTTTGCGGGGTGATAGCTCCACCGCGCAGAATGCTGACGTACCGCTGGTTCGTCCCACAAGTTCCGCCTGCTCATGACCCCGCCCGGCTCCACCCGGCGCGATGGGAGGAAGGTAACCGGGTCGTTCGGGACATGGTTTCCGCGTACCCGGGTGTGCTCGCGCTGCATATTCTGAGCTACCTCTTTGGCTCCGGTATCGCAGCGTTCGTGCCGGTGGTGGTCGGCATGATCGTGGACGGTCTCCTTGGCGAAGAAACGTTTAACGCGTGGTGGCTGTTTGCGGTACTGGTGGGCATTTTTGTTTTGTCGTTCATCGGTGAGGCAACCGGCGACGGCCTTGCGGCAGCGTCGGTTGGCCGGGTTACCCACAACGCCCGGTTGCACTTATCCTCCGGAGTGCTGCGCGATGGTGCAGGCGCGATGAGCCCGGGTACGGTGCTTAACACGATCGATGCAGACGCAAGCACGGTCGGACGGTACCGCGAACTGCTGTCGTTTCCGCTTATGGCGATCGGTTATGCCGCGGGTGCAGTGGTGGCGATGTGGTCTGTGTCCCCGTGGGTGGCACTTGCCATTCCGGTTAGCGCGATGATCATTGGGCTTTTTGCGGCGTGGACCGCAGGACCAGTGACACGGATCTCGTTGAAGCGTCGCGCTGCGGAAGCGGATGTCGCGGGCTTGGCCACGGATGTCTCTCAAGGCATTCGTGCTGTGAAGGGCCTTGGCGCGGGTGCATCTGTTGCACAACGTTTTGCAGTTGAGACGGCCAACGCCAGGACATTGATCTTGAAGCACCTGAAGGTTGAAGTCGGGCTGGGCTTTGTTCGTCTTGTGGTGGCTTGGCTGTGCAATCTGGCGATCGTGGCACTTGCTGCCTGGTTGACGCTTCGCGGAGAGATCACGCCTGGGCAGATGACATCGGTTGCGCTGCTAGTGCCGCCTGCGCTGAATATGGCGGGATTTGCCTTCGGTGACCTAGCTAGTGGGTGGGGCAGGGCGGTTGCCAGTGGCAAGCGCATCGTGGAGTTGCACCATGCAGCCGAAAAGGTGTCTGAGCCGCAGCCAACCTCCAACGCGATCCCCGGTCCAGGGCTGTGGATCCTCGCTCCGGATGAGCGATCGTTTGCGGTCGTTGAGGCATGGGCGGAGCGTGAGGGGGTGCTGTTCCCACCGCACACCGTCAACGTATTTGAGGGCACGATCGCGGATAACGTGAATCCGCGCGGTGATTTGCCGGCAGTCGTCGTCAAGCAGGCGCTCGCTGCGGCGCATTGTCAGGACATTCTGCGTCGCCTCGGAGGTGTCCGAGAGAACGGTGAATTGCCTGATGCGCCGCTGGGGGAGGCGGGGCTGAATTTGTCGGGCGGGCAGCGGCAACGTGTGGCACTTGCACGCGCACTCGCAGCGGATCCGAACGTGCTCATTTTGGACGATCCAACAACAGGGCTGGACTCTGTCACCCAAGCTGACGTCGTTGCGGCGGTTAAGACGCTACGCGCGGACAAAACAACCATAGTGATCACTGGAAATGCCGCGTGGCGCTCTGCAGGTAACGCATTGGAGGTGCAGTAAATGAAGCGTGAATACGAGCGCGTCGATGCCGTTGCCCCCGCTGGGGTGAAGGAGACCTTCGCGTACCTTGCGGAACTGCCGAACGCACTGGATCGTCGGTGGTGGGTAATGCTGTTGAGTATCCAGGCTGTGATCGTTGCTGTGAACACGACACAGTCGAACCTGTTTGGGCGCAGCGTTGACCCGTTGATCGGTGGCTCGATACCCGGGCTCGGCTCTGGCAGCAGTGCTTTTATTTGGGCCATCGCATTGGCAATGTTTTGCATGCTGATCGAGCTGTCCCTCCGTGGTCTGGGCAACTATGTGGTGGGCCAGAAGGTCGCCCGTGCGTCGATCGATCTGCGCCGTCGTTGCCTCGACGCTATCTTGCGCGCGCCTGTGCCGCGGGTGATGGAGTTGGGCACCGGCAACGTGATTACGCGCATGACGAAGGACATCGATGATGTGGTGCAAACGATCACCGCGATCGGATCCAGGGTCCTCACCACAGCCTTCGTGTTTCCGATTACCTTTCTCGGGCTTTTGCTTATCGACGTCCGCTTTGCCCTCATCCTCGTCATAGTCGGTATCTGCACGTACCCGTTCGCGCGAGCCGTTGTGCGTGCAATCCCTGCTGCGTCGAACGCAGTGAGTGTGGCGGAGGCTCGTAGAAACGCAGTGCTGCTTGATACGGTGCGTGGCCTGCCGACGCTTCGCGCGTTCGGACTAGAACGTTGGGCGCTTGGGCGCATGCGTCGCACCTCCTGGGGTGCGGTGGAGGCGACGATGGATCGTGTGCCCTGGTTCATTCGTCTCATGGGCATCGGACAGTTCGCCTTCGCAGCATGGGTGCTGCTCACTCTTGGTGTGGGTGCCTGGTTGGTGTCTACAGGCGCTGTGACACCTGGGGAGGCCAGCGCTGCTGTGTTCATGGTGATCCGTGCTGAGGTCGTCGTGTTTAATGCGCTGTTTTTCATCGGAGAGCTCCAAAGCGCCGCCACGTCTGTTGGGCGCGCGGTGAGTTTGGCCAAACTGGCGGACGGCCGAGCGGCCACCGTGGTACCTGATGACCTCGATGTGCCTGAAGACGTTGAGATCAACCACGTGTCCTTTGCCTACCCCGGCGGAGCTAACGTTCTTGAGGACCTCTCGGTGACGCTCGCAGCGGGCACGATGACGGCGCTCGTCGGCACGTCTGGCGCGGGCAAATCCACGCTGGCAGCGCTTATCGCAGGCTTAGTGGAGCCGACTTCGGGGAGCATCCGAGTTGGTGGGGTAGATACCTCCCAAGTCAGCGACGTCTGGACTGCGAAGAACGTCACCCTGCTCACCCAGGACGTGCATATCTTCGCGGGCACGCTGCGCGAAGACCTGTCTATGGCTGCTCCGGGAAGTGACGACACTGTTTTGCTCAAGGCGCTCGCCAGTGTCGGGTTGGATCCGAACAGCACGCAGTTTGCCCGACTCTTCCCCAATGGGCTCGACACCGCTGTGGGAGCAGGCGCAGATGACCTCCCACCCGAGGTGAAGCAACAGGTCGCGCTCGCGCGTGTGGCGTTGGCAGGTCCGAAGATCCTCATCCTGGACGAAGCGACAGCAGAGGCGGGCAGTGATGCCACAAACACGCTCGAAGATGCTGCTGCAAGGATTACTGAAGGCACGACGGCGTTGGTTGTCGCGCATCGCCTCGATCAAGCTGCAACCGCTGATCGCATCCTGGTGATGGAGGCAGGACGCATTATCGAAGACGGCACCCATGCCGAGCTGCTTGCTGGCGGTGGGAGATATGCACAACTCTTTGAGGCGTGGAGTGGCGAGGGTCACTTGTTTTCAGGTAGGAATGGGTCTATGACTGCTTCCTATGTTTCAGACCGTTTCCCCGGCCCCGACCCGTATGCGCCCCTGGCGGACGTGCCTTCGTTCACGGTGACCTCGGATGACATTGTTGACGGCGAGCGTCTCAACGACACACTTGCCGGCGATAACGCCACCAGCCCGCAGCTTGCGTGGGAAGGTGCGCCTGAGGGGACGAAGACTTACGCAGTGACGTGCTTCGACCCGGACGCACCAACCGCGTCAGGTTTTTGGCACTGGTCCGCGTTCAACATCCCGGCAGATATCACCGAGCTGCCTGCTGGCGCAGGCGCCAAGGAGGACCTGGGCGTCGGCGCGGTTGTGCTCACCGGTGATTCCGGAGTTAAAGGGTTCTACGGCGCAAACCCGCCGGCAGGCCACGGGCCGCACCGCTACCTGTTCGTAGTCCACGCGGTGGACACGGAATTGCCGGCAGATCAGATCGCGAACCCAACGCAGCTCGGGTTCAACCTGAACTTCCACTCGTTGGGCCGGGCAATCATCTGGGGTTGGTACGAGAACCAGTAGTATTCGGCGAATGGTACCTGTGCAGCTTCGCGTCGGCGGCGCCTTTTTAGGTCTTGCCGCCGCACTCGTCCTCTATGCAGTCGTCGGATTTACCCGTGGTGATGAGGGGTTTGTGATCACCCCTCAGGTGCTCACGGTGCTTGTGGCTGTCGCTCTCGTCGGTGCGTTTGCGACCACGAACAAAGAGCAGCAAGGCTCGCGCACGCAGGTTATCGCCCTTTTCATCGCGATCGTCTTGATCGGCCTTGGGGTAATTTTGCCGAACACCGCATTATTCACGACGACGCCGGTGTGGCTTGTCGCTTGGGCTATCGCCGCGGGCTTCTGCGCCGTGATTCTACGGCGCAGCGTGCAACCGAAGGCCTAGAGCGCTTTCCACTCAAGCCCACTGCCCACGGCCTGCTCAATAGAGTTCAGACCGTGGGCCTTAATCTGTGCAGCAATGCCCCGGTGGATATCCCGGATCCAACCCGGGCCGCCGTAGATGAATGGCGTGTAGCCCTGCAACAGATTGGCACCTGAAGTGATGCGTTCCCACGCCTGTTGGGGTGTGGAGATACCGCCAACACTGATGATCGCCAATTGGCCGCCGATGCGGTCGTAGAGGCGCTTGAGCACCTCGAGTGAGCGTGCCGCAACGGGTGCACCAGAGATGCCACCCGCACCCATGGCTGCAACCTCGTCTGCATTGGTGTGCAGCCCGTCGCGGGAGATCGTGGTGTTGGTCGCCACGATGCCGTCGAGTCCAAGTTCGACAGCGAGGTCTGCAACAGCGTCGATGTCCTCGTCCGAAAGATCTGGCGCGATCTTGACCAGCACCGGGGTGGTGGTCGACTCTTTCACCACGGAAAGGATGGGGCGAAGCTCCTCCACCGCCTGCAGGTCGCGAAGACCCGGCGTGTTCGGGGAGGACACGTTGACCACGAGATAGTCGGCCAGCGGGCCAAGGGCGGTAGCGGTTGCGCGGTAGTCGGCTACAGCGTCCTCGGCGGTCTTGTTCTTGCCGATGTTAATCCCGACGATGTCGTCGGACTTCCTGCTGCGCAGGTTATCTGCGACAACGAGTGCACCCTTGTTGTTGAACCCCATACGGTTCAAAATTGCCTTGTCCGCGGGAAGGCGGAACAGGCGTGGGGCGGGATTACCCGGCTGCGGCTTCGGGGTCACCGTGCCCATCTCTGCGTAGCCGAAGCCAACGGCGCCCCAGGCGTCGATAGCTTCAGCGTTTTTATCAAACCCAGCCGCAAGTCCGAGCGGGGCAGGGAAGTCAACGCCGAACACTGTCTGGCGCAGCACGGGGTCGTGGACGCGTACAACCTTCTCGAGTGCGCGGTTGATGGGACTCGCGGCATCCAGCACACGCAGGCCACCGCTGATGATGCCGTGGATGCGCTCCGGCGGGATGCGGAACATCAGTTGCAGGGCGCGGTCGTAAAGACTCATGTTGGTCTCCTAGTTAATCTGCTCGTCGGGTGCGACGATTTGGATGCCATCGCCGGTGGCGGATGCGAGGACGACGGTGCCGTCATCAAGCGAAATGATGCTCTGAGCGTTCGCGACAGTGGCGAAACTCTTCTTTTCGATCGGCACACCCTGGGAGATGTCGTATCCGGTTGCGGTGTTTTCAGCCAAGGAACTTACCCATGCAAGGCGTTGCGACGAATCCCACGCGACGTCCCACGGGCCTTCCGGCACAGGTGCGCTCTGCTGGAGACGAATGATGTCGTCGGTGGTGTAGACGTGGATCTGGTTGCCAGTCGAATCGGCGGCGAGCACAAGCCCGTGCTCGCCTGCGGCAACCTTGCCCACGCCAAGGCCAACGCGCAGCGTGCCACCCTGGCGGGAGCCCTGCCAGTCGATATCCTGGATGGTGGTGTCGAAGCTGCTGATGCGAACTACCGCGTCATCTTGGCCGTCAAGGGCAACCGCCTGCAGCTGGTCGGTCTCGCGGGCAACATCGATCGTGTCCGACAGTTCCCCGTCCTTAAACACCCACACTTTGCGCTCCGTATCGCTTGCAGCGAGCACTTCACCGCTGGAAACAACAGTCGCCGAAGTCACCGTAAGGTCGGTGCTAATAGTTTGCGCGGCTTGGCCGAAGACGTTGACAGCCCCATCACACGCCACTGCGAACGACCCATCGCTGGCAGATACATCCCCGCACGACGCGTCGAGTGGATGCTCTTCAGCCTTGCCGTTGGCAATGTCGTCGATCGACCCAATCAGTAGAGCGTTTTCTGTGCGCACCCCGACAACACCGTTTGTCGTGTCGAGGTCGCGCACAGCCTCAAACTGCACTACACGCCCAGCCGGGTTCTCGCTCGCAGGGGACTGGGCGGGTTCGGCGCTGCCCATGTTGGCTGCGGCGTCGCCACCCGCCTCCTCGATTTTTGCGTTCGGGGTGGCGCTGCATGCTGCCAGCGCGAGCGGTAACGCCGCGCTAAGGCAGAGTGCGGCAGTAAAACGGGAAGCAGTACGTCGAACAATCACGCACGTAAGCCTAGCAATCAGCCTGCTGCGTTCAGTGATCAAGCGCGGTGCGGAGTAGGGTGTGCAGCCATGATGTCGTGGCTACAGGTGATCGTCCTCTCCATCGTGCAGGGCTTGACGGAGTTTCTCCCGGTGTCCTCGTCAGGTCACCTCCGTATCGTCTCAGAGTTGTTTTGGGGGGAGGACGCTGGCGCAAGTTTTACCGCTGTGATCCAGCTCGGTACCGAGCTTGCCGTACTTGTGTACTTTGCCAAGGACATTTGGCGGATTCTCACCGCGTGGTTCGCTGGACTGTTCGACAAGGCCAAGCGAGGGTTTGATTACCGCATGGGCTGGATGGTCATCGCCGGCACGATCCCAGTCGGGTTGGCAGGTGTGTTGCTGAAGGATCTGATTCGCGAAAACTTCCGCAACTTGTGGATCACCGCGACCGTGCTCATTTTGTTCTCTCTGGTGTTCATTCTTGCGGAACGCCGCGGCAAGAAGTCCCGTGGGTTTGAGGAGCTGACTATGAAGGACGCCGTTCTCATGGGCCTGTGGCAGTGCCTAGCGCTGATTCCTGGTGTGTCGCGCTCCGGCGGAACGATCTCGGGTGGTTTGTTCCTCAACCTCGACCGCGAGGTGGCTACCCGGTTTAGCTTCCTTCTGGCTATCCCTGCGGTACTCGCGTCTGGTCTGTTCTCCTTGCCCGATGCGTTCGACCCGCAAGCGGGCCAGGCGGCTTCCGGAATGCAGCTGCTTGTCGGCTCCGGAATTGGCTTTATCGTCGGTTACATCTCCATTGCGTGGTTGCTGAAGTTCGTTTCTAACCACTCGTTTGCCTGGTTCGCTGCCTACCGCATCCCACTCGGTGTCATTGTGATGATTCTGCTTGGCACTGGTGTCATGCAGCCTGTGTAGGGTTGGGCGCATGCAAGCTTGGCCGAACCCAATTGTTCCTAACGTTGCCGGCACTTCGGTGCCGCTGAAGCTCTACGACACCGCTGATCAGCAGGTGAAACCTGTGGATACCACGCCGGATGCGAAGGGCGAAGTGGGGTTGTATGTCTGCGGTATCACTCCATACGACTCGACCCACCTGGGACACGCTGCCACCTATCTCACATTCGACCTTGTGCAGCGTCAGCTGATCGCTAACGGTCACAAGGTGCACTATGTACAGAACATCACCGATGTTGATGACCCTCTGTTCGAGCGAGCCGAGCGTGACGGTGTGGATTGGCGCGAACTCGGCTCAAACCAGATCGATCTGTTCCGCAGTGACATGGAGATTCTCTCCGTCATCCCGCCGCGCGATTACATCGGCGCGATGGAGTCTGTCGATGAGGTCATCGAGATGGTGCAGAAGCTTCTCGACGAAGGCGTGGCCTACACACTCGACCAGGGCGATGTGTATGCCTCGATCGATGCAACCGAGCAGTTTGGCTACGAGTCGAACCTCGACCGAGCAACGATGGAGGAGTACTTCGCTGAACGCGGTGGTGACCCGGAGCGTGAAGGCAAGCGCGACAAGCTTGACGCGCTGATCTGGCGTGGTCACCGTGAGGGCGAGCCAGCCTGGGACTCGCCGTTCGGCCCAGGTCGTCCGGGATGGCACGTGGAGTGCTCCGCGATTGCGACGAACCGCTTAGGGGCAAGTTTCGCGATCCAAGGTGGCGGTTCGGACCTGGCGTTTCCGCACCACGAGTTCTCAGCCGCGCACGCAGAGGCCGCGCTGCACGTGGACCGGATGGCCGGCCACTATGTGCACGCGGGCATGATCGCACTTGATGGTGTGAAGATGTCGAAGTCACTAGGTAACCTCGTCTTTGTTCACAAGCTCACCGAGCAAGGCCACGAGGCTTCCGCGATCCGGCTGGCGGTGTTTTCCCAGCACTACCGGGAAGACCGTGATTTCTCCGACGCGATTCTTCACACTGCTGAGGAGCGACTCGACCGGTGGCGTGAGGCTCTGGCGAACGAGGTGTCTGAAGACGAGGCGCTCGGTGTCGTCGATAAGTTGCGCGCTGCGCTGGCAGACGACCTTGACACGCCCACAGCTCTTCGTGTGGTCGATGAAGCACGGGGCGACTGCGACGGTGTGATTGCGACAGCACTTGAGGGGCTACTCGGTGTGCATCTCTAGGCCTCATCCAGCACAATGGTGGTCATGAGCGCAGCAGCACACACGATTCGTGCCCAGTTCCAGCCTGAGGTCGACGAGTTTATCGATGACCTGACGATGTTCGCCTCAGGCTCCTACCTTTCTGAGGAAGACAAGGAGTTGTGGGACGAGCCATTCGACCCGTCCGTGTTGCCTGAGTTGCGGAAAATGCTTGAGCAGTACCTCGACGAGGTCGACGCACTCGGTTCCCAGCCAGAGGACCAGCAACTGGTGGGGCTAGTTGGACCGTTCTACGAGCGCTTGGAGGCATTCAATGTCCGTCATGCGGACGCGGTGCTTGAGCCAGAAGAAAAGGCAGATATTGAGACGCTCGTGATTCGGGTGTGCACCGCGGCGGGCGCGACCGATGAGGCGCTAGAAGCGCTGCCGGAATTTGAGTAGGCAGCGTCCGGCGGCCGTCTTCTGGGATATGGACGGCACGCTGATAGACACAGAGCCGCTCTGGGGACAGGCGACCTACGAGTTAGGGGAGTTGCTTGGTCGGCCACTGACCCCAGAGGTTCGCGAGCGCACCATTGGCGGGAGTTTCCCGAACACGCTTCGCATTGTGGCGCAGTGGGCGGAGCACACACTGACTGACGGCGACGAACAGCGTTATAAAGACTGGATGTTCGGTCGGATGGCTGAACTGTTTTCTGCAGGTATCGAATGCAACCCAGGGATTCTTGAAGTGCTGCAGTCGCTGAAGGAAGACCACATGCCCATGTTCGTGACGACGAATACTGAACGCGTCCTGGCAGATCCGTGCATTGATGCGATTGGGCGTGCGTTCTTCACCGGCACCATTACTGGCGACGAAGTGATCCACCCGAAACCTGCCCCCGACATGTACCTCGAAGCAGCCCGGCGCGTCGGCGCCGCTCCGCAAGACTGTCTCGTGGTCGAGGACTCGTTCAGTGGCATGTCAGCTGCGGCTGCAGCGGGATGTGCAGTGTTGGGGCTCGCGGATCATGTACCTGCCGGTGTGTATCGGTTTGATCCCCACCTGTTTGTGGGGGCCAGTGCCGACGACGTTTACCGCTGGTTTGCTGCAGCCTGCAGCGCGTAGGTGTCACGCGCACAATCGTCGAGAGGCTTCGCTTTGCTACGTATAGTGGTGTGCCATGAGCACTCGTATTGAAGAAGACCTGCTTGGCAAGGCTGAAGTCCCCGCTGATGTGTACTACGGAGTGCATACGCAGCGAGCAGTAGACAACTTCAAGTTGTCGGCCAGCACCCTGAACGATTTGCCGGAGTTCATCCGTGGCATGGCCCAAGTCAAGAAAGCTACCGCTATTGCGAACCGTCGCCTGCATGTGTTGCCGCGCGAGAAAGCCGAAGCAATTGC
This sequence comes from Corynebacterium sp. HMSC067D03, assembly GCF_001811185.1. Lineage (NCBI taxonomy): Bacteria > Bacillati > Actinomycetota > Actinomycetes > Mycobacteriales > Corynebacteriaceae > Corynebacterium > Corynebacterium sp. HMSC067D03. The sequence goes on from NZ_KV803839.1 coordinate 132,450, forward strand.
GTGGGCCTGCGACCAGATTCTGGATGAGGGACGCTGCATGGATCAGTTCCCGATCGACCTATTCCAGGGTGGCGCGGGTACCTCGGCAAACATGAACACGAACGAGGTGGTGGCTAACCTCGCACTGGAATACGTTGGTGCTGAGAAGGGCTCCTACGGCATCATCAATCCGAACGATGATGTGAATATGTCCCAGTCCACCAACGATGCGTACCCGACTGGTCTGCGTCTCGGTGTGTACTACGCGGTGCAGGGCTTGCTTGAGGAGCTCGACGAGCTGCAGAAGGCACTGCGCGCGAAAGGCGACGAGTTTTCCGACATCATCAAAATGGGTCGTACTCAGTTGCAGGACGCGGTTCCGATGACGCTGGGTCAGGAATTCACTGCGTTTGGCGCAAACCTCAATGAAGAGCAGCGCACCATCAGCAACGCTGCGACGTCCCTGCTGGAAGTCAACCTTGGCGCAACCGCAATCGGTACGGGAATTAACACTCCGAACGGCTACAAAGATCAGGTTGTCACGGCACTTCGCGAGGTCACCGGCCTGGACATCCAGGCCTCTCCGGATCTGATCGAAGCCACTTCGGATACCGGCGACTACGTCATGATGCACGGCGCTATCAAGCGTGCGGCAATGAAGCTCTCCAAGATGTGTAACGACCTGCGTCTGCTGTCGTCCGGTCCTCGCGCTGGTCTGAACGAGATCAACCTTCCGGAGCGCCAGGCTGGTTCCTCGATCATGCCGGCCAAGGTCAACCCGGTTATCCCGGAGGTTGTTAACCAGGTCTGCTTCAAGGTCTTCGGCAACGACGTGACGGTCTCCATGGCTGCTGAGGCAGGTCAGCTCCAGCTCAACGTCATGGAGCCGGTCATTGCTCAGTCCTTGTTTGAGTCGATCCGTCTGCTGGCCAATGCGGCACGTACGCTGCGCGAGAAGTGCGTTGTGGGCATCACTGCGAACAAGGACGTGTGCGAGGCTTACGTGACTAACTCGATCGGCATCGTCACCTATCTCAACCCGGTGATTGGTCACCATAACGGCGACATCATTGGCCGTGAGGCTGCTTCCACCGGTAAGAGCGTCTATGACCTAGTGCTGGAGAAGGGCCTTATTGAGGAAGAGGATTTGAAGCGGTTGCTGAGCAAGGAAAACCTCATGCACCCGGAATTCCGCGGCAAGCTCTACGTTGATGAGGACGACGCTAATTAGGTTTTAAAACCGCATTTCCTTCCGCGTCAGCGGTGAACCGGGGCAGGGTGGTAGCCAATCTCACACCTGCCCCGTTTCCTTTTGGTGTGATCAATACGGGATAATGGCGGAAGTTCTTACTAGCCCGTAATGAAGGAGCGCACACCATGTTGGTTGCCTTGCACACCCTCATTCTTTTTGGGGCAATCGTGTTGGGTGCACGCATTGGCTCGATCGCGATCGGTTTCGCCGGGGGATTGGGGGTGCTGCTTCTCGGCGCAACCGGTATGCCGGTCACCGCAGATGCAATTCCGTTTGATGTCATCGGCATCATCATGTGCGTTATCGCAGCCATCTCTGCAATGCAGCTCGCCGGTGGCATGCAGTATCTCGTGGATCTTGCGGAGCGACTCTTACGCAGGAACCCTAAGCGCATCACTGTGTACGCCCCGGTGGTGACGTGGTTGATGACAGTCTTCGCGGGAACGGGGCATACGGCATTTTCCACGATGCCGGTTATTACAGAGGTAGCTAAGGAAGGAAACGTTCGTCCTTCGCGCCCGCTGTCAGCGGCCGTGATCGCTTCGCAGATGGCGATCGTCGCTTCACCAATCTCTGCAGCAGTTGTGTTCATGGCGTCAGCGCTGGAACCACTTGGGGTGGGGTATCTCCAGATTCTTGCGGTGATGCTTCCTGCGACGTTCCTGGCAATTTTCCCGACGGCGTGGGTTGCCAATCACATGGGCAGTGAGCTTGACGACGACCCCGTGTACCGCAAACGCAAGGCCGCTGGGCTCGTCGCAACGCACCAAGCTCATGACGATTACGTTGCCGCACCAGGAGCGAAGCGCTCGGTCGCTATCTTTCTGGCAGCGATCATCATCGTGATGGTCTACGCAACGTTGATTTCGGATCAGATCGGTCTGATTGCGGAGCCAACAGTGCCACGGAACGAGGCAATCATGGCCATCATGCTCGGTGCCGCGGTTGTCATCGTCATGAGTACCCGCACGGCTGCCGCGGAGATTCTGAACACCCAAGTCTTTCGATCCGGCATGTCCGCATGCGTGTGCGTTCTCGGCGTGGCGTGGCTGGGTACGACGTATATCAACTACTACATCGACGACATCCAAAACATCGCCGGAAACGTCCTGACCTCAAAACCTTGGCTGCTTGCGGTCGTGCTCTTCGTCGCCGCATCACTGTTGTATTCACAGGCCGCGACGGCGAAAGCGCTCATCCCCGCCGCGCTGGCGATTGGGGTCAGCCCACTCACGGCACTTGCAGCATTCCCGGCGGTTTCTGCACTATTCGTCCTGCCCACGTACCCAACCCTGCTCGCGGCGGTGGAGATGGATGACACCGGCTCGACCCGCATTGGCAAGTACGTGTTTGACCACCCATTCCTCGTCCCCGGAGTGGTCTGCATTTTAGTCAGCGTAATCCTGGGATACCTCATCGGTGCGGCGGTAGTGTGAGATGCATGACTGCACAACCGTTGACTGACGTCGAAATCGCTCAAGCACACGAACTCGAACCCATCACCGACATTGCCGCTCGCGCCGGCGTGGATGAGGATGCGCTCATCCCGTACGGCAAGTACATGGCCAAGGTGGACATCAACAAGACCCCGAAGGACAAGCCGGGCAAGCTCGTTCTGGTGACCGGTGTGTCCCCAACCCCGGCTGGTGAGGGCAAGTCCACCATGCTGATCGGTCTGACCGATGCACTGGCGAAGCTTGGACACAAGGCGATGGTGGCGCTTCGCGAGCCTTCGCTCGGCCCGGTCATGGGCGTCAAGGGTGGTGCAGCAGGTGGCGGCTACTCCCAGGTCGTTCCGATGGAGCAGATCAACCTGCACTTCACCGGCGACTTCCACGCCATCACCAGCGCCAACAACACCCTGGCTGCGCTGATCGACAACCACATCCATCAGGGCAATGAGCTCAACATCGACCCGCGTCGCGTGACCTGGCAGCGTTGCGTGGACGTGAACGACCGCGTGCTGCGCAACGTCATTACCGGCCTCGGCGGCCCGACCTCGGGTGTTCCGGCAGAAACCGGCTTCACCATCACGGCTGCGTCCGAGATTATGGCGATCCTTGGCCTGGCCACGGACCTGGAGGACCTGAAGCGTCGCCTCGCTGCGATCACCATCGGTCTGACGTACGACGGCAAGCCGGTCACCGCCGGTGAGATCGGCGCACAGGGCGCGATGGCCGCGTTGCTTAAGGACGCCGTGAACCCGAACCTGGTGCAGACGCTCGGCGGTACCCCCGCCTTTATCCACGGTGGTCCGTTTGCCAACATCGCACACGGCTGCAACACGCTCATCGCAACCCGCACGGCACTCGACTACGCCGACATTGTGCTCACCGAGGCTGGCTTCGGCTCTGACCTCGGTGCGGAGAAGTTCTTCGACATCAAGGCACGCTACGGTGATCTGGATGTCGCAGGTGCGGTGATCGTCGCTACGATCCGCTCGATCAAGCACCACGCTGGCATTGCGAAGGAAGACCTTAAGGCTGAAAACGTCGATGCGCTGGCAGAGGGCATCGTGAACCTGGAGCGCCACGTGGAAAACGTGCGCAAGTTCGGCGTCACCCCGGTGGTTGCGCTCAACCGGTTTGTCACCGACACCGAAGCCGAGCTCGACTTCTTGCGTAACTGGGCAGAGTCCAAGGGCATTGCGCTTGCCGACGCCAACGTGTGGGCCGAAGGCGGCGCCGGCGCCACCGAGCTCGCTGAAACCCTGCTGGCGAACCTCACCGAGGGCGAATCGCACCCGCTGTACGACCCGGCTGAGGGCGTGGAGAAGTCCATCGAAACCATCGCCAAGGAGATCTACCGCGCAGGCGAGGTGCAGTACTCCGCAGCAGCGCTGAAGGATCTAAAGACGCTGAAGGACAACGGCTTTGACACCCTGCCGGTCTGCGTGTCCAAGACGCAGTACTCCTTCTCCGACGACCCGACGGAGCTCGGTGCGCCAGAGGGCCACACCCTGCACGTACGCAACCTCATCCCGCGCACCGGCGCAGGCTTCGTCCTCGCGCTGACCGGTGATGTGATGACCATGCCTGGCCTGCCGAAGAAGCCGGCAGCCAACAACATCGACGTCGACGAGAACGGCGTGGTCAGCGGACTGTTCTAGTCCGTTTCCGGTCCCGGCTCCTCCTCTGCGCGGGAGCCAGGCCAACCGGGATACTCGGGTGGTGTGCCGCCAAACACTGGACACAGTGATTGGAAGGCGCACCACCCGCAAAGCTTTGACTGCTGTGGACGGAACGAGCCGGCTTTGCCGTCGGCTTCGATCTTCCACCACAACTCCGCCAGGTCGCGCTCGAAGTACTCCAGCTCCTCGCGCGAAGGCGTGAGGATCATCGAGTCCATCACCTTCAGGTACATCAGTTTCAGCTGGGTCGGCACAACGCCGAAGAGCCGCCAGTACACCAGCGCATAAAACCGCATCTGGAACTGTGCGTCCTGGGAGTAGCGGGGCAGTGGCTTCTTGCCGGTCTTGTAGTCGACAACACGCACCTCGCCGGTCTGCGCGATGTCCACCCGGTCGATGAACCCGCGCACGGGAACCCCGTTAGGCAACGTGAAATCAACCGGCATTTCTTGCGCGTGCGCGTCGAACCCGAGTGGGTTTTCCATGGTGAAGTAGCCACGTAGGAGCGTGCGTGCATCTACGAGCAGCTGGTAGTCGTCTTCGACGGGTTCGGCGCAGGTGGGGTCGTCGATACGCATCTGCTCCCACGTCGGCTTGAGCCGCTTCACGGCGGCGGGGTAGGTGCGCTCCTCCCTGGGCCAGGAAAACATCTCTTCCAGTACCGCGTGCACCAGGGTGCCTTTCACCTGCGCTTCCGTGGAAGGTTCCGGCAAGCGGTCGATCGCGCGGAACCGATACTGCAGCGGACAGCGCTTGTAATCGGATGCGCGGGAGGGGGACAGGGCGAGTGGTCGTGGCGTATTGCTGGGAGTCATGGTGCCCAACATCTTAGAGTGGGGGTATGACACAGCCGTTCATCGATTTCATCAGCCAGAGTCCATCCGCCTATCACGCAGCGGAAAACGTCGCCAAAAGCCTCGAGGCAGCAGGGTTTACTCGTCGAGCATTGCTTGACGACGACGCCACCCGCCCCGGTGGCCACCTCATCATCAACGATGGCGCCGTGATTGCGTGGTGGGTCCCGGAAAACCCCAACCCGCGGTTCCGTGTTGTCGGCTCGCACACGGACTCGCCTGGCTTGATGGCCAAGCCCGATCCGGATGTCGTGCGCGAAGGGTTCCGCCAGGTTGCCGTCGAGGTCTACGGCGGGCCGATTCTGGCGAGCTGGTTCGATCGCGACATCACCTTCGCCGGACGAGTGGTGACCACCGACCGCAAGGAACACCTCGTGAACACGGGTGCTGTGGCGCGCGTGCCCAACCTGGCTATCCACCTCTACCGGGGTGACATGCCGGAGATCGACCGCCAGGTGCATACCCAGCCGATCCTGGGTGTGGACCGTCCGCTGCTCGAGCTAGCGGCGGAATCGGCGGGCATTGCTGCAGACGACATCGTGGCGCACGAACTTATCACCGCGGACGCACAGCGGGGCGAGGTCATCGGTGATCTTCTGGCCGCTGGTCGCCTGGATAACCTGACCAGTGTGTGGGCGTCGCTCGAGGCGATGCTCGCAGCCAAGGACGATGCCCAGGACATTCTGGTGCTTGCGGCGTTTAACCACGAGGAGGTGGGCTCTGCATCCACCGCCGGAGCCGGTGGCCCGATGCTAGAGCGCGTCCTGACCAAGGTGGCGGCGGCATTCGGCGAACCGTCGGAGATTATCGCGAACTCCATCCAGGTTTCCGCCGACGCCGCGCACGCGGTGCACCCGAACTACCCGGGCAAGCATGATCCGACGCACCATCCGCTGATCAACAAGGGTCCGGTGCTGAAGATCAACGCCAACCAGCGCTACGCATCCAATGCAGCGACGGAAGCCGAGTGGATCCTGGCGTGCCGCGCTGCCGGCGTGCCGCACCAGACCTTTGTCGGCAATAACGCTGTGCCGTGCGGGTCGACGATTGGCCCGATCTCCTCGACACGTCTAGGCCTTCCGACGGTCGATGTGGGTGTGCCGCTTTTGTCCATGCATTCCGCGCGCGAGCTGTGCGGAGTGGACGACATGGATTACTTCGTGCGCGCACTGTCGGCTTTTTACACCGGCGCACAGTAGGGCATACTTACCGGCATGTATTCGGGACCGTTCCAGCCAGGCGACAAGGTGCAGCTCACTGACGCGAAGCGCCGCCACTTCACCATCGAGCTCAAGGAGGGTGGCCAGTTCCACTCCCACAAGGGCATCGTCAGTCACGATGACATCATCGGTGCCGACGAGGGCACGGTGGTCAAGTCCACGCTGGGTTCGGACTACCTCTGCTTCCGCCACCTCCTGGTGGATCACGTCCTGTCCATGCCGCGCGGCGCTGCGGTGATCTACCCGAAGGATGCGGCCCAGATCCTCGTTGAGGGTGACATCTTCATGGGCGCACGCGTGCTGGAGGCGGGTGCCGGCTCCGGCGCGTTGACCATGTCGCTGCTGCGCGCGGTCGGTCCCGAGGGGCACGTGTACTCCTACGAGATTCGCGACGACCACCTGGCGTTTGCCAAAGACAACGTCGCTGAATACTTCGGCGGCGAACCGGAGTGGTGGACGCCTCGCCTCGGCGACTTCGGCGAGGTCACCCCGGAAGACCTCGACGGCCAGGTGGACCGCGTCATCTTGGACATGGTCGAGCCGTGGCACTTCATCGACACCGTGAAGAACGTGCTCATCCCAGGTGGTGTGTTCATGACGTACGTGGCCACCGTGCCACAGCTGATGAACATTATGGAGGCTATCCGCGAGGCGAAGTGCTTCACTGAGCCACGCGCCTGGGAGACCCTGCTGCGTGAGTGGAAGGTCGATGGCCTGGCTACCCGCCCGGAGCACCGCATGAACGCACACACGGCGTTTCTTGTCTGGACCCGCAGGCTCGCCGATGGTGTGACGCCGCCGCGTCCGCAGCGTAAGGCTCGTCGATAAGCACTTGCGTCCTATCGGCGATAGGTAGGCTCGGATCCATGGTTGGACACATTGAAGACGATGCTTTCGGGCCCGAATTGCGCAACCTCAAGCGCGAGAACCAGGATTTGGGGGCGCGCAACAAGCGGCTTGCGGAGTTGCTGAAGTCCAGCCGCGACAAGCTCAATGACCTCTACGTCAAGGTCGAGGAACTCGGCGAACCCGCGTCTACCTACGGCATCTACCTTGCCCCGGGTACTCGCGATGGGGAAGCGGAGGTGCACACGTCCGGTCGGCGGATGCGTCTGAAAATCTCGCCTTTGGTCGAGCCGCAAGCCCTTGTACCAGGCACGCTTGTGCGCCTCGGTGAGGGGACCGTTGTGGTGGAAGCCTGCGGGTTTACCCCAACAGGCCAGATTGCCACGATGGTGGAACGCATCGGCACAGATCGCGCCGTGGTCGCCGACCAGCAAGGCGCGGAGTCGCTGGTCATGCTCGCCGAACCGCTACTCAAGACCACGCGTGCAGGCGATACGGTGCTGGTGAATTCGTCCGCCGGTTACGCGTTTGAGCGCATTGAGAAGACCGAAGTCAACCAACTCTCGCTCGAAGAGATCCCGGATGTGACCTATGAAGACATCGGCGGGCTGTCGTCTCAGATTGAGACGATCCAAGACTCCGTCGAGCTGCCGTTTTCACACCCCGAGCTCTACGCCGCGTACGACCTCACCCCGCCGAAGGGCCTGCTGCTCTATGGTCCTCCGGGTTGCGGTAAGACGCTCATTGCAAAGGCGGTGGCGAACTCGTTGTCGCAGCGCATTGGCGACGGAGGACAGGCGCACTTCATCAACGTCAAAGGCCCCGAGCTGCTGAACAAGTTCGTCGGCGAAACCGAGCGGCGCATCCGCCTGATCTTCGAGCGCGCCCGCGAACTCGCCTCCGAGGGCAACCCCGTCATCGTCTTCTTCGACGAGATGGAATCGATCTTCCGCACCCGCGGTTCCGGTGTCTCCTCAGATATGGAAACCACCGTGGTGCCGCAGTTGCTGACTGAGATCGACGGCGTGGAGGACATCGCGAACGTCATCGTCATCGGCGCGACCAACCGCGAGGAACTCATCGACCCCGCAATCCTGCGCCCGGGTCGCCTCGACATCAAGGTCCGCGTGTCGCGACCGAACAAGGAGGAGTCGAAGGACATCCTCGCGCGCTACCTCACTGACGAGATCCCACTCGCGGCTCCTCGCAAAGAACTTATCGACGCAGCCGCTGCCGCTCTGTTCGCCCCGCGCCCCTTCGTGCGACTCGAACTTGTCGACGGCACCGCCGAGGTTTTGCACTACTCCGACTTCGTCTCTGGCGCTTTGATTGCCAACGTGGTGGATCGCGCGAAGAAGCTTGCGATCAAGGACCACCTCTCAGGTGTATCTACCGCGGGTGTCACCGCTGATCACCTGCGCGAAGCAGTACGCGACGAGCAAGACGAAAGTGAAGACATGCCGAACACCGCGAACCCAGACGAGTGGGCGCGTATTACTGGCCGTCACGGCAAGCGAGTCGTCGCCGCCGAGGTCATCGGGTAGTAGAGGAGTCTATTCCCCGTAGTGGTAGCGACAAGCCGCAATTCGGATCTCGGTTTCGGTCATTTTGTACACGAGTCGGTGCTCGCTGGTAATCCTCCGGGACCAATAGCCACTGAGCTCATGTTTGAGCGGTTCAGGCTTGCCGATGCCTTGATTGCCGTTGCGTTGAATATCGCGGATGAGCATGTTGATGCGTTTGAGCACACGCTTGTCCGTGGTTTGCCATTCGACATACTCGGCCCAGGCATCTTCGTCCCAAGACAGAATCATCTATCTTCCTCGATGAGCTCATTCTGAACCGACGTTCCTTTTTCCAAGCGTTCGATTCGCTCCTTGAGTACGCGAGCATTCGCTGGGGATTGAAGCAAATAAGAGGTCTCCTTCATCGATTCGTATTCCGCCAGCGAGACAATGACAACCGGATCGTGGCCGGAACGGGTGATGACGACCTCCTCGCAATCGTCAACAACTGTGTTCAGAACCTCCGCATAGTTTGCACGAGATTCCGAGTAAGACATGACTTTCATCATTTGCCTCCAATAACCCCGATAAGTACAACTTCCTGTACAACTCTATTCATTATTGAACGGGCGTGTCAATGAGATCACACAATCCGTGTGACGATCTCAACGGCGAGGTCGAAGTCAGTTGCACTCAAGTGGGCAAAGCTCAACACCAGCCCGTCGCCGCTGTTGGTCCACAGTGCAGATTCGTGACCAGACTCGATACCTGCCTCGAGCAGGCGTTGTTCAAACTCATCCCGTTCGTTTCGTGTGTCAAAACGCACCGTGAGGTCTGCGCCATCGCCGGGCGCGAGTTCGGCACCGTTGATTAACGGAACCAGTCGCTCGTTGAGTACTTTGCGTCGCTGTGCCAGCCCACGATGCACGGCGCGAGATGAGCGGCGAGCGACGCCGTCGTTAAGCAAGTATGCGATGGCACGCTGGGTGACCGAAGAAACTGGCATGCCGAGGACGCTGCGTACCTCGCGCAGCACTTCTGCGGTTGCTGGTGAGGCGACGACGTAGCCGGCCGCGAGTTCCCGGGAGAGCAGCGTGGAAAACGTGCCGAGGGTGAGCACGTCCGCGCGTGTGGCCAGCGAGGACAGCGCAGGCTGTGGGGAGATGCGGTAGCGCAGTTCGGTATTGAAGTCGTCTTCGATCACCACGGTTTCGGTGCGAGCCGCCCATTCCAGGAGCTCTACGCGGCGGGCGGCGGGCATGGCGCCGCCGAACGGGTAGAGGTGGGAGGGGGTTACCAGCAGAGCGTCCAGAGTGTCAGGGAGTTCGCTGACCACAATGCCCTCGTGGTCGGTTGAGCATTCCACGACCTCGTGGCCGCCGAGCGGGATCACTCGCCTCAGGCCTGGGTGTCCGGGGTCCTCCACGCCGACGCGCAGTGCGGCACCTAGCGCGTAGAGGATGCACATCAGCCCTTCGCGTGAGCCGCCGGTGACCACGATCTGATCCGGAGAAACGTGCATGCTGCGTGCAAGACGGAGGTGTTCAGCCACCGCGTGGCGTAGCTCTGGTTCCCCGGACTTATCCATGGAGTTATCGGGTTCTGCGGCGGCCTCGCGCCACGCTTTGCGCCAAGTGACGGGGCGGATGGTGCCGGCGTTGCCGGGAGAAGGCTTCAGGGAGATCTGGGCCTTCGGTGTCATGCGGGGCGGCGCGTCGGTGGTGCGTTCAGGCATCCGTGCGGCGACGGTGAGGTCTGGGTGGATCCGCGTGGGCGCTCCCTGGCTGGTCAGCAGGTAGCCCTCACCCTCGAGCTGGTCGTATGCAGTGACCACACTGCCTCGCGATACCCCAAGTTGCTCGGCGAGAACACGGGTGGACGGGATTGCGTCGCTAGGCGAAAGCGCGCCGGTGGCAACAGCGTCGCGGATCCCTGCCGCGATTTGAGCAGGAATGGGCGTGGGATAGTCGCGTGAGACGTCGAGAAGCATCAACTGGTCCAAAGAATCTAAATATAACTGGCTCTTGGAATCTACCAGTTGGAGGTGCAGACTAAGCGGTATGTCTGATGTAGAACAGTTGAACCAGAAGTTCCTCGGCGGCGTGATTATGGACGTCGTCACCCCAGAACAGGCGAAGATCGCCGAAGACGCCGGCGCGGTCGCTGTGATGGCCCTCGAGCGCGTCCCCGCGGATATCCGCGCCCAGGGCGGCGTGGCCCGCATGTCGGATCCGGATCTGATCGAAGGCATCATCAACACCGTCGATATCCCGGTCATGGCCAAGGCCCGCATCGGCCACACGGTGGAGGCGAAGATCCTCGAGCACCTGGGCGTGGACTATATCGACGAGTCCGAGGTGCTCAGCCCGGCGGACTACGTCAACCACATTGACAAGCGTGGCTTTTCCGTGCCGTTCGTCTGTGGCGCGACCAACCTCGGCGAGGCACTGCGCCGCATCAACGAAGGTGCATCCATGATCCGCTCCAAGGGTGAAGCTGGCACGGGTGACGTGTCCGAGGCCACCAAGCACATCCGCAAGATCACCAGCGAGATCGCTGGCCTCCAGGCTATTTGGGAGAACAACCGCGACGAGCTCTACGTGGCCGCCAAGGAGCTGCAGGCTCCGTACGACCTTGTAGCGTGGGTTGCCGAGAACGGCAAGCTGCCAGTGCCATTGCTTGTCGCTGGTGGCGTGTCCACCCCGGCTGATGCGGCCTTCATGATGGAACTCGGCGCGGACGGTGTGTTTGTCGGCTCCGGCATCTTCAAGTCCGGCAACCCTGAGGCCCGCGCAAAGGCTGTGGTGAAGGCGACGCAGAACTGGAACGACATCGCGGTAGTCACCGAGGTGTCCCGTGGCCTGGGCGAGGCGATGGTGGGCATCAACGTCTCCGACCTCCCGGCACCGCACCGCCTGGCTGAGCGCGGCTGGTGACGCATTTATTCGTGCATCGACTAACCGGTTGAGAATGGCCATAGTTGTACGACCCTAAGTTCTCTGCGACTCGAACCTGTCAAACACATCGCCCCCAGGTCATGCGTGATACTTGGGGGCGAAGACTATTTCCTCATAACCACTCGAATTGGGCGGTCGAATCTATGTGTCTCTTCGAATTGCGAAAGCACTAGCACCGGCAGTGCGGAACTGCACCAGAAAACTCGCAATCAGTACTAGCCCTGTAGTGCATAGGTGCTCCGGAGAGAACCACGGTCCAGCATCTAGAAGTACCGCAAAAGGCCATGGGGTGAAGTTGGTAAAGAAAACCAAAGGCGTATTACAAAGCGCCCACAGGATAATGGTGGCGAGTGTCCCCAGTGATTTTCCCCACTGCGTGATCAGTATTGCACCTGCCGCAAATATCAACACACTGTTGTTGATAATCAGTTCGCTCTCTGGACTGACGGCGGGATCGGTCCCCGGCTCAAGATGATAAGCAACATTGCTCTGGATCGAGGCGAAATAGGCGACAATCACGACGACCATCGCACCAAAGGTTTGTCTAAATACTGATAACCACTGAGCCCGTCGTCTCCGCAGATCAATGTGAGGCATCGAAGGTGTTACAAGCACAACCGTGGTCAAAGCGAAAAGAAGCGAAACTAGCTCAACAGCTGTAATGCCAAAGGTCTCAGTGGGACTACCTCCGACCTCAAACGTTATCCCACGAACTAAACGAATCATTACTCCGCAAAATGCCCCCAAAAGGCAAATGATGTGCCACGGGGTGGACAAGAGAATACTACGGATCGGCATCGGGCTACCTCTGAGTAACTAAACGATGGTCAATGGTTGACCTAGGACTCCTCCGTCAACATTTCCCATGTAGCTTGACAAGACACAATTGCTCTCCAGTTCTTCGCTATGTTTTTGTCAACCACGCTGTGGTCAAGGGAAGATAGCACGTCCTCCGGTGCTGGATCCGTCTCACCGCTCTCGGAAATGCTTTTGTAGAAAGCACCATTTTTCTCAACGCTCTTGGAATAAACACCAGTGCGCTTAGTGATATAGACCCCAACTCGGTCGATCACAAAGGCTCCTTCGGACGTCGGATCTGTACATGACCCGATTCCTAGCTCATCGAGAAGAAGCCCACTGATGTCTAGGCGCCGATCCTCGCCGGCGGTCGTAAAGTTTTGGTAACCGTGGTCCCCGGACTTGATCCGGTAAGCCGAATTGCTGGCGAGTTTCCTCGGTCTTACGCCGTCCGGTAAATATTCTTCGAGGGCGGAGATATCACGAGTCATTTGCTCAAGCCCGGGCTCATCGGCCGAATCCACACATATCTCTGACCCGCCCGACGAGAATGCGCAAGAGTCTCGATCGACGATCGCGACGGGACCTGCAGCTGCCTGCAACAGACCTGCAACACCGACAATCGCCGTAATAGCAATTACTCCGCTAAGACTAATGTTTTTCGAAGCACCAGCAGCCAACAAAAGAAGTCCACCAGCTACCAGTGCGAGGCAAACGCTTACACCCAAGGCAACTACCAGGTTTCGAGGCTCAGTGAGATCAGTCGGATCAACCGCCTGCAAAACAATTGGAGCGACTGCCCAAGTTTTGGCACTGTTAGCACCGAACGCGACAACAAAGTAGGTGACAATAACTGCAATCAATGGCGAGACAGCGGGATGAAACTTGCGAAAGGCAAGCGCAACGAAAGCGGACAGCGCAGCAACCGTGGAGAGAAAAACAGTGCTGACAGCGACTACCAGCAGAATCCAGACGGATCCATCTGCACTTTTAGCGATAGCATCGGTAAAAGCAGGAATAGCCCCAAGTGATATTGACGCGGCTGTAATTAATGCTGGGGCGAGGGTCAAGAATAGAACCTGCAGTTTTAGCGGGTATCGGCCAAGTGAGTTGGCAGTTCCCACGCGAGGAGAAGCTAACGCTGCCACGTTGTAGGAGACGATGACTGCTAGTCCAAAGCAGGATAAAGCAGTTGCATCTCGAAATGCCTCAGCGATATCCGCAGTTCGCGGATACGCAAATTGCATTTGTTTAGAGGTCACCCAAAAGGAAACCCCAACACCGAATACCACCTGAAGGACACCGAGCACCATGAGCACTGGTGAGCCAAATTTTCTAGTGATCATAAGCTGAAGTCCTGAATTAATGTTTCGATGCCACGTAAGCGAGGGCGCGTTCTAGGGGATCGGTTGACACCGAGGAAAAATTGTCTGCCGAAACAGCTTTTAACCGATTCCATTCTCCCTCGTACGCGATGCGACCGTTGTGGAGCGCAACCACGTTGTCAGCCACATGCTCGAGATCATCCTGCAGATGCGTGGAGAGAATGATTGTTGCGCTATCTTTGAGACGATTTAGGAGATGTCGCACCTCAATCCTCGCCTGCGGGTCAAGACCTGCGGTAGGTTCATCCAAAAATAGAATATCGGGCGAATGGATCAGGGAAGCTGCAATTCCAACGCGCCGAGTTTGTCCTCCAGACAGGTTGCTGACTCGGGAATTCTCAATCTCTGGGAGCTCGATCATCTCCAATACTTCCGGGATTCGTCGCAAATAGGCGCGTCTATCAAGCCCTGCAACCCAGCCTGCGTATGCAAGGGCATCACGGCATGTCATAGTCGAGGCGAAACGTACATCTTGGGGTACATAGCCAATACGACGCCGATAGTTAACTAACGCTCTTCCTGCGATCTCCGTTCCATCGACCGAAAATCCACCTCGTGTCGGCTTTTCTATGGTGCACAGGAGACGTATCAACGTAGACTTTCCACTGCCGTTGCCGCCTATCAGGACCGAGAGACCCGGCGGGAACGTTACAGACACGTCTTTGACTGCTTCCGTAGTGCCAGTGCGTGACTTGAAAGTCTTGCTTAAGGAATTGGTGCGGATCAAGGAGCTTCCTTCCTATTTATCGGCAGGCCCCGGAGTTATCTCCACGCAACGAGTTTCCTGTGCTGCTGGCCACCCGGCCGTAGTAGCTTCCAGGTCCCTTGCATGCCCCAAAAGCTCGAACTATTTGATTGTTTACGCCCCTGACAGAACCAATGAGTGGGTCCGGTGCCCGAGGAATATCCTTGCGCAGCTCTAAGAAAAATTCAGCATTGTTCGCGCAGTTTTCCCGACCGCCTTGGATGCCCAGCCAATTTGTGGACTTGTCCCAACCGACATCCCAGACAACCAAACGGCAGGTTCCCGGCGCTCCACTTTCGCGGAAATCGTACGGAACAATCTCTGAAACATCGTCAGTCATCGATGTGGTGGGCGAATCGGACCACTGAGAAGGTTCCAAGGAGACGCCACTGCTTGGCGATGCGTCTGATATGGGCGAGAGGAATGACATACCAATTGCGGTTGCTGTCAGTATGGCGAAGATGTGGCGCCTTGAAGCTTGCATGTTCGTTACTCCTAAAAAGTTCGGAGGTGAAGCACCTCCATCAGAAAATTACTGGTGTAAAAAATATAGCATGGGTTACTATTCTGCGACAATAGTGAGAATACTCACAATTTGCCCCCGGCCTGTAGTCTGTTGAAGTGATGAGTAATAACCAATTGCGCTACATGGGTACCGAGACCGAATACGGCATCACTTGCCCCGATAATCCGCTGATCAGCCCGCTCGTCACTTCTACCCACGCGGTGGTGGCGTATGCGGCGTTGCGCACAAAAGCGCGTACGCGATGGGACTATGCGGAAGAAGCCCCGCTGAAGGACGCCCGTGGGTTCGATCTGCAGCGCTACCGCAGTGTGCCGGTGGTGGATGCGAATGCGATCGGGGTGGCGAACGTTGTCGTCGCTAATGGTGCGCGTTATTACGTCGACCACGGCCACCCGGAGTACTCAAGCCCGGAATGCTCGAACGCGATGGATGCCATGATCTATGACGCAGCCGGCGATCACATTCTTAATGACGCCGCAGCTGACATCCGTCACCTGTGGGAGGAGCAGGTCTCCGTCCTCGCCAATCACGATCCGTGCCCGCCGCTGAAGTTCTACAAGAACAACGTCGACGGCAAGGGTCGCTCCTACGGCAGCCACGAAAACTACCTGTACTCCCGCCACACCAATTTTGAGCGGCTCACGCAGGCGTTGATTCCGTTCTTCGTCACTCGCCAGGTGATCATCGGCGCCGGGCGCGTCGGCATCGGCCAAGCGTCGGAGAAGCCCGGTTTCCAGATCTCGCAGCGCGCAGACTACTTCGAGCAGGAAGTCTCGCTCGAGACCACACTCAACCGTGGCATTGTGAACACGCGTGACGAGCCACACGCACCGGAGGAGGACTTCCGTCGCCTCCACGTCATCGTGGGCGATGCGAACATGAGCCAGTACTCCAACTTCCTCAAACTCGGTATGACGAAGTTGGTCCTCGACGCCATTGAGCAGGACGTGGACTTTTCGGACTTGCGACTGAAGGACCCCGTCGCGGAGATCCATGCGGTCAGCCACGACCCGACGCTGAACCACGAGCTTTCGCTTGTCGACGACACCACGCGCACCGCAATCTCCATCCTGCGGACCATCCGTGAGCGGTGTGCAGGCCTTGAGGGACTTGGGGTCGTCGATAAGCAAGTGCTCGAAATGTGGGGCGAGATTCTCGACGACTTGGAGCGCGATCCACTCTCGACGGCTGACCGGCTGGACTGGACCGCAAAGTGGTCGCTGATCCAGCGTTTCGAGCAGCGCGGCGCGACGATGGCAAAACTGCAAGCGATTGACCTGCAGTACTCGGACATTGACCCGTCGCAGTCGCTGTACCACGCGCTTGTCCGCAAGGGTGCTATGCGCACGCTGGTTGATGCGGAAACGATCAAACGCGCCGCCGCAGAACCACCGCGCGACACGCGTGCGTATTTCCGCGGCACTGCCGGCCAAAAGTTCGGCGAGAATCTGGTTGCCTCAAGTTGGCAATCCATGCTGTTTTCTGTCGACGAACAGCTCTACCGGGTGCCCTTGGACCTGCTTGGGGAGCACACCGCGGCCGACACCGAAGAACTCATCACCCAATCCAACACGGTGTCCGACTTGCTGGCCGGACTGGGCTTGAAAACGAATAGGTAAAGGTAGGCTGATAGCCATGGCTACGCAACAGATGCACGCCGCAGGTGGCGGCGGTGAAGATAATGGTGACAACTTCGACGCATCGCAAGGCGCCGGGCAAGCCCAGATCAACACAACCGGTACGGATGATCTGCTGGACGAGATCGACGCGCTGCTGGACACCAACGCGGAGGAGTTTGTGAAGTCCTTCGTGCAAAAGGGCGGTCAGTAAACGCAATGGTGGCTGGGTACCCGCGGCGCATCATGGGCGTCGAAACAGAATTCGGCGTGGCTGCCTACGATGGTGCCCGCCAAGTGCTCACCCCGGAAGAGATCGCCAGATACCTCTTCCGCCCGGTAGTAGCGCAGCACCGCAGTTCCAACGTGTATGTGGACAACGCGGCACGTCTTTACCTCGATGTCGGCTCGCACCCGGAGTACGCGACAGCGGAGTGCGACTCGCTGTCCCAGCTCCTCGCGCACGATAAGGCGGGCGAGTGGATCTATGCGGATCTTGCAGAAACGGCCGACAAGGCGCTTGCGGCGGACGGTCTCGGTGGGTCTACCTACCTGTTTAAGAACAACGTAGATTCGCGCGGCAACTCCTATGGCGCGCACGAGAACTACCTGGTCAGCCGCGAACTTGCGCTGAAGTCCTTTGGCCAGCAACTGCTGCCGTTTTTGATCACGCGCCAGCTCATCTGCGGCGCTGGCAAGATCGCCGGCGACACGTTCGTCATCTCTCAACGCGCCGATCAGGTCTGGGAAGGCGTGTCCTCTGCGACGACGCGCACCCGCCCGATCATCAACACCCGCGACGAACCGCACGGGGATTCGCACCGTTTCCGTCGCATGCACGTCATCGTCGGCGATTCCAACATGTCCGAGCCGACCTTTGCGCTGAAGGTGGGCTCGATGCTGCTGGTCATTGAGATGCTCGAGGCAGGCTTTGACCTGCCCGACATGGAGCTCACAGACCCGATTGCGCATATCCGAGACATCGCAGCGGACCCGACCGGATCGACGCCACTCGACCTAGCAGCGGGTGGCACCGTGACCGCCTTGGAGGTACAGCGCACAACGCTTGAGGCTGCAAAGCGCTGGTTGGCGCAACGCCCAGACGAGGGCACGCCGAACGAGGAGATGGCCCGCGTCGTGGACCTGTGGGAGCGCACCCTCGATGCGATTGCGACACAGGATTTCTCCCAGGTAGATACAGAGATCGACTGGGTGATTAAGCGCAAACTGCTTGAGCAGTTCCGCGCCAAGCTCGGTTGTGGCTGGGACCACCCAAAGCTCGCCCAGATCGACTTGACGTATCACGACATCAACCGCAAGCGCGGACTGTTCTATCTGCTGGAGCGCAAAGGTCTTGCCAAGCGCTGGATTACCGACGACCAGATCGCACAGGCTGTGGTGAACCCGCCTGAGACCACACGTGCCGCCATCCGCGGGAAGTTCCTCGCGGCAGTACGTCAGGCAGATACGCCACACAACGTCGATTGGGTGCACCTGAAGGTCAACCGTCCGGAGCCGCGCACGATTGAGTTGCTCGACCCATTCGCCAACACCAGCGCCGAGGCAGATGACCTCATCGACTACGTCAACGCTCACGCGGGGGAAGGGGAGTAACGCATGGCCGACGATTCTGACATGATCATCCGCCAGGTCGGCCTCACCTTTGCACTGCTCAACTCACCTGAAAAGCGGGACGTCGCGTGGGTACAGCGCCACGTCGACGGTTACGGAGGTCGCAGCCGTGACGCTGCAGGTCATCTCATCCGCCGTGACGTCGCAGAACTGCGCCGACTCTGGGTTCCCGCCCACTTTGTGGACGGGGAAGTTTGGGTAGATAAAGACCTCTACGAGCTTCCCCCGGTGGATCTCACCGCCGAGGAAGCATCCGTCGTCGGTTTGGCCGTAGACCTCTCCCAGCCGGGCTCGCTCGGCAGTTTCGCGCGCTCGGGATGGACAAAGCTCGCCGCATCCGGTGCGACGCGGAACCTTGATGCTCCGACGTTGGTGTCGGTGTCCAACGATATTTTCCAACTTCGACCAGAGACGTTGCGCGCCATCGTTGCGTGTGTGCGCAACAAGCAGCGCATGTCCTTCGACTTCGTCCGCGCACCAGGCAAGGATCCTGAGCGTCGCGTAGTGGACCCGTGGGGCGTGGTGTCGCTGAACAACCGCGCCTACTTCGTCGGCTACGACATCGACCGCGGTGCCGAGCGCGTCTTCCGCGTGAAGAAGATCTCCCAGGTCAAACGTGTCAACACATCGGAGCAGTTCCACGAGCAAGAACGCGAGCTCCAAAGCATTGTGGAGGCATCGTTGCGAGGCGACCTGGTTGATGCCACCGTCACCGTTACCAATGGCGCCGGTGAAGAACTCGCAATGCGCGGTGAGCGTATCGACGACACCATCACGCTCACCTCAGTCGATCGCGATTGGGTCGTTCGCGCGATTGCCAGCATTGCGGGCAGCGTTATCGCGGTGGAGCCAGCTGGGGTACGGGAGGACGTCGTCAAGCTTCTGCGCTCTGCGAAGGGAAAGGAGCCTCATGAGCACTGATCTGCAGCGACAAGAG
Source organism: Corynebacterium sp. HMSC067D03 (assembly GCF_001811185.1). Taxonomy (NCBI): domain Bacteria; kingdom Bacillati; phylum Actinomycetota; class Actinomycetes; order Mycobacteriales; family Corynebacteriaceae; genus Corynebacterium; species Corynebacterium sp. HMSC067D03. The sequence goes on from NZ_KV803839.1 coordinate 151,832, forward strand.
CGCGTGGTGCGTTTGCTCAACCTGGTTGCTTACGCATCCAACCACGCGGACCTGACGGTGATGGAGATCGCGCGCGACCTCGGCGCAGATCCGCAGCAGGTGCGCGATGATCTGGACTTGCTGTACATGTCGGGCGTTGGCACTGGTCCGGGGGAGATGATCGAGCTGGAGCACTCTTGGAAGGGCGTGCGGATCATCGACGATCAAGGCTTGACCAAGCCGCTTCGCCTCACCCCAGTCGAAGCAAGTGCGCTGCTGGTGCTGCTCGACTCGTTAGAGACAATGCCTGGGCTTGTCGACGCACGCGCGGTCCGCTCCGCAGCCGACAAGATCCGTACCGCGACAACCTCGAGCGGCATCGGCGATGCGGAGCACCCCACGACGTCGAGTATTGCGTCTACGGTCGCCGAGGCACTCTCTGCCAAGCAGCAACTTGAGGTGACGTATTACTCGGCAACCTCAGACTCAACGAGTAAGCGAATAATCGAACCGGCGAGCCTCTTCCACGAAGACGGCAACACGTACCTCCGCGCCGCAGATGCCGGCGAAATGAAGACGTTCAGGCTTGACCGAATCCGGGAAGCAGTGCTTCTCGACGAGCCGTCCACCGCCACAGACACCGACTTCGACAGCGCCGATCCCTTCGGCATGGCCCAGCAGGCGAAGGCTCGGCTGTTAATTCATCCGGACGCGACGTGGCTGGCGGACTACTGGGACATCGATATCGAAAGTGACGTAATTGACTCCGAAACGGGGTGGATTCCGGCTACGATGCACTACGGCAGCGGCGACTGGCTGATCCGGTTCTGCCTAGGTCAAGCCGACCGCGTACGCATCCAAGAGCCAGCGAAGCTGGCTGCTGAACTCGAGGCGCGCGTGAATTCTGCGCTCGAGGCGTTAGACTAAGAGCCCTTACACGTCTGTTGTTGAAAGGAACGCAATGACTTTGCCGAGTGGAGCAGAACTACTCCTTATTCTTTTCGTAATCCTGCTTTTGTTTGGCGCAAACAAGCTGCCGGATCTCGCACGCTCCATGGGTCGCTCCGCCCGCATCTTTAAATCCGAAGTCAAGGAGATGCACAAAGACGAAGCTGACGAACAACCGAAGCAACAGCACGAGATTGAATCCGCGGCTGCCCAGGAGACCCGTAGCGCCGCGCAGGACGCCGATTTCTGGGAGCGCCCGGAGAACCAGCCGCGCTCCTAGGTGGCAATGAAGGCAAAAGTGACAAATCGGAGGAAGAATCCTACCGGCGAGATGTCGCTGGTCGAGCACCTCCAGGAACTTCGTCGTCGGGTACTTGTCTCTCTAGCTGCGATTCTCGTCGGGACTATCGTGGGCTTTATTTGGTACCAATATGCGCCTTGGCGCTTGATGCCGTTGGGTGAAATCATTCGTGGCCCATATTGCAGTTTGCCAGATGAACTTCGAGCGGATTTTACCGGAGACGGCGAGTGCCGGCTTTTGGCAACAAGACCACTAGAGATGTTCATGCTGCGACTGAAGATTGGCGCTCTCGCCGGTCTGGTACTGGCATCTCCGGTGTGGTTATCCCAAATTTGGAAGTTTATTACGCCAGGACTGCTAAAGAACGAACGCCGCTATACGTTTGTCTTCGTAACTATTGCAGTGATTCTTTTTGTAAGCGGCGCAACTCTGGCCTATTTCATCCTTGACCAGGGATTTCTGATCTTGATGTCAATTGGATCTGAGTTTCAGATCGCTGCACTGTCTGGTGGAGACTACTACAACTTCCTGCTGTCTCTCATCGTGATCTTCGGAGTGAGCTTCGAGGTGCCGCTGATCATCATCATGCTCAACCTCGTCGGAGTGTTGCGCTACGAACATGTGAAGGACAAGCGTCGCTTCATCATCGTGTTGATCTTCATCTTCGCGGCCGTCATGACTCCAACACAGGATCCATTTTCCATGACGATCCTGGGTCTTTCTATAACGTTTTTGGTCGAGCTCGCGTTCCAGTTCTGCCGTTTCAACGACCGCAAGCGCAAGCGTGAGCGTCCAGACTGGATGGATCTTGACGACGAGCAGGGTTCCGGCCCGATCGACGCTCCGACTCCGGTTGGGTCTGCGAGCCCGATTGGCTCGTCGACAAGCATTAAGGCTGCACCGATCGAGCGCCCACAACCGGTACACCGTGCCCCGGCGGCAAAGTCGAGCACCTCGCAGAAGCGAGGCTTCGAAAACGACATTGACTTTGGGGACGTACTGTAGGGGGCATGCTTTCCTCCGAGAACTCCACGCCGTTTCTGCAGGAATTCGCCGCAGCGAAGCCTTTCGATCTCGACGACTTCCAGATTGAGGCCTGCAAAGCCGTCGAGGAAGATCGTGGCGTGCTGGTTTGCGCACCAACCGGCTCGGGCAAAACCATTGTTGGCGAGTTCGCCGTGTCCCTCGCCCTGCACCGTGGGACGAAGTGTTTCTACACCACGCCGATCAAGGCGCTGAGCAACCAGAAGTACAACGACCTCGTTGCCGAGCATGGCGAAGAGGCTGTCGGTCTGCTCACCGGGGACACCAGCATCAACGGCTCGGCTGAGATCGTCGTCATGACCACTGAGGTGCTTCGTAACATGCTCTACGCCGAGTCACCACAGTTGGATCGCCTGACCCATGTGGTGATGGATGAGATCCACTTTCTGGCAGATCGGGACCGTGGTGCCGTGTGGGAGGAGATCATCCTCAACCTGAGCGACTCGGTGAGCCTCATTGGTCTTTCAGCTACGGTGTCAAACTCCGAGGAGTTCGGCGAATGGCTCTCTACCGTGCGTGGCGATACCGAGGTGATCGTCTCGGAGCACCGCCCGATTCCGCTGAGCCAGTACATGATGGTGGGGCGCAAGATGTTCCCGCTGTTTGAACCCGGCGCGGACGGGCGAGTCAACCGCTCCCTCGAGCACGCCATTGAGCGCATCGAGTCCGGCCATTCCAATGAGGGGCGCCGCGATTTCGAGGAGGGCCGTGGGTTCCGTTCGCGCTCCCGCAGCGGCCGTACCCGCGGCCAGGACAAAGTGCGTCCAGTAGGGCGCCCGGAGGTCGTCTCCGTACTGCAGGGCCAAGACATGCTGCCCGCTATCGTGTTCATCTTCTCCCGCGCCGGCTGCGACGGCGCACTGTTCCAGTGCCTGCGTTCCCGCAAGGAACTGACGACTCCCGAGGAGCGCTCCGAAATCGAGCAGATTATCGACGACGGCGTGGAAGGCATTCCCGACGAAGACCTTGAAGTGCTCAACTTTAAACAGTTGCGCACCGCTTGGATGCGCGGCTTTGCCTCCCACCACGCAGGCCTGCTGCCAGCGTTTAAGCACATCGTCGAGCAACTTTTCGTACGCGGCCTGGTCAAGGTGGTCTTCGCCACCGAAACGCTTGCGTTGGGCATCAACATGCCGGCGCGCACGGTCGTGCTAGAGAAGATGGTCAAATTCAATGGCGAGGCCCATGTCGATCTGACTCCTGGCCAGTACACGCAGCTGACCGGGCGTGCGGGGCGTCGCGGCATCGACCACATCGGCAACGCCGTCGTGCAGTGGGCACCGGCGCTGGACCCCCATGCGGTTGCCGGGTTGGCCTCGACCCGCACATACCCGCTGATTTCGCAATTTCAGCCTGGCTACAACATGGCCATCAACATGCTGGCCATGAATGGGTTCGACGATTCGATTCGGCTTATCGAGCAGTCCTTCGCCCAGTTCCAAACCGACCGCTCCGTGGTCGGGGAGGTCCGCGACATTGAGCGTCTGCAAACCAAGGTCCGGACCCTTCGTGAGAAGTTGGAGCGCGACATCTCTGCGTTCGCGCCGCCGTCCGAAGACCCGGCTGCAGAGCTTGTGGAGTACTCGCGGTTGCGTCGAGACCTCAACGATGCGGAGAAGAAAGCGCGCCGCGAAGCGATTGAGAACCGCCACACGGAGACCGTCAAGATTCTCGCTCGCCTCCAAGTAGGCGAGGTGATCGCACTGCCGGGTAAGCGCAAGCCGGAACTGGCCGCTGTCGTGCAGCCTGCGGCGAAGCAGCACGACCCGCGTCCCTGGGTGACCACGGAGCGCGGCTGGTCGGCGCGTATCGACGCCGCCTCGTTCCGCAACCCACCCATGGTCGTCGGCCGCATCAAGGTGCCACGTCATATGCAGCAACAGCCACGAAAACACGCACGCAAGGTGGCAGACATGCTGCACCGTGGCCACTTCAACGCGCCGAAGCGACTGCGTGAGAAAGCAAGGACCCGTCCGAACAAGCAGGTGCTGGCGATTCAAGAGGCGCTTCGCAACCACCCGGTTCATCACTGGCCAACCCACGACCGCGAGCTTCTTGCCCGGACCGCTGAAGACATCGTGCGCGACGAACGCAAACTTGCCTCACTTGAACGCCGGGTCGACTCGTCGACTGATTCCCTCGGCCGAACCTTTGAGCGCATCATCGGGCTGCTCACGGAGATGGACTACGTCGAACTAGTCGACGGCGAACCCAACGTCACCGACGAGGGCGAGCGTCTGTCGCGTATTCACAACGTCTCAGACCTCCTGGTTGCGCAGTGCCTCAAGCGTGGCATCTGGGACGAGCTGGATCCAGCCGAACTTGCCGGGGTGGCATCGATGGTGGTGTTTGAAAACCGTCGTGCAACCCAGGGTTCGCCGGAGGCGGCAACCGACGCGATGGCTGATGCGATGAACGACACCATGCGTATCTACGGCGAACTGGTGTCTGATGAGCAACGCCATAATCTTCCCGCAACACGCCTTCCGGATGCCGGGTTTAGCCTGTCCATGCATCAGTGGACCGCGGGTGCTCCCTTGGGCTACGCACTCGCAGCGGCGGCAGAATCTGGCGCAGAGCTGACACCTGGCGACTTCGTGCGCTGGTGCCGCCAAGTCATCGACCTGCTCGAGCAGATTAAGAAGACCGGCTACTCGGACCAGATTCGTGATAACGCCAACCGTGCGGTCGACGCGATCCGCCGCGGTGTGGTGGCTATCGGTAACTAGCGGGCAATAGCGACACGGTGGCGATGCGCAGGTTTCGGTTCATCGGATCCATGATGAGCGACTGCACTGCGAACACCTTGCCGTGTGCAAAGACCGGCCCGCCAGAGTCTCCTTTGATCGCCGGGGGAGAGGCGTAGACCAAGCCCGCGGGGCGGATACGCGTGGCAAACGACCGTGACGCAGAAAACGGCAACTTGCCCAGGTAGAGACCTGGCTTTCCCTGAGGAGTTTTCGCACGTCCGCCGAAGCCAACCGTCAGCGTCGATGCGCCAATCTTCGGAGGAGCCCCAATCGCAAGCAGCGGAGCCGATGAGCGTTCGGTGAGCCTTGCCAATGCAATATCAGTACCGGGAATCGGTGCGGCGGATTTGAGGCGGTACGTGGTGTCGTCGATACGCACACGCACCTTCGATTCATCCACACCGCGAAAGAAATGCGCACACGTGAGCACCGTATCGGGCGTGATCAGCGCGCCTGAACAGTAACTACGTCCAGGCATACTGATGCGGGCGATTGATCGTGCGAGGGATTCAGACACAGCAGCGATGGTATCGATCTACCATGGCCAGCATGACGTTTGATGCAAGTGTGTATGCGAAGCGCCGACAAATGGCTGCCGACTTGGTAAAGCAACGTGGCTTGAGCGGATTGGTGATCGGGACTGGTGCAGAGTTTGCCTACCTCACCGGCTCCTGGGCGTCCTCCCACGAACGCCTCACCGCCCTCGTCATCTCGGCCGATGGCGCGCGTGTCGTCGCACCGATGACAGACCTGCTTTCGTTGGGGCTCGACGGCGCGGACGACGTCGAGGTGATTGGCTGGCGCGATGGTGAGAACCCGTACCGCCTCGTTGCTGACTCGCTCCCGGATGGCCCGGTCGGTCTCGGCTCCTCTTTGACCGCCGACCACGTGTTCGCACTGCAGGCCCTGCTGCCACGTACAGATCTGGCTGAGACTGAGGTCGCGGAATTGTTCATGGTGAAAGACGCTGCAGAGCTTGAACAACTCGAGGCCGCAGGCAGGGCAATCGACCGTGTGCACGAACGTGCTGCGGAGCTGCTTCAGCCGGGCCGTACGGAGCGCGAGGTCGCTGCAGAACTGAACGCGCTGATCCTCGAAGAGCACGAGACGGTAGCCTTCGTCATCGTCGGTTCGGGTCCCAACGGCTCGAACCCGCACCACGACTTTTCGGACCGCGTGCTCGAGGAGGGCGACCCCGTGGTCGTAGACCTCGGCGGTGCGCTGCCATCTGGCTACCAATCGGACTGCACCCGTACTCACGTCGTGGGTGGTAGGAACAAGGCGAAGCCAGACTTCCTGGAGGCGTACGACGCGCTGGAGCGCGCGTTCCAGGCGGCCTGCGACGCAGCCCGCCCCGGCATTACCGCAGGGGAGCTCGACGCCGTCGCACGAGGCGTACTGGAGGAGGCCGGCTACGGCGAGTGGTTTACCCACCGTCTTGGACACGGTATCGGATTGTCGGGCCATGAGCAGCCGTTCATCATCGCAGGTAGCGACGTCATCTTGCGCGAGGGAATGGCCTTTTCCATCGAGCCGGGCATCTATAAGCCAGGTGAGTGGGGCATGCGCATCGAAGACATCGTGACGCTGACGGCTACCGGCATGAAGACCTTCAACACCACTCGCCGCGACCTGGATGCAGCGCGTGGATAACCCCGGGGTTGTGCTCCTGCTCGGTGCTCGCAGCGACATCGGCGGCGAGATCGCTGTGCGCATCTGCAGTGGTCGTGAAGTCGTACTCGCAGCGCGTGGTAGCGACGGCCTCGATGACGTGAAACGTCGTTTGCTTGCAGCGGGCGCGACTGTTGTCCGAGCCGTTAATTTTGACGCTACCAACCTCGACTCGCATCGCCGCATCGTCCGCGAGGCGGGGGAGGTCACGTCCGCCATCGTCGCCTTCGGCATTTTGGGCGATCAGGAACTGGCAGAGCGCGATGAACGCGAGGCCGCTTGCATTGCCACGGTGGACTACGTGGCACAGGTCAACATGCTCACCGTCCTTGCCGACGAAATGGCACGCGGCGAGATCTTCGCCTTTTCTTCCATCGCTGGCTGGCGGGCACGTCGCGCCAACTACGTCTACGGATCGACGAAGGCAGGCCTCGACGCGTTTTGCCAAGGACTCTCCGACAAACTCCATGGGACAGGCCTGAACCTGATACTGGCGCGCCCGGGCTTTGTCATCGGTGCAATGACTGAGGGCATGAAACCAGCGATCATGTCTGTGACCCCGGATGTCGTTGCAGATGCTGTCGTTGAGGCCGCAGTCAAGGGACGGAGCACGACAGTGTGGATTCCGCGTCGCCTTACCGTTTTGGCCACGATTATGCGCTTGGTTCCACGTCCAATCTGGCGTCACATGCCGAGGTAGCCATGGCGTCGTTGCTCCTTCCTCGTGTGCGCTCACTTGTCGGGCTCGGCCTTGACTTAGTTCGTCCTGCTCAACGAACCGGGCCAGACTTCGGCCGAGCTACCTGGCTTATGGGCGTGACGCCGGGGTCCCTTCTCGAGGCCGTACAGATCCGACCAGTAGGGGCAAGCGGGCTGTTGAACCCCTCAGACTCCTGGCGTATCGAATACGCCACGAGCGATACTCAAGGCCGGATCTTGTCCGCGACAGGCGCAGTGTTTCGCTCTCGTACGCCGTGGATGGGGAAAGGTGAACGGCCCACGATCGCGTTTGCGCCATCGACGCAGGGCGTTGCACGGCGTTGCGACCCGTCATATTCCTGCACCGTGGGCATCGGACCACGTATCAAGCCCATAGACTTGATCGCCGCGTATGAACAACCCGTAATCAACTTGTTCCTTGCAGCCGGCGCCGACGTAGTCATCACCGACTACCCACGCGACCCCGGGGACGATGTGGAGCTCTATTGCGACCACGTTGCGGCAGCACGCTCCCTCGCCGATGCCGTGCGCGCCAGCACCAACCTCGGCGTAGGAACAGCCAAACTCGGTCTGTGGGGTTTCTCCCAGGGCGGGGGAGCCGCCGCAGCGTGGCTCGAGGAACCTGAGTACGCACCCGATCTCCAACTGCTGGCAGCTGTGGTCGCAGCCCCGCCAGTGGACATGGTCAGCATGCTCCATCACGTCGATGGCGCGCTTGCCTCCGTAGTGATCCTCTACGCGGTCGCGGGCCTCATGGCCAGCGACGACGCAATTGCTGCCGAGATTGCTCCGCACTTGAGCCCAAGAGGTGTTGCGGCCATTGCGAACGGGGCGCGCACGTGTGCTTTAGGGGCGGTGCTGCATCGCCCGTGGTCGCATACTCGCTCTTGGACGAGGACCGGAGTGAGCATGGCATCGCTTCTCGACGACCTCCCGTTGACCAGCAGCCACCTTGATGCAACACGCCTAGGCACCAAACGCCCGCTAGGTATTCCGATTCGTCTGTGGAGTTCGCCATACGACGACCTTGTCCCGCACTCAGATGTCTCAGCCTTGGCAGAGAGTTGGGGAGTGGAGTTCCTCTCACGTACGGCCAAGCGTATCCGTGGCAGGACTGGCACGAACCACTTCGGCCCGTATTTTCTCTACGCTGCAACTGACGTGGGTTGGTTGCTCGATCGGCTCAACGGGTAGTCTCTGGCCTATGCCTGTGCTCCTGTTGTCCTACTTCGTTGTTGAAGCGATCGCGTTCTTTCTCGTCGCCAAGTGGATTGGTGTCGGATGGGCGCTGTTGGCAATTTTCGCACTGATGATCTTCGGCGGCTTTGCCGCCAGCATGTCGCTTCGCAGTGAACTTACGCAGATGGCTCGTGGGCGAACCAGCCTTGGCAAGTTGGCTGGCGACTCCGCGCTGTTGATGGCGGGTTGGGCGCTAAGTCTCGTCCCTGGTTTCGTGAGCTCGGTCATCGGCCTGCTATTAGTGTTCGGTCCGACACGAGCAATCGCGCGTCGTTCGATGACCAAACGCGCCCGTCGCGGCATGGAAGACCTCGGCGCGCGCCTCTACGAGGCCACCCCGATGTCGCAGTTCACCACCTCCTACGGTTCGTTTACCAATCCCAATCAGCCCTATCCGCAGAAAGGAGCGGATGCTGACGACGTCGTTATTGATGCCGACGAGTTGGAGGAATGGTTCCGCAACAGCGGCAATGAGCCGGGGGAGAAGTAGGTGACGGCCCTTACCCGCTTCCTCCGGTTCGTACTCGTGGCCTGCTCTGGCTGGCTGGTGTTCTTCTCGTACGAACCGCACGGACACTGGTTCTCCGCCATCGTCGGCATATCCGTGTTTTATCTTGCGCTCATGCCATGGCAACGCTGGCCGGGTACTGATCGTCCTTCCGCAGCCTTCGGCGGCCTACTGGGCTTTACGCAGGCTGCGTTTTGCTACCTCTACCTGCTGCCGTGGATCGGGGAGTTTGTCGGCGCAATGCCGTATGTCGCTTTGTCGATCTTCCTCGCGCTCTACGGCATCGCTATAGGTGTGTTTGGTGTGATCGTCGCGCGTTGGCGCTTTGGCTTCCTCGCGTTTGCGCTGATCTACCTTGCGGTTGAGTTTTGCCGCTCGTCGTTTCCTTTCGGCGGGTTTAGCTGGGTACGCCTGGCGTGGGGGCAAATCAATGGTCCACTAGCTGCTCTCGCACCTTGGGGTGGTCCGGCGCTGATCTCAATTGCGGTGGCGCTGGCAGGGGCAGGTCTCATCGTGGCCATCCTGCAGCGTGGGACGCAACGCTGGGCCGGCCTTGTAGCCGCAGTACTGCCCCTCGGTCTCGGCACCGTGGCGCAGATCGGGGTCAATAACCCTGCCTCGACAGTGGGCGAAGCAACCGTTGCCGCGGTACAGGGCAACGTCCCTCGCATGGGGCTTGATTTCAACGCACAGCGCCGCGCGGTGCTGGCCAACCACGTCAACGAAACGCTTGCGCTTCGCGACGACCTCCGCGCGCAAAACATGGATGTCGACGCCGTTTTCTGGCCAGAGAATTCCTCTGACGTCAATCCGTTCACCGACTCGGAAGCACGAGCGCTTATCGACGTCGCCGTGCGCGGCATCGACGCACCGTTGCTCGTTGGCACACTCACACGTGACGACGTTGGGTCCCGCAACACCATGGTCGTCTTCGACCCAAAAGATGGGCCAGGGGAGTACCACCACAAGCGGTTCCTCCAGCCGTTCGGCGAGTACATGCCCATGCGTGACTTTTTCCGGAGGTTCTCCGACATGGTTGACCTGGCTGGCGACTTCAAACCTGGTGACGGCAACGGCGTGGTGCACCTCGGCAACATCGCAGTCGGTGTGGCGACTTGCTACGAGGTGGCGGAGGACGAGGCCTACCGGATGGCGATTCGCAACGGCGCCCAGTTGCTCAGCACACCGACGAACAACGCCACGTTTGGGTTCACCGGCATGACGTATCAACAATTGGCGATGAGCCGCATGCGTGCACTGGAGACCGATCGCGCAGTGGTTGTTGTAGCCACCTCGGGTGTCTCCGCCATCGTCCATCCCGACGGCTCAGTATCGCAGCAGACGGAAATCTTCACGGCAGATCATCTCGTCGAAAAGCTGCCGCTGCGCGATTCTGTCACCCCGGCTGTGCGATTTGGAAAGATTCTGGAGTGGTTGCTTGTCGCGGCAGGGATCATGCTGATGGCTGTGGCAGGCGTTTCCGCACGTACCCGGGCGCACGGGTATGCTGCACCAAGGAATAAATAAGTGTGACAACGAGGAGACGTAGCACCGTGGCGAATACAACCCTGGTGATTATCCCGACCTACAACGAAGTGGAAAACATCCCGCTTATCGTTGGACGCGTGCTGGATGCCAACAAGGATGTGGACGTCCTTGTGGTCGATGACAACTCGCCTGACGGCACCGGAGCAAAGGCTGACGAGCTCGCAGCTACTCATGATGAAGTTCACGTGCTCCACCGCACCGGCAAAGACGGCCTGCTGGCTGCGTACCGTGCCGGCTTCGAATGGGCCCTTGAGCGCGAGTACGAGGTCATCGTTCAAATGGATGCAGACGGCTCGCATGCCCCTGAGGAACTCGTGCGTTTGCTCGACGCAGTAGCCAACGGCGCAGATCTGGCAATCGGTTCGCGCTACGTCGACGGTGGGGAAGTAAAGAACTGGCCGCGCAGCCGCTACCTGCTGTCCAAGCTGGGCAATGAGTACATCTCGATCGCGCTTGGCGACGATGTCAAGGACATGACCGCTGGCTACCGCGCGTTCCGCCGCGAAGTCTTGGAAGATCTCGACCTGGATGCGCTGTCCAACAAGGGCTACATCTTCCAAGTGGAGATTGCCCACAAGGTCGCAGACGCTGGATTCGGGGTTGTTGAAGTCCCCATCACTTTTGAAGACCGCAAGCTTGGCGAGTCGAAGCTGGATGCAAGCTTCGCTGCCGCATCGTTTGCGGAGGTAACCAAGTGGGGAGCGAAGGAAAAGGCTTCCTTCGTGGGCAACCTGGCGAGCGAAACCTGGCGACAGATTGAGTACGCTGCCGCCAACTCAAAGCTTGCAGATCTTCCAAATCGTGCGGCCAAGGCTCCGTCGCAGGTAGCTGACTTGGCTAACGAGGTTGCTTCCTTGACCAAGTACGAGCTCTCCGGCAAGAACCTGGATAGGGTTGGCCGTCGCGTAGCTGAAGGTGCCCAGACGGCAAAAGACCTGACGACGGAAACCGTGCGTCAGGTCCTTCACGTATTCAATTCCGGTTCGAAGTAGGGAATTAGCCTTCCTTCTGCGCGGCCTGCTCCTTAGCGAGCCGGGCCGCAGTGCGACGGCGCTTCCGGAGCTGCTCTAAGCGCTCCTCAAGCAGCACGTCAAGCTCCTCAATGCTGCGACGTTCCAGCAGCATGTCCCAGTGGGTACGCGGCGGCTTCGTCGGCTTCGACTCGACACCTTCGCCCTCCATGAGCGTGCCGGTCTGACCGTTCTTGCATATCCACTCTTCGGGGATCTCAGCCTCATCGGCGAACGGAACCTCAAACACCTCACCATTGGGTGTTTGGTACTTCGCCATGCGACGCGGCGCGAGATCATGGTCGCGGTCAGTTTCGTAGCTCACGGCACCCATGCGGCTACCGCGTAGCACTCGATCAGCCATGTTGTCTCCATCCTTGTCGTCGTTATTGCCCGGTTGCCCAGCAATCGCTCAAGTATAACGGTCCACTAATTCGTTTTGTTCCCTGACCTCACCCAGGCTTGACACCTGTAATAGACTTGCCGCCGTGAAGATCAGGAAGCGGAGAGTAAACGAGACTACAAACGTTTGCGCGTGGTGCGGTAAAGAGATTGAAATCAACCAGGGGCGTGGCCGCAAGCGGAAATATTGCAGTTCTTCGTGCAAGCAGCGTGCGTATGAGCAGCGCACACTCCTTGCAGGTACGACCGTGGACCCTGACGCTGTGATTCTGAGCCGTCAGCGCGTCGCAGAGATCCGCGATCGACTTTACGAGTTGCGCTGTGCCGCTGAGGATATCCAAACTGCAGCGGCCGAAGGCGCGACGGCGGACGAGTTGCATTCGTTGTGTGACGAATTAGTAGGCTTGGTCCAGAAACTCGAAAAACTGAGGTGAGGTACGTGAAGACCAGCTCCCGTAATACGAAGCTGCTTATGATCGCAGTTTTAGCCTTTGCCATTCTGGCGCTTGCAGTGGCGTTCATCCCGTTGGGAAGGACGCTGTTTTTTAGTCACGGTGTCAAAACTGAGGGTATCGACGAGTCCAGCCTGAAATCCGCCACAACGGAAATTGACGGCGTCTGGGAGGTAACAAACAAGCCTGGACCCAACCAAACGTCTGCAGGCTTCACATTCGCCGAGGTGCTGCCAGGTGATCGCCGGACTACGTCAGGCTCGACACAAGGCGTTCGCGGTAGCGTGACTATCGAGGCGGGCACGCTGAAGGCTGGCGAGATTGTCGTCGATATGACAAACATTCGCACCGACTCTGATGTCCGCGATGAAAGCGTGCGACGCAAAATTTTCCATACGGACGATTTCCCGGAGGCAAAGTTCGTTGTCACCGAGCCAGTGGACCTTAGCAGCGTGCCAGAGGGCGGGACGATGGGCACCGTAGACCTGACGGGCAACATGACCATCCACGGCGAGACGAACACGATCACGCAGACATTCAATGTCGCGCGCTCGGGCGATCAGCTGCTCGTCGCAGCAGACATTCCGATCAACCGAGAGGACTACGGAGTGAAGACTCCGGAGCTGGTGGCCGCAAAGATCGCCGAGGACGGCGAAATTAACGTCCGTCTGGATATGCGGAAGTAACCCTATATAACGTCACCTGACGTTATATAAAGGATATTTGTCCGATAATGTACATTATGTCAAGTAACATTTGGTGACACCACGGCGTAATCTGTCCCCATGGCAAAGCTCCTCTCTCCCGATCCCCGCAGGATCCCCAAGCCGGTTTACGACGATTCCTACCCGGACGCTGTCAGTGAGCAATTCACTGGCGGCTCCGACCCGGAACTCGTCGCGGCGCTCGCAGCAATCGTCGGCTCGGACAATGTTCACTCACGCGTCTCAGATCTCGTGCGTTACGCGTCAGACGCCTCTCCGTACCGCGACATCCCGTCCGTGGTCGTTCAGCCACGTAACGCGCAAGACCTTTCCGCTCTGATGCGCTATGCCCGTCGCGCAGGCCGGACGCTGACGTTCCGCGCCGCCGGGACGTCGCTTAACGGCCAGGCGATGACGAACGACATCCTCGTCGATGTGAAGACCCACTTCGCCGGCATGGAGGTCCTCGACGGCGGCAAACGCCTTCGTACGTTGCCGGGCGTTGTGCTTGGCGACGCTCAAGCAGTCCTGCGACGCCACGGCTACATGCTTGGACCCGATCCCGGCTCGACCGCATCTGCTTGTATCGGTGGCGTCCTCGCTGACAATGCCGGCGGCATGCGCTGCAAGATTGAGCGTGATTCCTTCCACACCATCGATCAGGCTGAGTTTGTATTAACGTCTGGCGAGATCGTCGATACGCGCAACGGCGACGACGCCTTCCGCAAACAGTGCCCTGAACTGCACAAACAACTCTCTGAGTTCCGCGATCGTTTGCGTGCCAACGAGACGCTGGTCGCTCGCCTGCGCTCAAAGTTCTCCATCCGCAACACCAACGGCTTGCGCATCGATGCATTCTTGGACGAGGACGAGCCGGTCCGTATCCTCATGCGCTTGCTCGTCGGCTCCGAAGGCATCCTCGGCGTGTTTACCGAGGCTGAAATTCGCACCATCGAGTTGCCAAAGAAAAAGGCTGTGACCTGGGTGGTTGTGCCCGACATCACTGATGCTGCCAACTATGTTGCACAGCTTGTCGACGCCGGGGCTGAAGCCTGCGAGCTGCTCGTCTCCGATGTCATGCGCGGTTCAGTTGGCCAATTTAGTGCTGCTCCTGCTGAATGGGCAGATATTGACCAGTCCACCGCTGCCCTGCTCCTCGAGGTCGGTGGCACCACCGAAGACGAGCTTCAGCAGGCCATTGCCGCCGCCGAGGCCGTGCTCGAGGGCGCGGAGCTGCTGGCACCGCTGCACTTTGAGACCGATCCAAAAAAGCAAAACGCCATGTGGCAGCTGCGTAACGGCCTGTTTGGCCTGATCGGGCAAAACCGCCCGCAAGGCGCCGCGCTGATTACTGAGGACGTGTGCTTCCCACCTGCGCAGGTCGGCGAAGGCGCTGCTGAACTTATGGAGTTGCTCCGGCGCTACGGCTACCCCGAAGGTGTGATGGGACACGCACCCTACGGGAACCTGCACTTCTTTATCACCCCGGACTTCTCCAACCCTGAGGAGCTCGAGAAGTACTCGCGCTTCCTTGACGAGCTGGTTGAGTTGGTCGTCGACAAGTACGACGGCTCGATGAAGGCTGAGCACGGTACCGGTATCAACATGGCGCCGTTCGTGCGCCATGAATGGGGCGACGAAATCTGGAACCTGTTCTGGGAGGTCAAGGAGATGCTTGACCCGGAAACCATCCTCGCGCCGGACGTGAAGTTGACTCGCCAGTCGGACATCCACCTGCAGCGCTTCAAGTCCTTTCCCAAGGTCGAGCAGGAAATCAATATGTGCGTCGAGTGCGGTTTCTGCGAGCCAGTATGCCCGTCACGCCACGTCACTGTTACTCCGCGTCAACGTATTGTGCTGCGCCGTGAGATGGCGCGTCAGCCGGAAGGCTCAGAGGTCTTGGGGGCACTGCGCGAGCAATACCAGTACGACGCGATCGACATGTGCGCTGCCGACGGAACCTGCGCTATCCCCTGCCCTGTTGGCATTGATACCGGCAAGGTAATGAAGCAACTGCGCGCAGCTCAGGCAACACCTGCAGAGAAGCGTGTCGCAACTGGGATCGCGAAGGGATACGGCGCGGTCGAGGCGTTGGGCCGCACTGCGGTATCTGGCGTCAATATTCTCGGTCCTGCGCTGGCCAATGCTGTCACCCAGGTTGGACGTGCACTCATCTCGCCCGAGCGCCTCCCCTCTGTGCCGGGGCCCATGCCGCACAAGGCACCACAGATGCCGGAAACCTCGCGCAGCGGTGCCGCAGCTGTCTACTTCCCTGCCTGTGTAAACCGTATCTTCGGCCAACCTGCTGGTTCTGCTGATCAGATTGCTGTGCCACATGCGGTTGTTGAACTCGGCCGACGAAGCGGAGCACCTGTGTGGATCCCGGAAAACGTTGACGGCGGTTGCTGTGGCATGCCGTTTTCTTCGAAGGGATTCGACGATGCATACCGTGCGAAGGCACTCGACCTGCTGGAGCGCATGTGGCAGTGGTCAGAGCAAGGCGCACTGCCTGTGATCATCGATGCAGCCTCGTGCACCCATACCGTGGTGGATTCCATGCCGGAGGTACTCTCCCCTGCTGATCTTGAACGTTTCGAGGCGATTCGCGTTCTCGACCTGGTGCAGTGGCTCGACGAAGAGATCATGGAGCACCTGCCCATCACTCAGGACCAGGGGCGTATTGCTGTCCACCCGCCATGCTCCGGTCAGCACCTTGGTACCACGGAAGCGCTCATGCGTGTCGCAGCTGCGTGTGGCGATGCGGAAGTGCCCGCTGGGGCGGCCCGCTGTGGCACAGCTGGCGATCGTGTGATGTTGCACCCTGAGCTGGTTGAGTCGGCGACTCGCGAGGAACGCGAGGGGCTCAATCGTGGCAATTATGCACGCTTCGTGTCAGCAAACCGCACCTGCGAGATGGGCCTACAGATGGTGGCCGGAAAGCCATTTGAGTCGATTGCAGTACTGGTCGAGCGTGCATCCCGACCGGAGGTCACGTTAGCCTAGCGACGGCCTCCGCGGTGGCGCTGCACCATCGTGACCTGCGCGAGGTCCAGCATTTCCAATCGTGCAAGGGCTTCGCGCAGGGCTAGCTGCCAAGTCCACATCCTGCGGAATACAACGTCGTAGCCATCCGCTGCGGCGTCGCGTAAGTGGGCGTCGAAGGCCATTCGCTGCAGCCTCAGCGATGCTGCGAGGTGTTCAGGTGCGGTTGTCACCGCAGTCACGCGCAATGCAGTGCGCTTATCGACGATCCGGGCAACGTCATCGCAACTCACAACGTTCATCCGTGGCCACGCATAACCGGTGGTTGAGGCCAAGGCTGCCGCTGCACTCCGGGAATAGTTGTTCGTGCGGACAATTGTTTGCAGCACTACCTTGCCGCCCTGTGCGAGCATCTGTTCCGCGGATACGAGATACGCGATCTGTTCCTGGTGCGGCATGTTCTCAAACGCCTGCATGCTCACTACTGCGTCGTACACCCCGCGACGCTGCCGTGCCAACGCTTCGATTTCGGCTGGGCAATCCAACACGTCAATGCGTGCAGCACCTTCAGCACCACTGAGGATCAACTGTTCTTCAAGGCTTTTCCTCACGCGGGCGTCAAAGGTAACCACATCCAGGGTGCAGCGTCGATCAAGTGCTTCCGCAGCCACCGCTCCTCCACTGCACGGCATCTCAAGCAAATGTGTGCTGGGCCCGGCAGCGGCGGCGTCGAGAAGCATCGAAATGCTCCTGCGTTGCGCATCAGCTAGGTCATCGCGATGAGCGTCAAGTGGAGCGCCGATTTCGGTGACGTCGACGAAGTGGTGCCCTGGCTCGTTTCCTCGCCCTGCCCCCGGAGTGTGGGACTTCATCCGCGTGCGCTGAGTCGTCGGCACACCCGTGCCAAAGTGTCCCTGTGCATGCGTTGCGGTGCCACCATCAAAATGCTGCACCAGATCCGGAGGTAGCTCCCCGATCACCCCAAGGGGTGTGCGACCGTGCTTCGGAGCAGACACGCGTGCTGGCCCCGGCCTGTACCCCGCACCGATCAGCGCCTGGAGTGCATCTACAAGCCCTTCGGACGTCGAGGTCACCCACTCGCCTGCCATATAACTTTCAGCAAGGCCAGTCCACCCACGCGCAGCGATACGCTCAAACATGTCCGCGGATTCCACGGTGAGCGCTGCATCGTCTCCTTCTAGAGCAAGTTCTGCTTTCGCACAGGCACGAGCAAATGTCGCCTCAGCGATCTTCGTGCGCAGCGCTCCTCCACGGGCCCTGGGTACCGCAGCAACAGCCGGCCAGGCCGCGGCGTCGATGGAACTTTTGCGTGCGCGGGAGATATCGGCCATTTCACAAATGCTAGTGGCCAAGAACCTGCTTCTGCGGTACGCCACGGCTCAGATAAAATGCGGCGCGTACTATATAGGCGTTGCACATATAAAAATTCAACCGAGGAGAGATATTTATGGCCTCTACGGTCATTCGCCCAGACGGAAACCGCCATCATGTTGTCATCATCGGCGCTGGCTTCGGTGGCGTCAACGCAGCCAAGGAACTTGCGGATGCTGATGTCGATGTGACCCTGATCAACAGCACCAACCACCACCTTTTCCCGCCACTGCTCTACCAGGTGGCAACCGGCCTGATGTCCTCGGGCGAGATCACCGGTGACATCCGCCAGATGTTTGCTAACCAGCAGAACGTCCGCGTCGTTCGTGGCACTGTTGAGACCATCGACGTCAAGGGCAAGACCGTCACCTCTGTTGAAAGCGGCAAGGAGTACACCTTCGGCTACGACTCGCTCATCGTCGCCGCTGGTGCTGGCCAGTCCTACTTTGGCAACGACCACTTCGCCGAGTTCGCGCCGGGCCTGAAGACCCTGGACCACGCGTTTGAGATCCGCGCACGCCTCATTGCAGCATTCGAGCGTGCAGAACTCGCGGAAACCGCAGAAGAGCGCGATCGCGCTCTGACCTTCGTCATCGTTGGTGCTGGCCCGACCGGCGTCGAGCTTGCTGGCCAGGTTGCGGAGATGGCGCACCGTGCCTTCACCTCGGGCCGATACTCCTTCAGCACCGAGCAGTCGAAGATTTACCTGCTTGATGGCGCACCGCAGGTGCTGCCTCCATTTGGCAAGCGCCTGGGCAAGAAGGCACAGCGCGAGCTTGAAAAGGCCGGTGTCACCGTGATCCTCAACGCCATGGTGACCAACGTTGATGCTGACACTGTCACTTACAAGGACATGAAGACCGAGCAGGAAACCACGATCCAGACTCCGACCAAGATCTGGTCCGCTGGTGTTGCGGCTTCCCCGCTGGGCAAGCAGGTCGCAGACCAGATCGGTGTTGAAGCGGACCGTGCCGGCAAGGTTGCTGTTAACGCGGACCTTTCCGTCGGCGACGAGCCCAACGTCTTCATCGTTGGCGACATGATGAATCGCGACCGTCTGCCAGGTGTGGCCCAGGTTGCAATCCAGTCCGGCGCTTATGTCGGCAAGGTCATCAAGAACCAAGTCG
Source organism: Corynebacterium sp. HMSC067D03 (assembly GCF_001811185.1). NCBI lineage: Bacteria > Bacillati > Actinomycetota > Actinomycetes > Mycobacteriales > Corynebacteriaceae > Corynebacterium > Corynebacterium sp. HMSC067D03. Next base: position 170,609 of record NZ_KV803839.1, read on the forward strand.
AGCACGATATCGCTCCGGAGGATCGCGCTCCGTTCGAGTACTTCGACAAGGGCTCCATGGCGATCATCAACCGCTTCAATGCTGTGGTGAAGATGGGCAAGGTCGAGATCACCGGCTTCATCGGCTGGCTGATGTGGCTTGGCGTCCACATGTCCTTCCTCACCGGCCGCCGTAACCGCATTGTGGCTGCCAACGAGTGGACGATTAACGCGTTCTCCCGCACCCGCCACAACCTGGCTGTCACCGAAGGCCAGCTGGAGAACATCCACCTGGAAAACGGCGAAAAGTAAGCGTTCATAGCGCTCCAACTTCCCCGGTTCTTCGCTCTCAACGAGCGCAGGACCGGGGTTTTTGCTACTCTCCACCCCCGAAGACTTTGTGTGACCAACACCACGCCAAACGTATTACCTATAGTCGGAGAACTTCTTTATACTCATAGGTAAGCGGCAAGCGCTTTAAAGAGACTGTGTTTGGGAATGGGTAAGCGCAGCCGCATGAAGACCACTAGTTATCTATGTGAAAGATCGTGCAACTGTGACTGTTTCTACAGAGCCGCAAATCCAGAACAAGGCGTGGGAAGGTTTCACGCCAGGACCGTGGACCGAGCACATCGATGTCCGCGACTTTGTTCAGCGCAATTACACCCCGTACGACGGGGACGCATCCTTCCTCGAAGGCGCAACCGACAAGACACTGCGCCTCTGGGACTACCTGGATAAGAATTACCTCGCCGTTGAGCGCGAGCGTCGCGTCTATGACGTTGACACTGACACTCCGGCCGATATCGACGCCTTCAAGCCCGGATACATCTCCGAGGATGATGACGTGATCGTCGGTCTGCAGACTGATACCCCGACCAAGCGTGCCATGATGCCTAACGGTGGCTGGCGCATGGTTGAGCAGGCCATCAAGGAGGCCGGCAAAGAGGTCAACCCGGAGGTGAAGAAGATCTTCACCCACTACCGCAAGACCCACAACGATGCCGTCTTCGACATCTACACCCCTCGTATCCGCGCAGCACGCTCGTCCCACATCGTCACGGGCCTGCCGGACGCCTACGGCCGTGGACGCATCATCGGTGATTACCGTCGTGTGGCGCTATACGGCGTTGACTACCTCATCGAGCAAAAGCAGCTGGCCAAGGATGCGTCTTTGGAGAAGGGCTTCTCCGAGCACTGGGCCCGCTACCGCGAGGAACACGCCGAGCAGATCAAGGCGCTCAAGAAGCTCAAGAAGATGGCTGAAGACTACGGCTTCGACATCTCCGGCCCGGCAACCAACGCCAAGGAAGCCGTGCAGTGGACCTACTTCGGCTACCTTGCCTCCGTAAAGAGCCAGGACGGCGCCGCAATGTCCATTGGTCGCCTCTCCCCGTTCTTGGACGCATACTTCGAGCGTGACCTAGCCAACGGCACCTTGACCGAGGTTGAGGCGCAGGAGATCATCGACGCGCTCGTCATCAAGCTGCGCATCGTGCGCTTCCTCCGTACAGAGGACTACGACCAGATCTTCTCTGGTGACCCGTACTGGGCAACCTGGACCGACGCTGGTTTCTCTGAGGACGGCCGCCACCAGGTCACCAAGACCGCGTTCCGTCTGCTGCAGACGCTGCGCAACCTGGGTCCTGCTCCGGAGCCGAACATCACCATCTTCTGGGATCCGGCGCTGCCGGAGGGCTACAAGGAGTTCTGCGCCGCGATCTCCATCGAGACCTCTTCGTTGCAATACGAGTCTGACAAGCAGATCCGTGACCAGTGGGGCGACGACGCCGCTATTGCGTGCTGTGTCTCTCCGATGCAGGTTGGCAAGCAGATGCAGTTCTTCGGCGCACGCGTTAACGCTGCGAAGGCACTGCTCTACGCCATGAACGGTGGTCGTGACGAAGTTACCGGCAAGCAGATTACTGACGGTGACCACAAGCCGATCGAGGGCGATGGCCCACTCGACTTCGACGAGGTCTGGCAGAAGTACGAGGAGATGCTCGACTGGGTTATCGGTACCTACGTCGAGGCGCTGAACATCATCCACTACTGCCACGACCGCTACGCCTACGAATCCATCGAGATGGCACTGCACGACTCCGACATCGTCCGCACCATGGGCTGTGGCATCGCTGGCCTTTCAATCGTTGCTGACTCTCTGTCCGCGATTAAGTACGCGAAGGTCACACCGGTGCGCGACGAGACAGGCTTGATCGTCGACTACATCACCGAGGGCGACTTCCCGTTCTACGGCAACGACGATGACCGCGCGGACGACATTGCCGCAACCGTGGTCCACACCGTGATGCAGAAGATCAAAGCGATCCCGATGTACCGCGACGCTATTCCGACCCAGTCGGTACTGACCATTACCTCTAACGTGGTCTACGGCAAGGCAACTGGTTCGTTCCCGTCCGGGCACAAGGCCGGCACTCCGTTCGCCCCAGGTGCGAACCCGGAGAACGGCGCAGACAATCACGGCATGGTCGCTTCGATGCTGTCCGTGGGCAAGCTCGACTACAACGACGCATTGGACGGCATTTCGCTGACCAACACGATCACCCCGTCGGGCCTGGGCCGTAACAAGGAAGAGCAGATCACCAACCTGGTTGGTGTTCTCGACGCCGGCTTCATCATGGACAACGCCGATGCGGTAGTTAACCCCGCCTAATCAGACTTTCCCACTCACCTATTCACTCCGAAGGAGACGACATCATGACCACCCCTACTTTCGACGAGCGCCTCGCTTCCATGAAGGCTTCCCGTTCCGCGAACAACATGGACTCTGGCCTGTACCACGCCAACATCAACGTGCTTGACGAGTCCACACTTGAGGATGCAATGGAGCACCCAGAGAACTACCCGAACCTCACTGTTCGTGTCTCTGGCTACGCCGTGAACTTCGTGAAGCTGACCAAGGAGCAGCAGCGCGACGTCATCTCTCGTACCTTCCACCAGGGCGCGTAGTTTATGGCCCAAGACGGAACGAGCGGCGTCGTCACGCTATCGCCTGAAGCAGGCGAGCGCGTGCGCGGCGTCGCTGCCGGTTTAGGCGGACTTTCCACCGACGACCTTGAGATCACTCGCCCAGAGTTGTTTGAGGCTCGCCGTACTGGCGAGATCGGCCTCATCCACTCTTGGGAACTGGTCACTGCCGTCGACGGACCGGGCACCCGTATGACGATTTTCTTGTCGGGCTGCCCACTGCGGTGCAAGTACTGCCACAATCCGGACACGATGGAAATGAAGGAAGGCACACTCGAGCGTATCGACGACGTCGTGCGCCGCGTACTGCGATACAAGCCTGTCTTTAACGCTTCCGGTGGCGGGCTGACCCTTTCAGGCGGCGAACCACTGTTTCAGATCGCGTTTACACGACGACTGCTCAAGGCAGTGCATGACGCTGGTGTGCACACCACAATCGACACTTCTGGTTACCTTGGTGCACGCTTGACCGACGAGGACTTGGACAATATTGACCTGTTCCTTCTCGACGTTAAGTCCGGCGATCCGGACACGTACGAAAATGTCACCGCGCGCCAGCTGCAGCCGACAATCGATTTCGGTGACCGACTGCATGAGAAAGGCAAACCAGTTTGGATTCGCTTTGTCGTTGTCCCCGGCTTGACTGACGCCGAGGAAAACGTGCAAAAGGTTGCCGATATCGTTGCACGCTGGAAAGGCACCGTGGAGCGTGTGGAAGTGCTTCCTTTCCACAACATGGGTGCCGACAAGTGGGACAAGATTGGCCTCGACTACGAGTTGCAGGACGTCACTCCCCCATCTGCCGAATCTGTCGAGCATGTGCGAGAGGTCTTCCGCTCGCGGGGGTTGACGGTGTTTTAACCCTAGGATCACCCCCGTTAGACATTGGGGTGCGCACGCGTAATATCACCTTTGATATCCGTGCGCACCCATTTTTGTGTGCTCATTCATCCTGGGCTTTGCCGTGTTCGGCCTGCCCTACGACGTGAAAGGGGGCTAAAGCTATGCCGCCACGTATTTCAATTCCAGGACAGCGTCCTAAGAAGGTGCAGCCCCCGTCTGTGAACCAAATCCCGGTGCCTGTCGAGCGTCAGATCGACTTTTGCCGCGTTTTTGTCGACGGCAAACGCCAGCCGGGAAATGTGCGCATGACTCACGCACTTGAGGTGGCAGAACGCTACGACAACGCTTTCGTATGGCTGTCTCTGAAAGAGCCCACAACGGAGCAAATGGAACGCATCGCCGAGGTCTTCGATATTGAGGACCTGGTTGTGGACGATGTTGTCGCAGCACATCAGCGACCGAAGGTTGAACGCCACGACGAGCAGTTGTTCCTGGTTGTGCGTTCAGTGTCGTATCGTGACGACGAAGAGGTGTCGGACGCCCGTGAAATCATTTCCACCGGCGAAGTACAGATGATTATCGGCGAGAAGTTTGCCATCACGATTCGCCATAATGTCCGTCTCCCTGACCTCACCAACAAGCTCGAGGACGAAGAAGAGCTAGCGCTGCTCGGGCCTTCTGCTGTGGCGTGGGCGGTATCTGACTATCTGGTAGACAACTACCTGAAGGTCGCGGATTTCCTCGAAAGCGACGTCGACGAGCTGGAAAACGAAGTGTTTACGCCACGTCGCACGATCAACATTGACAAGATCTACACCTACAAGCGTGAGATTTTGGAGATGCGTCACGCGATCGACCCACTGTCGCCAGCGCTTCGCAACGGGTTGACGAACAACAAGGACTTTATGCGTAAGGCTCTGCGTACCTACTTCCGCGACGTCCAAGATAACTCCACGATCGTCAGCGACCGTCTTTCAGGCTTCGACGAACGTCTCACGTCCCTGCTGGACGCGTCGGTAGCGAAGATTACGATGCAGCAGAACTCTGACATGCGTACGATTTCGGCCGTTGTGGGCATGGCGGCGGTGCCGACGTTGGTTGCCGGAATCTACGGCATGAACTTCGAAGTCATGCCAGAGCTTGGCTGGCGTTACGGCTACCCCGCTGCACTTCTCGCAATGTTCATTGCTATCTCGGTGATGTGGTGGTGGTTCCGCAAGAACCACTGGCTTTAATCAGCCACTATTTGCTCAGGATCATCAGTTTGAGGTTGGTCACAGCGACCAACTTCTCCTCGCAGTACATGTTCACGCGCCACAGGTGGGTGCGGGCACCGATGTGGACCGGCTCCGCGGTGGCGTCGATACGCTGCCCCGCGCGCACGCTGCCCAGAAGGTCGGTGGAGTTGCTCATCCCCACTGCAGGCTGTGCGCTAGCTGCCACCGCCGCAATTGACCCCATGGTTTCACCGATTGCACAGTAGACACCGCCGTTGACGATGCCGGTTGGCTGCAGATGCTCCTCAGTTGCAACGAGGTGTGCATCCATCCGGTCTTTTGAGCAGTAATCCAGCACTAGCCCGAGTCGTTGGGCGAAATCAACGTTGAGGCTGTTGATCACAGCGAGTTCTTCTTCGCTCAACGGCGTGTCAAGCACTTCGTTGTACAGGCGAAAATCGAATTCTAGGTTCATGCTCGTCGATGATACGGATGATCTGTCCTCAGCCACGTAGAATTCGCACTATGACTGCAGATGCTTCAGAACCTCTTGCTCAAATCGGTGTCGTCGGTATGGCAGTAATGGGCTCAAACCTTGCCCGTAATTTTGCATCGAAGGGCCATACCGTCGCTATTTACAACCGCTCACCAGAGAAGACGCGGGCGGTTATCAACGAGTATGGCCATGAGGGAAACTTCATCGCCGCCGAGACCATCGAGGACTTTGTCGCATCTCTGCAGCGCCCCCGCAAGGCAGTGATCATGGTGCAGGCCGGTGCAGCAACTGATGCGGTCATCGAACAGCTCGCTGATGCGATGGAAGACGGTGACATCATCATCGACGGTGGCAATGCCCTGTTCACCGACACGATTCGCCGTGAACGTGAGATGGCCAAGCGCAATCGCCATTTTGTCGGCGCGGGTATTTCCGGCGGTGAAGAAGGTGCATTGCGTGGCCCGTCGATTATGCCGGGTGGCCCAGTCGAATCCTGGGAGACACTTGGACCACTCCTCGAAGACATTGCTGCAAAGGTCGATGGCACCCCGTGCGTGACCCACATTGGCCCGGACGGCGCTGGCCACTTTGTCAAGATGGTGCACAACGGCATCGAGTACGCCGACATGCAGGTCATCGGCGAGGCGTACCACCTGCTGCGTTACGCAGCAGGCCTGGAGCCTGCGGAGATCGCCGACATTTTCACTGAATGGAACAAGGGCGATCTGGATTCCTACCTCATCGAAATCACCGCGGAGGTGCTTCGCCAGGTCGACGCCCGCACCGGAAAACCGTTTATCGACGTCATCGTGGACGCTGCCGGCCAAAAAGGCACCGGACGGTGGACCGTCAAGGAGGCACTGGATCTTGGTGTACCGACCACAGCTATTGGCGAGGCAGTGTTTGCCCGCGCGCTGTCGTCGGCACTTGCACAGCGCGAGGCCACGACGGAAGCCGAACTTCCGGCGGGCGAGTTGAGTACCCTCGAAGCACTCGGCGTGGAGAAGACTGCGTTTATCGACGATGTCCGCCGAGCCCTGTACGCCTCCAAGTTGGTCGCCTACGCGCAAGGTTTCGACGAGATTAACGCTGGGTCCGCCGAGCACAACTGGGATATCAAACCGGGCGATCTCGCACGTATTTGGCGCGGTGGCTGCATCATTCGTGCGAAGTTCCTCGACCGCATTACCGAGGCCTACGAAAACGATCCGAATCTCCCGTCGTTGTTGCTCGATCCGTACTTCACCGGAGAACTGCAAAAGGGCCTGGTAGACGCATGGCGCCGTGTGGTTGTCGTCGCTACGCAGCTTGGACTCCCAGTGCCGGTGTTCGCTTCCTCGTTGTCCTACTACGACTCGCTGCGTGCCAAGCGGCTGCCAGCAGCACTGATCCAGGGACAGCGCGACTTCTTCGGTGCACACACCTACCGCCGCGTGGACATGGAAGGCACGTTCCACACCACCTGGTCCGGCGAGCGGGAAGAGTTGAGCTACTAAAACAACGACGCGCGTACACTGATCTGAATGACTACATTCGCCGACCTCGGCCTACCCCGTGAAATCGTCGCCACGCTGAAAAAGCAGGGCATCACGGAGCCCTTCCCTATCCAAGAGGCGGCTATCCCCGATGCCCTTGCGGGCCGTGATGTTCTCGGGCGGGGTCCAACAGGCTCGGGCAAAACGTTTACGTTCGGTTTGCCTATGCTTGCCCGTCTCGTTGGAGCCCCATCACGCCCGGGTCACCCGCGAGCGCTCGTGCTTGCGCCGACGCGTGAACTTGCAACGCAGATTCGCGAGCGTCTCGACGACTCCGCTGCCGCCCTCGGCCTACGCGTCCTCGATGTTGTCGGTGGCGTGAACATCAATAACCACATTCGTGCGTTGGCCTCCCCAGTCGATCTCCTTGTGGCCACCCCGGGCCGCGCCGAGGATCTCATCAACCAGAAGAAACTCTTCCTGGATCAGGTGGAGGTCACTGCTCTGGACGAGGCCGATCAGATGGCCGACATGGGTTTTTTGCCACAAGTTCGCAAGCTGCTCGACCGCACTCCCAAAAACGGCCAGCGTTTGCTGTTTTCCGCCACACTGGATGGCGACGTGCAAAAGCTCATCGACCGCTACATGCACAACCCAGTGACGCACTCCACTGCGCCGGTGGAGGCCGCTGTGGACACCATGGAGCATTTCCGACTTTTGGTCGGTGGCCGTGAGCAACGCAATGAGATCGCGATGCAGATCGCCGCACGTGACGGCAAGACCATCATGTTTATGCGCACGAAACACGGTGTTGACCGTCAGGTGAAGAAGCTGCGACGTGTCGGCATCAATGCCCAGGGGTTGCACGGCGATAAAACCCAAGGGGCGCGTACGCGTGCCTTAGACGGCTTCAGCGACGGCACCACCCCGGTGCTCGTCGCTACTGATATTGCTGCACGCGGTATCGATGTCGACGACGTCTCGCTTGTCGTCCACGTCGATCCGCCAGCCGAGCACAAGGCGTATTTGCACCGCGCAGGGCGCACCGCCCGTGCTGGCACGTCCGGCACAGTGGTCACGCTCGTCATGGACGAGCAAGCTAAGGAAGTCGCGCAACTGATGCGCAAGGCAGGCGTGAAGGCTCCGGAGGTCAGAGTGGCTCCAATGTCGGAGTCGTTGGTTACGATTACAGGAGCACGTGTCGCAGATGGAAAGCCACTGCCTCCGCCGGGGGCTCCGAAGCAGGCTCCTTGTGGTGGTGGCGGGCAAGGTTCCCGCGCTGGGCGTCGGTCGTCGCAACGATCGAGCCGCGCTGGACGTTCCCGTTCTACACGTGGGCAACGCGGCAACTCGCAGGGTCGTCGTGGAGAGAACAAACGAAGGAGTAACGGCCGCTAAGGCGCAGATCAACACACATGGACATATTCATATCCATACTTTCTCTTCTGGCGTTCGTATTGCTGACAGCCTCTACCGGGTTGTTCGTCGCAATCGAGTTCGCCATGACGGGGCTCGAGCGCTCCACAATCGATGCCCACGTTAAACAACGCGGGGATGCTACAGCCCGCGCTATCGCGCGTGATCACGCGAATCTTTCGTTCGTCCTCTCAGGCGCCCAGCTCGGCATTACGGTGACGACGCTGGCGGCAGGTTTCCTTGCCGAGCCTGTACTCGGTAAGTTCTTCACCCCTGCGTTGGAGGCCGTCGGACTTAGTGCGTCGGCCTCAACCACTGTCGCACTTATTTTGGCCCTTGTCATCGCAACGTTTTTGTCGATGGTTTTCGGCGAGCTTGTACCGAAAAACATGGCTATTACGGACCCGCTGGCGACAGCTCGCGTGGTCGTGCCACCGGTGCACTGGTTTAACACGGCGATGAAGCCGTTTATCAACCTTCTCAATACCTCCGCTAACTGGATTGTGCGCAAGATGGGTATCGAGCCTGCCGACGAGCTTGCCTCGGCCCGCTCTTCTCAAGAGCTTGGCGCCATGGTGCGCTCGTCGGCAGAGGCTGGTGGTTTGGATGCTGAGACCGCTGCAGTGATCGACCGATCACTGCGCTTCGGCGAGACCACAGCTGAAGAGGTGATGACGCCCCGTTCCACCATCGACTCCCTCGACGCGGAGGATACTGTTGTCGACCTGATCGCACTTGCTCGCGAAACTGGGCGTTCGCGTTTCCCAGTGCGGCGTGGCGATCTCGACGACACCCTCGGAGTCGTCCACATCAAGGACGCATTCTCCGTGCCACCCGACGAGCGTGCGACCACACAACTTGCCACGCTTGCCCGGCGTGTCCCAATCGTCCCGGGCACGCTGGACGGCGATTCCGTGCTGAACCGGGTGCGCTCTGCTGGTTCGCAGGTCGTACTTGTTGCCGATGAATACGGCGGCACCATGGGCCTGGTTACCATCGAAGACCTCGTTGAGGAGATTCTTGGCGAGGTGTACGACGAATACGATGACCGCGAAAGCGAAAAGGACTTTGTCCGTTACGGCACCTCATGGGAGGTTTCCGGGCTCGTGCGTCTCGACGAGCTCGAAGAGCACCTCGCCTACACAGCACCCGACGGCCCCTACGAGACGTTGGGCGGTCTGATCATGGCAACACTCGGTCGCATCCCGAAGGTTGGCGACGAGGTCGTCCTGCGCGAAACGTTCGGTTCGCTGCAGGAGGAGTTCCAATCGGCAGGCGCCGGATCATGGCTTGCCCAGGTCACCGCAATGGACGGCCGCCGTGTGGATAAAGCGATGCTGCGCCCGATTACCCCTGAGGAGGCCGACCGATGAGTATCTGGCTCGCTGTTGTCCTGATTGTCGCCCTCCTCGCTGCTAACGCATTCTTTGTTGGAGCCGAGTTCGCTCTCGTATCCTCGCGCCGCGACCGTCTCGAGTCACTCCAGGCCCAAGGCAAAACCAAAGCCCAGGACGTGATGTACGCAACCGAGCACCTTTCCATCTACTTGGCTGGTGCGCAGTTCGGCATTACTGTGGCCTCGCTGATATTGGGCAAGGTTGCCGAGCCGGCGATTGCAAAATATCTGGAGGAGCCGTTCCTCGCGCTGGGTGTACCGGCAGATATTCTGCATCCAATTTCGTTCGTTATTGCGCTTGCATTCATTTCTTTCCTGCACATTTTGTTCGGCGAGATGGTGCCGAAGAATATTGCCATCGCGGGGCCTGAGCAATCCGCAATGTGGCTGACCAGACCGATGACGGTTTGGATGAAGCTAACCCGCCCCGTGCTGGAAGCACTTAACTGGGTGGCTCGTAAGACATTAGCTGCGTTCGGTATCCAACAGCGCGACGAGTTGGATTCCACTGTCGACCAGGAGCAGTTAGCCACAATGATTCAGGAGTCTCGCAAAGAGGGGCTCCTGGATGCCGAGGAAACTGTCCGTTTGGCAAAGGCGTTGCGTCAGGATTCCCGCAGCCTCAACGAGGTGCTCATCCCGCTTGTAGAGGTAAAGACGATCCCCTACGACCCGCGCGGCATCCGTCTTTCGATCATCGAGCAGGCAGTGCAAGACACCGGTTTTTCACGCTTCCCGGTACTGATCAGCACTGGATCCCTGGCGGGCTACCTGCATGTGAAGGACATTCTGGACTTGATGGAGACAGATGAGAAGGATCCACGCGTGCCGCTTTCACGCATTCGACCGCTCATCACAGTCGACGGCCACGAGTCAATGGACGACGCTCTTACTTTGCTGCACCGACGTTCAGCGCACATGGCGGCAGTGCATGAGAACGGCCGCCTCGTCGGGATCGTCGCCCTCGAAGACCTCATCGAGGAATACGTGGGTACGGTGTCGGACTGGACACACGAAAACGAATAGTTAGCGTGCGTATGACCACAACCCTGCAACCTGAGGAATATCTCGCACGCATACACGAGCACGAGCAGCGTGCGGCTCCTTGGGCGGACGCCCGTGCGGCTCGGCGTGCGCATGGCGAGTACCACCCAGTATGGGACTTCCTCTTTGAGTACTACCCCGTTCGCCCATCGCATTTGAAGCGCTGGCATCCAGGGGTTGGGGTCGCTCTCGCGCAGGCTGCGGATACACCGCAAGCGTCTTGGCGCGACTACGTCACAGCACCTGACGGAACCGTGTCCTTGAATCTAGGCCTTTTCCTCCAGCATCGACGCAATGATGTGGAGATGGTTGGCCGGCTGCTGCGTGCCGTCGATACGCGTCCTGCTCACTTTGATTGCTTCGGCATGCACGAGTGGGCGATGGTGTATAAGACCGACCACCCACGTCACGATTTGCCACTTCGCCTTGGAGCAGAGGGCACCAACGGCGTGGTTGAGTCTCACCACATCAAGTGCTCACATTATGACGCGTTTCGTTTCTTCACCCCTGCAGCGCGTCCGCTGAATCTGACTGTTCTTACTCGCGAGTCTCAGCCTGATCACGACCAGGCTGGCTGTGTACATGTCAGCATGGATCTGTACAAGTGGGCGTTGAAGTTAGGACCGCTGGTACCTGGCGAGCTTTTCCTGGATTGCTTTGAGCTTGCGGCACGGGCTCGGCGCTTGGATATGGAAGCGTCGCCATACGACTGCAGAGAGTTGGGCTTTGATGTTGTCGCGGTAGAAACCGCTGAAGGTAAAGCGGAATACGTTGCGCGTCAACGGGCATTGTCTCAAGCCGCCGCTCCGCTGCGCGCCAGGCTTGTCGCGACCGTAGAAGCTGCGTTGGACAGCTAAGCTCGGAGCAGGTTTTCTCAATCGTTCGACGTTGAAGGGGCTACGACCACAATGGCTAGGCACGCAAGCGGTAAAAACAATTTCAGGCTAGCGGGTTGGCTTATCGCCCTGCTTGTCGCTCTCGCTGTGGCTGCAGTGCTTGCAGTGGTTTTGTGGCAGCGCGACGGCGCCGACTCGAGCGCTGCAGCTCCTGATTGCGTATCCGGTGATCTGGTTCTGCCGGTCGCCGCTTCCGATGAGAAAGTGGGCCGCGCGCTTATCGACGACTACGCAGCCGCCAACCCCGTTGTCCGGGACTACTGCATCAAGCCGCAGTATGTTGACTCGATCAAGGAAGCCGCAGTCTATATCGCTCCGAATACCTCGATTACGCATACTGCGTTGAAGTCGGCTGAGCGCACTGCAGCGGTTGCTGACCCCCAAGCTGTCCATAGTGAACCTGTAGGTGTCGCTGGCACCGAACAGGTGAAGTTGGAGGACGTGAAGACCGAGTCTGTGCTGTTCCCTGTTGAGGAAGAGCCTGAGGCTTCCGCGTTGGTGGCGGCAAAGATCGCCGGCAACGACAATGATGCTGTGAAGGCCCTCACCGATCAGCGTCTGGGTAGGCTGGCGGACTTCGCAGGAGCAGACGGCAAGCTTGTGGCGACTGCGGAGGACAGTGTTCCGGAAGGTCTTTCATTTACCTCAGTCGGCGCAGACATTGTTTACGCGGCGATCCCGTTGAACCAGAACGACGCAGTAAACGAGGATCAAGCGCGCGCTGGCCAGGACTTCGCACGTGCCGCAGCCGAGAAGTTCGATGGCTCCGAGAAAGATCAGCCGGTGATTTCGGATCTGGTCTGGGCTGCTGCCCTGCCTTCTGGTGGAGAGAAGCTCGGCGATCAAGCTGAGGCTGCAAAGGTGATCGAGCCGGTCAACACGTTGTTCCTGCTTGACACTTCTGAGGCAATGGCGCCGTTTATCGAGCCAGCCAAGGACGCGATTGGCAACACCGCGCTTGAACTTGCCGGTGCAGGGAAGGAAGTAGGTCTGTGGAACTACTCCTCACCGCTGACCCCTGGCGTGGTGAATGGTTTCCGCCAAAACATCTCCGTCTCCCCTGACGCGGAGTCGGTCAACGTGGCGGTGCGTCGCTTCCTTGTCGGCGGAGTCCCCCAGACCCGCGAAGCACTCCAGGCTGCGGCTGCTGCATACGGCAACGCAAATGCGCCAATGCGAATTGTGCTCGTTACCACCGGCACCGCTGATGCCGGAGATGACGCAGCATTTATTGACGGCTTCCGGCAGGCAGCGGGCACCAACCTGGACCTGACTGTGGTACGTGTCGGAGAAGGCGATCCGGATGCGGCACTCGAGCAGATCGCCAAAAAACAGGTCGATGCCAAGACTGCAGAGAACATCGCGGATGCGGTGAAGCAGGCCGCAGGGTTCTGACGGCTAACATCGGCAAGCAACAAAGGCCCGGACTGGAGGGAGTACCCAGCCCGGGCCGTTGTTGTGTGGCCTGTTTAGGAAGTCTTGCGACGACGGCGATCAGCCAGCTCGTCGAAACCAATGACGTTTGGAGCGTCGATCTCTTCTTCGACACGCTCGGACGGGAACGCAGAGATGGTGCCGGTGAGTTCCTTCATAATCTGCGGCACCGCGATGCCGAACACGCCCTGGCCGCCGCCAAGGAGGTCGATGATCTCTTCGTTGGAGCGGCACTCGTAGACGGTTACACCGTCGGAGACCAGGGTGATTTCCGCAATGTCGGAGACACCGCGGTCACGCAGCTTATCCACCGCGAGGCGAATGTTCTGCAGGGAAATGCCGGTGTCCAAAAGACCCTTGACGATCTTGAGCACCAAGATGTCCTTGAAGGAGTACAGACGCTGGGAACCAGAACCCTTTGCGCCACGGATCGACGGGCGAACGAGCCCAGTGCGTGCCCAGTAATCCAGCTGACGGTAGGTGATGCCTGCGACCTGGCATGCGATCGGTACGCGGTAGCCCACTTCGTCGGACGGGCCGACGTCGAAAAGCGATTCCTGCACCGCAGCCGAGGTGGTCTCCTGCTCGCCTACCTGGTTGAGATCGTTGATACTCACGTAATTACTCCCATGAAAGTTATATGAGGGCCTGCTGACTATTAAATGCCAAGCATAGGACCTGGGTCAAGAGTTTCACGCGCAACACGCCGAACTCTCAACCTCAACTTTACACTGAGACTTTATTTCGCCTCGTCTGCCCCATCGTCCCCATCAGTATCAGGAGTATCACCGGTGTCGAGGTCATCCACACCAAGATTGCGCATGAGCTCTTCAAAATCAGCGTCAGCCTGGGCGTCGCCGCTTGCTGAAACAGATTCCTGAGGATCAATGACCTTGAGTTCAGCACCAAGAAAACGCTGCGCGTCTTCCGGCGAAAGGTAGATCGATGCCTGGCTTGCTACGAGGTCATCAACGCTGAGTTCGTGGTCTAATTCAAGCGCAAGCAGAAGCGCGTCACTCGCCCGCAGGTCCAGTTCAGAGCCGTCCGCAAACGACACGGTTGCCATAAACATGCCCTCTAAGTACGAAGACAGCTCAATGGTTTCTACTGTTTTTCCGGTGTTGCGAATCAGATCCACAACGGCATCTATGGTGCGGGGGCGGATTGGCGACCAACCTGAAAGCCGGGCAGCCAATTCCCCACCCTCATGCGTTGGTACCCAGACAGGAATGCACCGGCCGTTAGAGGATCGCTGCAGCAATGCGCAAAGGTATTGCTCGGGACCGACGGGGTACACCCCGACCAGCTCGACTGCTTCCATAACGACTAGTTGCCGGACTGCTTGCGCAGTTCGTTCTTCACCAGCGAAGCGTGCAGCGAGACCACCAGCGCGGACATCTGCTGGCCAATCTCTTCTGCTTGCTGCTGCGCATTGACCTTGCCGGACTTTGCAACCGGTTCGGTGACCTGACCGATCATGTCAGCCTGACGAGCAGCAGCGGTACGCAGCGTCTTCAGATGACGCGAGTCCAAGCCGAACTCAGCCAGGGACATTGCGGTAGTGACAGTGCGGACATCGTCGACATTGAACAGCCCTGCCGCGTCTGGGGTGATGAGGCCTACCTTGATGTATTCCTCAACCGTGGACTGCGAAGCCTGAGCCTGTTCCGCAACATCCACGTCGGTCAGGCGCGTCGGTGCTGGGGCCCGGAAGTTCTCTGGAGAGATCATCGGCTCAGCATCGTTTGCAGTCAGGATCGCGGTGACCTGGCCGGAATCCATGGCCTCGAGCTGTTCGCGGATCACCTTCAGCGGGAGGTAGTTGTCACGTTGGGTGACCAGAATGTAGCGCAGGCGCTCCACGTCCTGATCAGTAAAACGGCGGTAGCCCGACGCCGTGCGCTGCGGTGTGATCAGTCCCTCGGATTCGAGGAAACGGATCTTGGAGACGGTCACGTCCGGAAACTCAGTCCGCAAACGCTCAAGCACAACACCAATCGACATGGTCTTTGCCGGTTTGTTGGGCTTGGCTTGCTTCGCGGCCGTCTGCTGCGGTGCGGTTTTGCGGATTGCGCTCACGTGATCGTGCTCTTCTTCTCGTGGGACGTCGGTCTAAGGATGAACGGAAGTTTAGGCTTCCGCGGTGATGAATACGAGTCGGAACTTGCCGATCTGGATTTCATCGCCATTGGTCAGCTGCTGCGTGTTTCGCGGCTCGCGGTTGACGTAGGTGCCGTTGAGCGATCCGACGTCGACAACCTCGTAGCCATCCTCGTTGGCGCGGAACTCGGCGTGACGACGAGACACGGTCACGTCATCGAGGAAGATATCCGCCTCTGGGTGGCGGCCTGCCGTGGTCGACTCCTGGTCGAGCAGGAAGCGTGCACCAGCGTTCGGGCCACGCTTGACGACGAGCAGCGCCGCACCTTCGGGGAGGTTTTCGGTTCCTGCTGCGGAATCCACAGATGCCGCGGCACCAGATTCCATCTCCTTGAGCAGGTCTGCTCGGAATACCGAGGTGGTTTCGACCTGGTTCTGCGGCGTGTTGTCGCTCATGACTAACTCCTTGACTATCGAGTCGAGATTGAGAACTTCTGCAATAGTACCGCCCAAGTCGGGATTGGGTGGTGTTTAGTGACTTAACGGAAAATATTGCCGATGCCACTAATGACCGAATTGCCTGACCCGGCAAGCGGATTATCCGAAACCATGTAGGTCCATGTGGCGCTTGGTCGCTTCCATCCTGCATCAGCAAGATGCGCCCCGGATTCATCGATATCCACGGTGTTAAAGGTTTCTACCGCTTGGTCAACCGCACGGTTGGCGAGGTCTTTGAACTCGCGCACAGCAATGCGGTGGTACTCATCGATCGGGGTCTCGCGTGCGATAGCTCGAAGGTGAATAGATTCACGGACATCGTCCATCAGCGCGAGGTGTTCGGACCACTCTGCGTCGAGATGGAACAGCATGATTTCGCGCGCTGCTTGGTCGAGAACCGGCTGCGGTAGGTGCGACAATTCGGCGGCGCGCTGCGGGGAGCGCTCAGAGAGTTCTCGCCACGCTGTGTCAGTATCCAAAATGGTGGCGCGACGCTCGTCGAGAATGTCGCGGTGGTCTGCGAGAAGCTTGTTGTACTTCCACGTCTGGGAGTGGATCTCCAACAGTTGGCCTTCGGTGACGCGCTGGCAGTGCTCAACGAACTGCTGGGCTCGATTGCCGGTGAGGCGCCCATCCGGTTCAGGCTGCGCGGAGAAGGATTCGTCGGCACCTCCGGTGGTGATGATGTCGTCGTCAAGGGAGACGAAGAACAAGCTCAAGCCTGGATCGCCCTGGCGCCCTGCACGGCCGCGAAGCTGGTTGTCCAAACGCGCGGTGCGGTGCCGCGCGGTGCCAATGACCGCAAGACCGCCGAGGGCGGCGACTTCGGCATGATCGTTCTCGTTCGCGCCGCCGAGACGGATGTCGGTACCGCGACCGGCCATCTGGGTCGAGACGGTGACACGCCCGATGTCGCCAGCTTCTGCGATAATGCGTGCCTCTTCTGCGTCGTTTTTCGCGTTGAGCACGTTGACGTCAATGCCACGCGCCTCGAGTGCTTCCGCGAGCGCTTCAGATTCGGCCACATCATGCGTACCCACGAGCACCGGCTGGCCAGTGTGGTGGATGTGCTCAATCTCGTCGACGATGGCCGCGTTTTTATCCGCCATGGTGGCGTAGATGCGGTCTGCCTCGTCGAAACGCTTGAGCTCGTTGGCTCGGTCGATAACGGAGACGTGCAGGCCGTAGAAACTTCGCAGCTGGTCGGTCGCCTCGACGGCGGTGCCGGTCATGCCGCACACGAGCGGGTAGCGGCGCATGAGCGCCTGCAGGGTGATCGAGTCCAGGATGCGCCCGCCCTCGGACACGTCGAGGCCTTCCTTTGCCTCAACCGCAGCCTGCAGCCCATCTGGCCAGCGCTGGAGTTCTGCGACTCGGCCACGTGAGGCGTCGACAAGTGCGACCTTGCCATCCTCGACGATGTAGTGGACGTCGCGGATCAGCAGCGCCTTAGCGTGGAGTGCCAAGTTCACGCGGACCAGTGTGGTGCCGATGTTCTCGTCGGAATACAGCGAGTCGATGCCCAGCAACTGCTCGATCTTCTGTGCACCTTCGTCGGTAAGAAACGCGTTGCGCCCATCCGAATCGATGGTGTAGTCCTTGTCCTCCACCAGGTGCGAGACAGCTTCGGTGATCTGCCCGGTGGCCTGCTGGGCTCCTTCGGAGCCGGCGAGGACGAGTGGAACCAGGGCTTCGTCGACAAGCACACTGTCCGCCTCGTCGACGAGTGCAACATCCGCCGGCGCCTGCACCGTCTGGTCGCGGGAAGTGATCTGGTTGTCGCGCAGGTGGTCGAAGCCGATCTCGGTCACTGGGGCGTAAATGACGTCGCAGCGGTAGGCAGCGATGCGCTCCTCGCGTGTCGACGACTCCGTCACCGCAGCCACCGACAACCCGAAAAACTCCACCAACGGACGCATCCACTCCGCGTCACGGGCCGCAAGGTAGTTGTTCACGGTAATCAGGTGGACGCGCTTGCCCTGCAGTGCGAAACCCGTGGCAGCCATCGCACCGACCAGGGTCTTGCCCTCGCCGGTAGCCATCTGGATCACGTCGCCCTCCAGCAGGCGAAGCACCGCCTGGTTCTGCACGTTAAACGGGGTCATGCCGAGCGTGCGTTGCGACGCAACGGACAACCCGGCGAGGAAACGAGACTTGTCCTTGACCTCCCCATCTGTGACGGCGGCGCGGACGGTTTCGGCGAGCGCGGTGTCGTCGAGAAGCGAAAGCTCCTCAATGAGCCCATGTGCGTCAGCGACGACAGCCTTGGACTTCTTGTTGTTGCGCTCCGCCGTGGAGCCCATGGCTTTCCAGAACCAGTCGAATTTGCCCATAAGGCTTAAGGATAATGCGGTTTGACGCAACGTTCCGCTGAAGGGGTGCGCCAACGTGCGAAATTGATGGTGACACGATTACGCTGATGGTCAAAATTAAGGAGGGAAGCCAAACCATGCTGTCTATGAACGTGAAAGTCCCCTCATCGAAGGGGCACATGATGGCCGGCACCATCGACCGACCAGACGGACCGGCGCAGGCATACGCGATCTTCGCCCACTGCTTCGCTGGTTCCCGCCACACGCCAGGTGCGTCGCGCATTTCCAAACGCCTGACTGAGCACGGCATTGCCACGCTTCGGTTCGACTTTCCAGGCCTCGGCCAATCTGAAGGCGAGTTCAAAGACACCTCGTTTTCGGAGAATGTCGACGACATCGTCGCCGCAGCGCAATGGCTGGAGGAAAACTACAAGGCCCCGCAACTGCTCATGGGCCACTCCCTCGGCGGCGCGGCTGCATTGAAGGCAGCAACCCGCCCTGAGCTGAAGAAGATGCTCAAGGCGGTGGCCACTGTGGGCGCGCCGTTCGACCCCGCCCACTCGGTGCTGCACTACGCACATTCCATCGGCGACGCCGACATGCACGGCTCCGTCCCTGTCACCCTTGGCGGGCGCGAACTGATCATCTCGCGCGAATTCCTCGAGGACCTCGCAGAGACCAACCCAGAGGAATATCTGCCGAAGTTGCGCAAGCCGTTGCTCATCGTGCACTCGCCTATCGACGTCACCGTCGGTATCGACAACGCGCAGAATATTTTCACCAAGGCACGCTACCCCAAGTCACTTATGACGCTGGACAAGGCAGACCACCTACTCACCCGCGAAGGCACTGCACAACGCGCTGCAGACATCATCGGGTCCTGGGCCGTGCAATACCTCCAGCCACTGTTCGTACCGGCAAAGACCACCGACGACAACGCGGTGTCCTACTCTGCCCGCGGCACGAAGTACGGCGACGTGGTGCGCACCTCTAACCGCGCCATCACCACGGACCGCTCGAAGAACACCGGAGGCAAGGGCCAGGGTGTCACCTCCACTGGCCTGTACATGTCCGCACTCGCCGTGTCCTGTTCCCAGGCAGTGCGCGAGGCAGCCAAGGGCATGTCGCTTGACGACGTCCGCGTGGAAGTCAACCACAACGGCGACGGCACCTTCACCCGCCTGATCACCCTCTACGGCGACCTGACCGACGACCAGGTGGAAACCTTGCGCACCGCCGGTGCCTCATCCACCGTGGACGGCTACGTGGCCAAGGGCGAGATCGAAACAACTGCGGAGACTGCCTCGCTTGAGCGCCGTCGTCGCCAGAACCAACTGCACCGCGCAGAACGGTTGGGCAAGTAATGGCTGACGCATCCGGGCTTTGGACTGACGTGCGGGGGTTGTGCCCTTGCGGGCAGGGCCTGCCGTACGAGGCGTGCTGCGGACGCTACATCGACGGTTCGTCCGCCGCGCCCACCGCTGAAGCGCTGATGCGCTCGCGATACACCGCCTACGTGCGCGGCGCGGGCGCCTATGTCGCGGAGACTTGGGCCGATGAGACCCGGCCCGCGGACTTGGCCGTGGATCCCTCCGGGGAGCCGTTTGCCCGGCTCCAGGTGCTCGATACCGCCGGCGGCGGACCTTTCGACGCCGAGGGCGTAGTCGAGTTCGCCGCCCACCACCCCGGCGGCGTGATGCGGGAACGCTCCCGCTTCGAGCGCCGCGCCGGGCGCTGGGTCTACGTCGACGGCGTGGCCGCTGACCCGTGACCTGCCGGTTTTGGGTCCGTGTGACAGTGCTGTAATATTTTCGCAGTTACCGTTTAGGTAGCGGATCGGGCTGTGGCGCAGTTTGGTAGCGCACCACACTGGGGGTGTGGGGGTCGCAGGTTCAAATCCTGTCAGTCCGACAAAGTCGAGCCAGTGATTGATTTTCAATCACTGGCTTTCGTCGTTTCCCCATTTCAGGGCGTGTTCCACGCTACTCATCTGAAGATGGTCTTAGGTTCTGGCGTAAGTCATCCAGCCGGGTACTGGGGCGCCTCTCAAGATCTTTCGGAGCTCCGCTTCGACCTCGCCCGGGCGCTCCAGCCAATCGCTTTCCCAGACAATGACTAGCCGGATGCTGTTGCTTTCGCACACAGTCTGTTTCCTCTCATGGCGGGTCCGAATCCGAGGATCCCGGGACTCGTCGTGCCAGTACTCGCCATTGAACTCGATCCCAAGCGCTAGTTCAGGGACGAAGATGTCCAATTCCATTCCAAGGGTGAACAGACTGGAGTCATTTTCCAGCACTTCGACACCGGGGGCGTGTTCAACGACGAATGCATAAACCTCTTTTTCTGCCAGCGACCAGGGTTTGCGACAGTACGGACAGTTTCTGCCGTCCCTTCGAGACTTAATCTGCGCTCGCCACTCGTGCCCTTCCTTGCAAATCCACCACGCCTTGGAATGGGATCCGGAAAGGATCCGATCCGGGGTGTTCTTGTTTTTGGGATGCCACTCGGCGGCAACTGCGGGTGCTACCGTGGCGAGATCATTAAATCCCATAAGCACACGGCGATTCGAGCAGTACGGGCATCCCCGCCCGTGGGTGCGGCTGTTGGGGAGCTGGGAGTACTCGTGCCCAAGCGGACACAACCACCAGTACTTAGTCATGCTGCCCTTGGAAACCTCACTTGGCTTCCTTTTGCCGTTTTTCGTCGGGTGCCACTCTGCGGCAATATCCGGATGCGTAGTCGCAAGATCGTTGTACCCTGCCAGAACAGCGTTGCCAGAGCAGTAGGGGCAACCATACCCCCTCAACCGATCGCCGCTTGTCGCCTGCCACTCGTGTCGTGGATCTGCATGGCACAGCCACCAAATACGGGTCTTTCCAGCCGGAGCGACCTCCGATGGAGCCAGCCCTACGTTCTTTGTAGGGTGCCATTCATCCACTAAGTGCGGGTGCACGGTCGCTAGGTCGTTGTACCCCGCTAGAACCCGCTGGTTCGAACAAAAAGGACACCCGTAACCGAATGCCCGGTCTTTAACGGTTGCCTCCCACTCGTGGCGCGGATCCTCGCTACAGACCCACCAGGCCCGGGAGTGGGAACGAGCTGTTACGTCCTCCGGAGTGGTCCCCTTGTTTTTCGTCGGGTGCCACTGTCTTGCCAGATCAGGATTTATGGTTGCAAGATCGTTGAATCCCACCAGCAACCGTTTCCTCCCCACCGGAGAGCAGTAGGGACACCCTGCCCCTCGGGCCCGGCTAGCCACGGTCGCCGCCCACTCGTGACCACAGGCCCCATTCCACCAGACCTTACGGCCCGATCCCGTGGTCACGTCCGCTGGTCCGAGATCCCCGTTCCGGAATTCATTCCACTGAGCAGCCAGCTCGGGTAGCGCGTCGCGTAGTACCGGGTTTGCCATGTTCTACAGATCCTAGCCTCGGGGTCGATTCGTTGTTTTGGGTCAACATCGAGATCCTCATCCATAACGCCACGAGTCCATCCGCAACAATGAGAACTACGAACTCCTCCATCGTGAATCCGATCCTTCTGGTGGCTTCAGGGATGCTCACCGTTTTCAACCGGTGAGACCTTCCCAGCGCTAGAACACGGTTTCGATAGGCCGCTCCTCCGGATGCGAATCATAGGAGGTTGCCTAGGCGCTCGCGAGGCAAACGTCTCAGTGCAAGGTGCGAATCAGGGTTAGAAACGAAACATAACGTCTCTGCCAGGCCTTTCTTCTTCTGTGGAATACCTCGGTTAATGGGGGCAGATCCTGCCAGTCGACAAAGTTCTTCTGGGGGTCGGTGGTTCTTCTTGCGCGGCGTTCCTAGTCGATAGGTGCGACTCGGATCTGGTTGTCGTCGGGGTCGGCGACGACAAACGTCGTTCCGAACACGTCCTGGTGCGGCTCTTTGATGACATGGACCCCCTTGTCAGACCAGGACTGGAACACGTCCATGACTTCTTCCCCGTTGACGTTGAGGCACACTTCGGTGGTGCGTGCCGGGGCGTCGGCAAGCGCCTCCGAGTTTCCGGTCCACAGTGCGAGGGCAACACCGTCCGCCAAAGCGAACGTCACGTAGCGGGGTGAAACAAAGTCAGTCTCCAGGTCCAGGAGGTCTGAGTAAAACTCGACCGATCTATCAATGTCGGTCACGTAAACGATGAAAACGATTTCGCGGTTCATGTGGGCACCCTCTTCTTTCAAATTGAATTGGAGTCTCCCATGGTACGCGTGCTGGCGCTCTAGCAACTTCCGCCCAACTACTCAAAAATGACAGAATATGGTTGTAAATGTGTCAAAAATGAGTAGCCGGAGAATCCCGCGCGCAGTCAAAGGCGGGCTAAGCGAGATCGGCGAAGCCTTGCAACGCTGGCGCCGCCTCAACCGGCTCACTATCGAACAGGCCGCGTACCGCGCCGACGTGAGCGTGTCTACGTTGCGCCGTTTGGAACAGGGACACGGCGCAACGTTGGAAAACTTTCTCCGGGTATGCCGTGCGTTTCAGCTACTCGACCGGGTGAAAGACGCTGTTGCTCCGATGGAGCACGGCCGCGGTCGCGCTTTGATTGAGCAGATGCTCTAAGAAACGATCTTGCCGTTCGCGTCGTAAGTGTAGAACCCCTGCCCAGCTTCCAGGCCGGTCCTACCTTCTGCGACCATCGGCTTCAGCGTCGTCTCAACGAAGTCCTTCTGCCACTGCGGGGCGTTGTCGTTGGACTCGATCACGGCGACCAGGGTGCGCACGCCAATAAGGTCCATGATCTCAATCGGCCCGCGCGGGGAGCCGGTGGAGTTGCACCAGTCACGGTCGATGTCGACGGGGTCAGCGATGTCGTGGTGCAGCAGGTACATGCCGGCACTGAGCAGCGGCACCAGCAGGGTGTTCAGCACGTAGCCGGGCTGCTCGCGCTTGAGCGGGACCGGTACCATGTTGATCTGCTCCGCAAACTCCACGAGTTGGTCCACATACTTCGGGTCAGTGCCCTCGTGAGGCATGATCTCGGCAGTGTTCTGAATCCAGATGTGGTTGGCAAAGTGCAGTGCCAAGAAGCGCTCCGGCGCACCCGTCGCGTCCGCGAACTTGCTCGGCATGAGCGTCGACGTGTTGGTGGCAAAAACGGTGGTCGCCGGGGCGTACTGCCCCACTTCGGCCCACACCTTGCGCTTGAGCTCGAGGTTCTCCGGGATCGCCTCGATGACCAGGTCCGCGTTCGCTAGCGCTTCCTTAAGGTCCGAGGTCTGGGTGAGGTTTTCGTGCGCCGCCGCGATGGTTTCGTCGTTAGCGGACTCGAGCTCCACCTTCATTTGCTCACCGATGGCGTCGAAACGCTGTTTGCCGGCCGCGAGGGCCTCCTCGTTAATGTCGTAGGACACTACCTTCTTTCCCGCGAACGCAGAGCAAAAAGCGATCTGCGCGCCCAGGACACCTGCACCAAGTACTGTTACGTTATTGAATGTCATGCCCGTCACGTTACTCCTGTTTATGTGACTTTCACAGCAGTTCTAGTGTGAAGTTTTACGCAAGCGACGCCCGGTCCACCGCCATGAGACCTGTCGCTGCCCGCCGGCCCAGCTCCACGTAATACGCCGCGTGCCTCAACCGCGCCTCAAAGGTGTCCGACTCGAGTGCGCGCTTGACCTTTGCCGGCACACCTGCTGCAAGAGAGAACTCCGGCAACTGCTGCCCCTCCAGTACCACTGCCCCGCCGGCAATGATGCTGCCCTTGCCGATGCACGACCGCGACAGCACCGTCGCATTCATCCCGATCAGGCAGCCTGGCTCGATATGGCAACCGTGGATCATCGCAAGGTGGCCAATCGTCACGTCCTCTTCCAGCACTGTCTCCCCATCCGTGTCCACGTGCACGACTGAGCCGTCCTGCACGTTCACACGTGCACCGATACGGATTGCGCCCACATCGCCACGGATGACCACGCCGGGCCAGATGTTGGCGTCCTCACCGATCTCTACGTCGCCGATAATCGTCGCCTCGTCAGAGATGTACGCCGATGGATGAATCTTGGGGGTTTTGCCCTCGAAGCTATAAATCATGCGTTCCAGTGTGCCGGAATTGCCCAACGCGTGGCACTGAAAAGTGCGTAACCGCGTCTGTACGGGTGGTCGTCGTCAAGCAGTGCGCTACTGCTGCGTCGCCCGGCCGAGCCGGAAGAACTTCAGCATGGCGTCGGTGGCGAAGCCTTTCGGCACCGTCCCAGATGAGTCACCGGCGCCGCCTGGCCACACGTGGGGGCCATTTTCGATGCGGTAGTGGGCAAGTTCAGCGTCGCAACCTGTCCACGCCTCGCGGATAACGCCAGGGGCTACCTCAATGTCTTCGTAGCGGGCGTCGCAGTGGTTGCGCGACGCGGACTCGTGAAGCATTTCCTCCACCGAGTTGTATGCCGTGGCGTGGCGTTGCCCGCCGTTGTAGGCAATGACATTGTCGCCCGTGCCGTGGAAATCGACGTGCATCATCGGGATCTGGGAACAGCCTGCAGAAACGCGTTGATAATAGGCGCCTGCAACCGTGGCAATGCCTGTGAATGCCTGTGGTCGTTGGCAACCCACAAACGCGGCGAAGCCCCCACCGTTTGAGAACCCCGCCGCAAAAATACGGGAGTGGTCGACCGAAAATTCGCCTTCGAGCGCGGCGAGGACGGCGTCGACAAACGCAAGGTCTTGTTGCCCAGAAGTCGAGGCGTACGGTGCAGGCGCCCAGGCAGAATCTTTGCCGTCGAGGTACGCCACAATGGCGTCTGCGGCATCGAGCCCGGAGTTTTTCCGGATCTTTTCGGCGTCTTCCTTATAGCCGTGGAACACGAAGATCACTGGCAGACGGTCACGCTGACGCGCTCCCGCAGGGGTAGAGACGATGTAGTCGCGCTTCAACCCACCTGCGGTGATGTTGCGATGTTCGCTGCCTGGTGGCCCCCATGGTTCGACCTCGCGCACGTCGTCCGCAGCGGGCAGTGCTTTGGTTGTTACCCCGGGTTCCTTGACGCTTCCGTCCCCTCCGGAGCAGCCGGTGAGTACGAGCAGGACTGTGGACAACGCCGCCGCGGTGACGGTTGAAACTTTGCCCATTACGTCTGCTGCTCCGGATAAAACACGACAGGTAGATTAGTGCATCATGCCAATAAGCGGAACACAGCCAGGTCCGAGCAAGAAGTCGCAGCCGACCTTTCGTGACCGCGCTCACCAACACACCGCGGCGAGTGCGTTTGTGCGCGATGCGGATCGCTACCACGACGCGCGTCCGTCGTATCCACCTGAGGTTGCCGAGTTGTTCGAAGGCGCCGATGTCGTGTGCGACGTCGGCGCCGGCACTGGGAAATTAACGCAGTTGCTTATCGACGACCACCGCACCGTCTACGCCTGCGACCCCTCCCCCGACATGACACGCGTACTCCATCACCAGTTGCCGGAGGTGCCTGTGTGGCGGGCGACGGCGGAAGCGACGGGGCTCGCGGACAATGCCGTCGATGCGATCGCGTGCGCACAGACCTGGCACTGGGTGGACCCGGCAGAGGCCAGCGCTGAGACAGACCGCGTCATCCGCGATGGCGGTTGCCTTGTCCTGTGTTGGAATACGCTCGCGGTACATCACCCTTGGGTGCTGCGGCTCAGCCGCATCATGCACTCGGGTGATGTGCAGCGCGAAGGCTTCTACCCCACCGTGCACGCCCCGTGGCAACTCGAGCGCGAGGTTCGCACCGAGTGGGTGGACCAGATCCCAGTCGAGCACTGCTTCGAGCTCATGGCAACACGCTCGTACTGGCTGAAAGCCTCCAAGCGCACCCGAGCAAAGATGGAGGCGAATCTGACGTGGTACCTCTACGAGCGCCTCGGGTTCGATGAGGGACAAATCATCCCGCTGCCCTACCGCACGGACGCGTTTGTGTACCGGCGATAGAGCGGGCTGCTAAAACAAATCGGTCCGCTTCTCAATCCCGAAGAAGTCGAAGATCTCCTCGGTCACGTCGATGCCACGATGCGCAGCCCACGGTCCGGTAGGCCACTCGTGGCCCATGCCCTCCACTCGGTGGTGCAGGGTACGAGCCTTGTCGCTGTTGCGACGCTCAAACGCGGCAACCACTTCGGGAGCGCCGAGAATGCCGTCCTCAGCGGGGCTTCCGTATCCCGGCCGGACCTCGCCGTTATATGGCACTACGTCGTCGTGGGTGCCGTGGATGTTGAGGTAGTCCACCGGCTCGGCTGCCTCGATCTGCGCCTCGGTGCAGCGCACAGCCGCAGACACAGAGGCAACACCCGCGAAGGTATCGCTGAGCGTAGACAAGTAGACCGCGAGACCGCCACCATTGGAGAAACCAACGGCGTAAATGCGTTCGGGGTCGATGTCGAAGTGTTCGCTGGTTTGGGCGATGATGTCGTCGATACGCGCCTTGTCCTGCTCAATCGTGTTCAGCGCGTACGGCGCAGGAGCCCACGCCAGACCGGCACCCGTCGGCGCAACGACCACTGCGTTGGCCTGCACGAGGCCGGTACCGCCGAGGAAGTTCCGCCCATTATCGCCACGACCGTGCAGCGCAACAATCAGGGGCAACGGCCCCTTCGGATCTGAGGGCGCGGAATAGACCGTCGAGTCCATAGTCCTGCCTACTTCTTTCCGCGACGCTCACGCACACGCACCGCGATGCGCACCGGAGTGCCGTGGTAGCCGAACTGCTCACGGAACTTGCGCTCAAGGTAGCGGCGGTAACCGCCATCGAGGAAGCCCGTGGTGAACAGAATGATTGTCGGCGGGCGCGTCGTCGCCATGGTGGCAAAGAGCAGCTTGGGCAGACGGTTGTTCTTCATCGGAGGCGGGTTCGCGGCAATCGCCTCACGCAGCCAGTTGTTGAGCTGGCCGGTAGAGATGCGCTTGTCCCAGTTCTCCAGCGCTTCCTTCATCGCTGGCTCCAGGCGGTGCAGACCACGACCGGTGTCCGCGGAAGTGTTGAGCTTGGTTACCCACTTCAACTGGCCCATGGTCAGGTCGAATTCGCGGTCGAACTCGTAACGACGATCCTCGTCCATCAGATCCCACTTGTTAAAGCAGATCACCATGGCCTTACCGGCTTCGAGCACCATCGAGATCACGCGCTGGTCCTGCTCGGAAATCTCCTGAGAAGCGTCGATGAGCACGACACAGACCTCGGCGGCCTCAATCGTGCCGCGAGTGCGCAGTGATGCGTAGTACTCGTGGCCCTGGGCGTTCTTAACTTTCTTCCGCAGGCCGGCGGTATCGATGAACGTCCAAAGGTCCTCGTCCAACTGCACCAACTCGTCGACCGGGTCGACGGTGGTGCCGGCGACGTTGTCCACGACAGAGCGATTGGACTTGGTCAGCTTGTTCAGCAGGCTGGACTTGCCCACGTTCGGGCGGCCCACAAGTGCAACACGTCGCGGGCCCTGAGTGACCGACGCGGCAGCACGCGGAACCTCGGGGAAGTTGCGCAGGATCTCATCGAGCACGTCGGCACCGCCGCGGCCGTGCAGCGCAGAGACCGGCCACGGATCGCCAAGACCCAGCGAATAGAACTCGGCGACCTCGCCCCACTGACTGTCGGACTCAAACTTGTTTGCAACGAGGATGACAGGCACCTCAGCGCGCTGCAGGTTGCGGGCCATCACCATGTCTGTCTCGGTCACGGTGGTCTTTGCGTCGACAACCATGACGATGACGTCCGAGGTCTCCATGGCTGCCTCGGACTGGCGCGCGATCGAGGCGTGGATGCCCTTTGCGTCCGGGTCCCAGCCACCGGTGTCCTGCACCCAGAAACGACGTCCGTTCCACTCCGCCATGTAGCTCACACGGTCGCGGGTCACGCCGGGATGGTCCTCCACAACTGCTTCACGACGACCCAAGAACCGGTTCACCAGCGAAGACTTACCTACATTCGGGCGGCCCACGATAGACACCGTCGGCAACGCTTCCTTTACCACGTCCGGGCGGATGATGCCGTATTCGGCTTCGATTTCGGCCCATTCTTCGTCGGTGTAGTCGTCGGTCTCGTCGCCAGCATCGGTATCGTCGCCGAAGTCGGCCTCGCTGAACTCCGACTCATCGAAGTCCTCGAGGTCGTCGTAGTACTCAGCGTCGTCCGCATCGACCTCATAGGCTTCCAGGTCGTCGTAGCCAGAGGCATCGATGCCGGGTTGGATGAATTGAGTCTCCGGCTCGAGACCGTCTTCAATGTTCTTCTTGTCGCTCATCGTGCGCTCCTTTCCACCACGGCAGTCAGCGCAGCGAGCACCTCGTCCGGGGTCATTTCAGACGTATCCACGATCTCGGCGTCGTCAGCGGGACGCAGCGGGCTGGTCTTGCGTGACGAGTCCGCCTCGTCGCGCCGCTTCACATCCGCCAACACTGCATCAAAGTCCACGTCACGGCCAGCGGCTACATCCTGATCGAAGCGACGCTTCGCACGTACTTCAGCGCTTGCCGTCATGTAGACCTTTGCCGGAGCATCCGGCAACACGACAGTGCCGATATCGCGGCCCTCCACGATCGCGCGGCCGGCCTCGCGGGCCAACTTGCGCTGCAGTTCCACAAGGTTCACGCGGACCTGCGGGATCGCAGAGACCGCAGAAACGTGCTGGGTGACTTCCGGTCCTCGGATCTCGCGGGCAACATCCTCACCTGCAAACAACACTGCGGTGGAATCCGGATCGTCGGATACCTCAAGCGGCAGATCAGCGGTCGCTTCGATCACCGCATCCGTATCAACCGGGTCGACACCAGCGCGCAAGACGGCCAGGGTGGCAACGCGGTACATCGCACCCGTATCCACATACTTCGCGTCGAGCTTCTTCGCTAACGCGCGACACATCGTGGATTTACCGGTGCCGGACGGGCCGTCCACTGCGAGAATCAGCCCGCCGTCAGCCAAGTTGGAAATCTTCTGGTCTGCCATTACATCCCCACCGCCTTGTACAGCGACGCAAGCTCGGAGGAATTGAGCGCACGCATCATGCCTGGCTTCATCTCGCCGAGCTGGACCGTGTGGAACTTGGTGCGAACCAGTCGTTGCACCGGGAAGCCAGCTTCCTTCAGCATGCGGCGCACAATGTGCTTACGGCCTTCGTGGAGCTCCACTCGGATGATCGACTGCCCATTGTGGACATCCACGATCTGAGCGTAGTCGGCCTTCGCGGGGCCGTCGTCAAGCTCAATGCCCTCCTTGAGCTGCTTGACCAGCGCATTGTTCGCCTCACCCAGGACAGTGGCCATGTAGGTCTTCGACACCTCGTACTTCGGGTGCATCAGACGATTCGCCAGTTCACCGTCGTTGGTCAACAGCAACAGACCCTCCGTGTTGGCGTCGAGGCGTCCCACGTGGAACAGACGCTGACCCGCGGCGGTGCGCTCCGAAAGGTAGGAGCCGACCGAGGTGCGGTCAAGCTCATCCTTCATCGTCGAGTGCACGCCACGCGGCTTGTTAAACACGAAGTATTCGTGCTCCTCGTTGACGTTGATGCGCTCCCCGTCCACGCGAATGATGTCCACGTTCGGGTTAACACGCATGCCTTGCACGTTGACGATCTTGCCGTTGACCTCAATGCGGCCCTGGTCGATCATGGCCTCTGCGTGACGACGAGACGCCACACCTGCCTGCGCCAACACCTTCTGCAGACGGATCCCCTCAGTTTTGCGGGTCTTATCCTGCGGGTTGTCGTCCCACCAGTTGTCATCCAGCGGGTGGGGCTCATTCTTCGCGGCATTTGCGCGTCGCTTGTCCAAACGGACATTCTGCTTCTTTGCCGGCTTCGCGTACGAGATGTAGAACGTTTCGTCCTTCTCGGGCTTGTCCGGTGTGCCGTCTCGGCGAGCGGGAGGAGTCATGTTTCCTCAATTCCTTTTCAGTCGTATGCGGTTTTTGGGCCGATCCTACCAGGCATCTTCGATTGCATCGATGTCCGGAAGCAGTGGCGCAAGGTCAGGAAGGCGCTCAAGCGAGTCAATGCCCAGAAGTTCGAGGAACAGCTCCGTCGTCACATAGCGGTGTGCGCCAGATTCTTGCTCAGGATCAACCTCCGCAATCAAGCCGCGCAGCGCAAGGGTGCGCATGACGCCATCAACATTGACCCCGCGCACTCCGGCAACCTGCGAGCGCGTCACCGGCTGGCGGTAAGCAATCACTGCGAGCGTCTCCATTGCCGCGCGCGAGAGTTTCTTCTGCGTGCCGTCGAGCAAGAACGCCTCGACCGCATCGGCATTTTCGGGCCGGGTATACAGCCGCCAGCCCTCTGCGGTCTCACGCAAATCAATGCCACTGCCACGGGTGTCGAGTTCTCGCGACCACGCGCGAAGGTGATCCGACACTTCCGCAGTCGTTGCTCCGAGCGCACCCGCGAGGTCCTCCACGGACACCGGCGTATCGACGACCAACAGCACCGACTCAATCCGCGAACGCAACTGCGCAACCATCGGCATGTCTTCCATACCGCAGGAGTCTAGCTGCCCGTACTTGTTCAGTGACTAGTTCCAGTTCGATGCCGCAACGACCGCCGGATCGACCTCAAGGCCGGTCCATGACACATCAAGTTGGCCAAGCGCTTCGGGCTGCTCTGTTTCCACCGCGCGGGCCTTGTACAACTCCAGCAGGGCGAGGAACCGGCCGACCACCTCCATGGACCTCGTGCAATCGCGTGTCAGTGCGGCGAACGTCATCCAGGTACCTGAGCCGGCGAGCTTGAGTGTATCCAGGATCTTGCCCGCCTGCTCAGGCACGGACACAGCAACGGCGTGCAGGTGGTCAGTGCGTACTTCCTCCGGCGGCTTAGGCCGGAAAACACTGGCCGCAAGTTCCGCGAAACTCGCCGCTGTATGGCCGAGTTCCACCGGAGGCAAAAGGTCCACGAACCGGGGCTCCATGGATACGGCACGCGGGTGTCGTCGATTAGCAGATGCTTGCCACATAGCAAACTGGTCAGCAACCTTCTGATATGCGCGGTACTGCAGAAGACGTGCGAACAGGAGGTCCCGGGCCTCCAGAAGGTCGTAGTCTTCCTCCAGGTCATGATCACCACGTGGCAACAGCCGCGCAGTCTTCATGTCCAACAAGGTGGCCGCGACCACGAGGAACTCAGTGACCTCGTCAAGCGACTCCGTCTGCCCCAACGCACGGGTATACGCAATGAACTCGTCGGTCACCTCGGCGAGCGCAACCTCGGTCACGTCGAGTTTCTTCGCCTGAATCAAGCTGAGCAGCAGATCAAACGGCCCCTCGAAGTTATTCAGCGCGAGGGTAAAGACCGTGATCTCCGGCTGGGGGTACTGCTCAGGTGCCTGGGCCACTAGCTAGTGCGCTCCAACACCTCAAGGGCCAGATTGCGGTACTGTTCCGCACCTTGCGAGTTGGGAGCCCACGTAATAATCGGCTCACCCGCGACCGATGTCTCCGGGAAACGCACGGTACGGGTAATCACGGTGTCGAAGACGCGGTCGCCGAACACCTCAACTACACGATCCATGACCTCACGGGCGTGGGTCGTGCGACGATCAAACATAGTGACAAGGAGGCCCACGATGTCCAGGTCGAAGTTGATGCGGTCGCGCACCTTTTCCACGGTATCGGTGAGCAGCGCGAGACCTCGGAGCGAGAAGTACTCACACTCCATGGGGATGATCACGCCCTGCGAGCACGCCAACGCATTCACAGTGAGCAAACCGAGCGACGGGCCACAGTCCAGGATGATGAAGTCGTACTCCCCGCGCACCGGGCGCAGCGCACGAGCTAGCGTGTGCTCGCGGCCGACTTCGTTGACCAGTTGGATTTCAGCCGCAGACAGGTCAATATTCGCGGGTACCAGATCAAGCCCGGACACGTTTGAGCGCTTGATCGCCGCGTGAATGCTGGCAGTGTTGTCAAACAGCAAGTCGTAGACCGTGACCTGATCCTCCTCATAGGACACACCAAGGCCAGCGGAGAGTGCACCCTGCGGGTCGAGGTCTACCAGTAGCACCTTGCGCCCTTGCTCTGCCAAGCATGCACCGAGATTGATAGTGGACGTGGTCTTACCCACGCCGCCCTTTTGGTTCACCATCGAGATGATGGTTGCGGGACCGTGCCGCTCAAGCTCCTTCGGCTTGGCAAACTCACGCCACGGCCGACCCGTCAAAAACGTCTTCTGGTCAGCCGCGTCAAACAGCGCCTCGTCCGCCATGGCCGATCCTTCCCTCGATCACGTCTAAACCCTTGACTGCAGTCATCTTACAACGCTGTGATTAGACCTGCCCACGGCTTCGCTTCCGAAGGAAGATAATCAGCAGCGCAAGTGCCGCGATAAGCGCACCACCACCAATGATGAGCGGGACAAGATCACCTACCGACGAACCCGAGTCAACGCTATCGCCTTGACCTTTGTTGTCTGCTCCCGCATACGGGTTTTCTTCATCCGTTTCGGCAGCCTGCTCAACCGGAGCATTCGTCGACGTAATCACCGCGACAAACGTCGCCGCGCCGTTCTCCACGACCTCCATAATGAACGGGTTGTCAGGCGTCTCGCCTTCCGGGTACGTCAGCGTCAACGTGCGCCCCGCGACGTTCACGTCACGCTTGACCCCTTCGATGATGTTGCCGTTGACATCGAGGTAACGCAGTTTCGCATTCGACGAGTCGTAGTTGGCGTATTTCATCAAATCGCGCGCCTTACTCAACGGCACCTTGACCACGATCTCGTTGCCGTGAATCTCTCCCTCGAAATCGAGGCGCTTCGCATCCGCGGTGTCCGCCTTTTCCGCTGGCTTACGCTCAGGGCGATTGACGGCGCCGCTGCCACTGCCTGCACCCGCACCGGATCCGCCGTTCGAGGCTTCACCGTTTGCGTCGCCACCGCCGTTTGCGCCACCACCGTTGTCTTCGGCGTGGCCTCCACCACCGTGGTGCTCGGTGTTTTCTCCAGCGCCACCGCCCGCAATTTCGTCTGCATCAGTTGCCTGTCCGCCGCCCACAGCGACGAGGTTAACTGTCGCCGTGTAACCGCCGGCGCTCGCAGGCACTGCTGCGGTCGCGCCCTCTTCCGCTGGAGCGGTCACCGACACCGACGTGCCATTGGATGTGACCACCCAGCCGCCTGCGGAGTAATTCACATCCACCGGCACGCCCACATCAACCGTCGTCGTCTGCCCCGCAGGCACGGTGATCTCCGAGGGAATCATGTTCGCCACTGCATCCGGACTTAGCCCGCCCGGGATCTGCGCCGAGGCAGGGTGTGCTCCCACACCTCCGCCAAGCCCCACGGCAAGCAGCAGGGCTGCCGGCACCGTAAGTGTTGCGCGACGTGCTCGTGCAAATGTGTACTCACTCATAAGCGCAAAAGCTTACGCACGTGGATGCGAACTACGCCAAACCTCGCGCAGGCTATCTGCTGTGACGTGTGTGTAAATCTGCGTAGTCGTCACTGAAGCGTGCCCCAACAATTCCTGCACGGAGCGCACATCTGCGCCACCTTCCAGCAGATGCGTGGCAAACGAGTGCCGGAGCGTGTGCGGGGAGATCTCTTTGTCTATCCCCGCACGCTCCGCAGCCTGCTTGATTACAGTCCAGGCGCTCTGGCGAGTTAAGGCTCCACCGCGCCTATTCAAGAACAACGCGTGTGACTTCCCGGTGGCGAATACGGGTCTGCCTCGCACGAGATACGCCTCGATCGCATCTTGTGCATGCCGGCCGAGCGGGACGAGGCGCTGCTTACTTCCCTTGCCAGTCACGGTCAGAATGCCTTCAGTATCTATTGCGGCTGTCGCATCATCGACGCTCAAATCAAGCACCTCAGAAACTCGCGCACCTGTGGCATACAGCGTTTCCAACAGCGCCTTGTCGCGTAGGCCGAGGGGCTGTTCGGTCGGGCAGGCATCGAGAAGCGTCGCCACCTCCCCAATGCTCAAAGTGTCGGGTAGCTTCTCGCCAGCTGACGGTGGGGAAACTTCGGCAGCGGTATCTGCCGGCAATACGCCTTCTTCTACGCCAAAACGGTGCAAGCCTCGGGCGACAGTCAGCGCACGCGCAGCCGAAGATGCCGCGAGGGGGCGTGCGCCGTCCACCCCGCGGCGCAAGTCAGCAACGTACGCCTCTACATCGGTGGCACTGACTGTTGCCAAGTCGCTTTTCCCAGCGGCTGCCAACCATCGTGTGTACCGGTTGACGTCGCGGGTGTAGTTACTCAACGTGTGAGGGGAGACTCCCCGCTCAACAGCGAGATGCTGCAACCAGCGCGCAGCTAGTTCGTCGGCTTTTACCGCCATCTAGATGCGCTTCATATCCGGCACGATGCCACGCTCGGCTCGCCGCTTCGGCAGCGATTGCGGGCGCAACTCGAATGGCTCCGACACATCACGTGACTGCGCTTTACCCTCTGCGACGCGGCAAGCAGCCAAAATGCCGCCCACGGCGATTGAGTTCACAATCTCGCCTCGAAGCACCATTTGTGCGGCCTCGCTCAGTGGCACCCACCGAAAGTCCATGTCGGCTTCTTCGTCCTCGGCGTCCGGGCGTTCCACCTCGCGCAGTTGCTTTGCGACGAATACCCGCACCGCCTCTTCCGCAAATCCCGGAGACGTCACCAAATCCACCAGCACGCCCCACTGCTCAGCCTCGAGACCGGCTTCCTCAACCAGTTCGCGCTTCGCACATACCAACTCGTCTTCTTCGTACATGTCCAGAAGCCCCGCAGGCAGTTCAAGCAGCCGCTTGCCTACGCTGTGCCGGTACTGCTCGACGAGCGCGACGCGCCCGTCGTCGTCAAGTGCAACTACTGCCACTGCGCCGAAATGCTCGACGATCTCACGGTTAGCTGGCTTGCCACCAGGCATGACCACACTGTCGCGGCGCACAGCGATGATTGGGGCTTCGATCAGTGCCTCGGAGGACTCGACGGTAAATTCGTGGCTCACTCTGCCACCGCCAGCACTGAAGAAATCCTGCCGGACTCGTAGCTCACGTTGCCTACCGTAGTCACGCCGCGCAGTTCCTTTGGCGCGATGTCTTGACTCGTCAGCACGGTTTTGCCTGCATGGCCAAGTGCTTCCGCAAGGTCCTGCACCAGCTTCGCACCGAAGTCTCCGCCGGCGTCACCGGAGGCGCCATCCACAATCACGACAGCCTCCGCGGGCACGATCTCACCTTTCGTCTCGACGAAACCGGATTGTTGCAGCGTGTCAATTACGATTTTGCGATCCGAAGCCTGTGCCGGCGCTTCCTTCGTCTCAGGGTCGATCAACATAATCGACGCCAACGACTCACCCGCATGGGTGCCCGGTGAACGGTTCTCCACGCTCAACTGCGCACCGGACGGCAACGTCGACGCAATCACCGTGGACAACTCGTCGGCAGAGTTTTGCGACGTAAACTTCTCTGTCAGTTTCAATTCACCAGCATCGGAAGCGCCCGCCGCGTTGAGCAGCCACCGCACGGAATCGACATCGATATCGGCGGCTGTATGCGTACGCACGATAGCGACCGGCACCTCTTTGAGCGCTCCAGAGACGATGGACACCGACTCACTGCCCAGAAGAGCATCGGCAGCATCAAGCCGCTGCTGCGCTTCGCTGCTTTCCTTTGTCGGCTCCTCGGCTCCATCACCATTCGCGTTCCGGTCGACGTCGCTGAGAAACGCACCATTGAACAGATCCGGGCCGCCAGGAATAGCCGGCGCGAGTACCGACGCCCCCAACACCACGCCGAAAGCTAACCCCCAACACAGACCAGCAGTGACAAGCCCACCCGTCCCTTTTTGCTTTCCCACGGTTTACTCCCCTTCCCCTGCCGGAATCCAGCCGCGCACCGTGTTGGCAACTGTGTCCCAGGTATTGACCAGGTTGTCGGCGAACGTCCCATTTCCGCCAAGCCCAACGACGAGAATGACGGCGGCAGCAGCGACCAGCAGGCCGAGTAACGCCCAGGCCCATGCGACACCGCTGGTGGATTCGACTGCGTAAAGATTCTCAATAACCGTAGAATCAACAACCTTGCGGCCGGCCTTCAAGCGAGCAAGCAACGCAGCCGGATCGGCATTCGCCGGGTCCGTGAGCATCCCGTCCAACTCCACCGGCTCGCCTACGGTGACAATCGTCTCCGCATCATGGAACGCAGCAAGCAAGATCGCGAGGTCTGTCGGCGAATCAGTCGCTGTTGGGAACGTCATCGCACCCACACCCAAATCTTGGATACGCTCCAAGCCAGGCGCATAACCGTCTGGGTCAGCCGGCAGAATCACCCGTGCTTCAGAACGCAAGTTCTCCGACGCGACATCCGCGGGGTCACCGACAATGAAATCAGCGGCATAACCCATCTCTGCCAGCGTGTTCGCGGCGCTTCCCACACCAATGATGACCGGGGTGTACTCCCGCATAAAGTTGCGGATGCCTGTCAGACGGCGCCGCGTGTCATCTCCTGGAGAGACAACAACGACCTTGCGGTCCGCCATCGCGTCGCCAAGTTCGGGTGCGCCGACACCGTCGATAAGCAACGGCGCTTCCGAGTGGATGAACTCAATGGTGTTGCCGAAATAGGCTTCCATGTTCTCCACGAGACCTTGCTGTGCCTCAGCGAAGGAGTTGTCCACCTGCTCACGTGTGACACGCTGTGCAACACCGACGTCTTTCCTTCCGACGGTGATCGTCCCCTCTGGCGTGACCGTGACCTTCTTGCCGTCGCGGATCTTCTCGCGAACAGCGGCGTCGGCCACTTCGAAGATCGGAACGTTGGCGTCGAGAAGCAAATGCGGACCGAACGTCGGTAAGGATCCAGTGCTGTACGGCGCAAGATTGATCACCGCAGCAGGACGGCGGGCAATGAGCTGCTCTGCTAAACGACGCTGCATGTCCGGCGCATCCACAATCGCAATATCGCCCTCATGCAGGCGAGCAAGGCCTTTGCCCCGCGGTGTGCAGTCGCGCAGCGTACCGCGCAATTCCTGCGCGGGCGCTTCCCCAGTTCCAACAGTCATAGCGACCATTGTGCAACGTTGACCTGCCAGAACTGTGGAGGCGCGCGGGCTACGCCCGCATTTCCTCCACTTCGCGCTGCGCACGCTTGAACAATTCTGCCGCGTGGGCACGCCCTGTATCCGAATCATCAAGGCCCGCCATCATGCGCGCGAGCTCCTCAATCCGCTGCTCGTCAGTCAGATTGCCCACACCCGACGTCACCGCCTCGTCGCCCACGTCCTTTGACACATGCAGGTGCGTGTTCGCATACGCCGCAACCTGGGGCAAGTGCGTAACGACGATGACCTGATGCCTCAACGCCAACCTCGCCAAACGGCGCCCAATCTCCACCGCAGCACGTCCACCGACACCAGCGTCCACCTCATCAAAGACCAGCGTGCCGCCCGCCGACGACTCCGAAAGGATCACCTCAAGTGCCAGCATGACTCGTGAGAGCTCACCACCAGATGCGCTCGTGGCCAACGGCTTTGGCTCCAACGCGCTGTTCGGTGCGAGCGTGATCTCCACAGCGTCCGCACCATCGCGGCCAAACTTGGCCTCCGCCAGCTCGACGCGCAGCTGCGCCTTCGGCATGGCAAGCCCGTGAAGCTCTTCCGTCACCGCCTCCCCGAGGTTTTTGGCAGCCTTGTTGCGTGCCTTGGTCAACGCTGCCGCTCGCTTTTTTAGTTCGGCTTCAAGATCAGCAACGCGGCGCTTCAGCTCGTCGATAGCTTCTTCTGACGTATCAATCTTGCTCAGCCGTTTCCCGGCCTTCTCTCGCCACGCCAACACACCCGCGATGTCCGGAGCATATTTTCGTGTGAGCCCCTTGAGTTCCTGTTGGCGCTGCAGAAGGCGCTCTAGCTCATCCGGGTCGGTCGGAAGATCTGCGGTGAAACTACCGAGTTCCGCAGACACATCCGCAAGCACACCGGCGACCTCCCCGAGGCGCACACCAAGCTCCCGTAACTCCTCGTCACTAGCTCCTACCAACGCCGCCTGCGCCCTGCCAACAAGGTCTGATGCAGCTTCTTCCGCCTCTGCGCTGTAGCCGCCGACGGCTTCAGCACCATCAATTGCCACCAGCGCGGTCTGGGCGGCCTCACGCAGCGCATCAACATCCTGAAGACGGTTAATGGTTGCAACGAGATCGGCATCTTCGCCGTCTACGGGTGCAACTGCGTCGATTTCCTCAATTGCAAACCGCAGCCGGTCCATCTCCTGTGCCAACTCAAGGCGTTTCTCGGTGCGGTCCTTCAGATCTTTCGCTGCCTCGCGCCACTGGACATAAACATCGCGATAGGAGGAGAGCTTCTGAGCGATCGCCGGTTCGAACCGGTCCAACGCCGCCAGCTGCTGTTCCGGCGCGAGAAGCCTCAACTGGTCGTTCTGGCCATGAATCGTGAGCAGATGCCCAGCAAGATCACCCAGTGTCGCGGCCGGAACCTTTCGGCCTCCTAGGTGAGCGCTCGATCGCCCCGTCGCTTTCACAGCACGTGAGACGACGTATTCGCCGTTTTCATCAGGCCCTGCACCAGCGCCCTCTGCAATCGCATGCACGGCGGACAATGTCGATTCCGGCAGATCTGCGATGCTGAGCGCGCCTTCCACCACAGCTTCCTGCGCCCCGGTTCGAACTCGGGAGGCATCAGCGCGGCCTCCTGTCAGCAGCCGCAAGCCAGTTACAACCATGGTCTTACCTGCACCGGTTTCACCGGTGAGCACCGTCAACCCAGGAGCAAGCTCCGCCGAGGCATGACGGATCACGCCCAAGTTCGAAATCGCGATCTCTGCGAGCACTCTGCCTCCTTACGCATCAACGCCGCGTACACCACGACCCGTCCGCGGGCCGCGCCAGCCGGACACCGGCAGCCGGAACTTATCCACCAGCCTGTCGGTGAACGGTTTGTCGTCCAAGCGTACCCACCGCACCGGACGCGACCCCCTACTTACTTCAACCCTCGAACCAGGAGGCACCGGGATGCGACGGAACCCATCCATTACCGCCATGGCACTCGACGTCGTGTGTTCTGACTCCACAGCAACCGTCGAGCGCGGCGAGACAACAAGTGGCTTTGCAAACAACGCATGTGCGTTATTCGGCACCACCAGCAACGCATCGAGTTCTGGCCACATCACCGGACCGCCAGCAGAAAACGCATAGGCTGTGGATCCGGTCGGTGTGGCCACCAGTACGCCATCGCAGCCAAACGACGACACAGGCCGAAAATCAACCTCCAACGTGGCATCAAGCACCCGTGTACGATCCAGATTCTCCACGCTGCATTCATTCAGCGCCCAATCCGTCCCGACGACCTGCCCCTCTTGGTCGATGACTGCCACGTCGATGGTCATTCTGTCGACAACGCGGTACGTCTTATCGACGACCTGCCTCACCGACTCCTCAAGACTCTCCGCGTCACCTTCTGCGAGGAACCCGACATGTCCGAGGTTGACTCCCAACACCGGAATATCCTGCGCCCGGGCATGCTCTGCGGCGCGCAGAAATGTTCCATCTCCGCCGAGCACCAGCACCAGCTCGCAGCCAAGCGCCGCATTGTCGTCAGCAGCGGCACGTGTCAGCCCACTGAGCACCGGATGCGTCTCAATCGCATCCATCTGTTCCTGTTCAAGCAACCGCACCGTAATGCCGGCTTCCTGGAGCATCTCCGCAGCCCTCGCTGCGGACGCGATATTCGACTCGCGGAACAAGTGCGGAACCAACAAGATCTCACGCTCAGCCGTCATTGCGGCCCCTCCTTCACGGCCTTTTGGACTGCGGCGGCGAGGGAATCGTCGTCAAGCATTGCCTCGCCTCCATCCTTTACAAGCCACAGGAAGTACTCCACGTTACCGCTCGGCCCTGGCAGAGGCGACGCAGCCACCCCACGCACGCTGAGCCCCAGCCCCTGTGCGAACTGGGCGACATCCACAGTGACTTCTTCGCGCAACTCCTGTGAACGGACAACGCCACCAGAGCCTAAACGGTCCTTGCCAACCTCAAATTGAGGCTTGACCATCGGCAACAAGTCAGCGCCATCCTCAAGACATTCCACCAGTGCCGGCAACACCAGCTTCAACGAGATGAAAGACAGGTCGCCGACCATCAGGTCCGCGAGTCCACCCATCATGTCCGGCGTCAGGTTTCGGATATTCGTCCGATCGAGCACCCGCACCCGCGGATCGTTCTGCAAGCGCCACACGAGCTGACCGTAGCCAACGTCCACGGCAACAACCTCACGTGCGCCGTTTCTGAGCAACACGTCTGTAAACCCACCTGTCGACGCGCCAGCATCCAGCGCCCTACGCCCTTCGACGCTCAGGCCACGTGGCCCGAAGGCTTCCAACGCTCCAAGTAACTTGTGCGCGCCACGAGACGCCCAGTCATCAATGTCCTCGACATTGACGCGTATCGACGCCTCTGGCTCTACCACCGTCGCAGGCTTCGACGCCACAAACCCACCGACCTCGACACGGCCCTCCTTGATCCACGTTTGAGCCTGCTCGCGCGAACGTGCAATCTTGCGGCGCACAAGCTCTGCATCCAAACGCCTCCGTTTGGGCGGCATTAGCTGTTCCTTTCTTGCAACGCATGCCCCAGTACCGCATGCGCGCGCGTCAGTGCGTCAACCTCATCGGCAAGCGATTCAGTATCTTCCGCGAGAATCGCTTCAAACTGTGACGTGACCTCCTCAGGCGTCGTATGCGGCGCCCGCGGATCCCTGGGCATGGGTGGCTTCATGTCACCACCACTGAGCTGTAGCAGCTTCAGCAGCCTCTGAGTTGGGCCGCACAAACTCCGGTGGAGTCTCCATATGCCACGCGACCTCCAAAACCGTGCGCAAGGCCTGAATCGGTGTCGCACCATCCTTGCCGTAGCTCAAAATGATGTCGTTACTGTCGATTCGCGCAGCGAAACCGCCCTGCGGTCCCGGGAGCAAAACCTCTGGGTTCTCGTTGAGTCCGCGCATATCCTCCGCAATAAACGTCGGTCGCTGCTCCTTGGGCGCCTCCATGAGCGCCAACGGGCCAGAAACACCGGTAAGCACGTGCAGCGACGGAATCCCCGCCGCAACGCCACCTGCAATATCAGTATCTAGCCTGTCTCCCACGGCAAGCGGACGCTTCGCATTCATGCGTTCAGAAGCCTGAATGAACATCGCCGGCCCCGGCTTGCCCGCGCTTTCCGGAGTCACACCTGTCGCCGATGTCACCGCAGCAACCATCGAACCATTGCCGATCATCAGCCCACGCTCCATCGGCAAAGACGTATCCAGGTTTGACGCAAGATAGATTGCGCCCCGCTGAATTGCCAACGCAGCTTCCGACAACTGCGCCCAACCGGTCTCCGGGTTGTGGCCGTGCAGCACCGCCTTCGGATTCGCATCTGCACTTTCGACGACGACGTAACCCGCATCGTCGACAAGCTGCTTAAACGACGGCGCGCCAACCACAAGAACAGGATCTCCGGGGGCGAGGTGCGCCTCAGCCATCGACAACGCAGCCTGTGCTGAAGTGATCACGTCTTCGGTCTTCGTATCGAGGCCAATCTTGCCCAGCATCGCAGCCACATCCGCTGCGCTACGCGACGCATTGTTCGTCACATACATAGCCGGAATCCCCGACGCCGTAATGGCCTCTACAGCGTTTGGAATCGCCACTCCGCCATTCCACACAGTGCCGTCGAGGTCAAGCAGGAGAGCGTCGTAGTTATCCTTCAGCGCCATTGTCTAGTCCAATTCTGCGGCGCGCTCCGCCGCATCCGTGAAACCATCCGTATCAATCTTCGCAGCGTGTTCAAACCACGTCTTGGCCTCACCACGCTGGCCAGTCGCAAGAAGGGCATCAGCATATGCGTAGGAAAGACGCACTTGCTCAAATCCCTGCGAATCCAAAGAAGGATTCATGCGCTGCAGCGTCGCAAGTGCAGAATCGTGCTGACCGAGATCATGGCGTGCGCCGGCAAGC
This sequence comes from Corynebacterium sp. HMSC067D03, assembly GCF_001811185.1. Classification (NCBI taxonomy): domain Bacteria; kingdom Bacillati; phylum Actinomycetota; class Actinomycetes; order Mycobacteriales; family Corynebacteriaceae; genus Corynebacterium; species Corynebacterium sp. HMSC067D03. The sequence continues at coordinate 212,597 of NZ_KV803839.1, forward strand.
ACAATCGCCAATTCGGTCTTCCCCGCTTCGTCCAATTCATTAGCTTCAGGGCTACGACCAAGTTCAAGCGCCTTCTGAGGTCGGCCCAAGCCACGCTCCGCATCAGCCATCACAGCTAGCAGCCCCGGGCCACCAGACATCCGCCGCGCCGCACGAAGTTCTGAAAGCGCTTCCTTCCACTCACCAGCGCGATATGCAACTACGCCAGCAGTCTCACGGACAACGCCGACACGACCAGCACGGTTCTTCGCGGCGCGGGCGTGCTCAAGTGCGAGCTTCGGATCGTCTTCCAGGAGATCAGTAGCCATCAGCATGTGCTGTGCAACGCGTTCCGCATTGTCCTTGGAAAGCACCTTGAGGTCCTGCAGCACAGACGGGTCAAGGTCGTTAATATCCAGGCCCGACGGCAAGTCAGGTTCGCGCTCCTTCTGCGCCATCCGTTCCTCGCGGTATCCCTCACGATATGGGTTCGAGCGATCGTGGCGGACACGGTTGTCCTGCCCGCCGTGGCCCGGGTGGCCGCCCTTACCGTGGGGCTTGCCACGGCCGCGGCCACCACCGTGACCGCCGCGTTTATTGTCGCCGCGTGCTCCACCGTAGCGATCCTCGCGACGTCCGCGCTCTCCGTCGCCAAATTCACGACGACCACGAGACTGCCCGCGGTTATTCCTACCGCGACGGTCTCCGCCACCACCATAAGAACGTTGACGTCCCTGGTTATCTCCGTTGCCGGCCTCTGCCATGGAATCCCTCCAATTCGTATCCAAGCCATTATAGGGATGCTCAACACAGTTATGCTGATCCCCCTCAGCCGAGCGGACTTGGCGAGCATTCGACTCCGTAATGGGCTATCAAGGATTCGTTCTCCGCATTGCGGTTACGTCCCTCTCCTGGCTGTGCTGTATGCAAAACCCGACGTCATATCTTTCGCTGACTTGGGCAGAGTGTAAAACGCTGCGGCCGTGAAGCTTCATTTTGCATTTACGACTGTGTGCTGGTGGCTTTAGTCGAGTCTTCGGTGGCGTGAAGTCGCTTCGCTCCGCATTGCGGACAAGTGGGTAGACACCAACTATTTCCTTGTATCGGCTGGGCTACTTTTCCAAGAGCGCTGACAAGAGCGCCGCCGCTGGCATCGACTCCGTGCTCCACATTGCGGACTAATGGGTGTACGCCAACTATGCAGTGGCATAGTCAGGCACGCAATGTTTCTGACTCTGTATTGCGGGCTGGTGGGTGTGCACCACTGTTGCTGTTGTCGGCGACAACAATCATGTGGGTATGCGCAAAAACACCCGTAGGTGAAACCGGTTGGGTTTAGTTTCGTCTACGGGTGTTTGTGTGTGAAGTTGTTGGGTCGGCG
>NZ_KV803840.1:0-1091 GCF_001811185.1 Corynebacterium sp. HMSC067D03
TCCAACCGCACCGGCAACGCCACACGCTGGGGCTTGTCCGCACCGGACGCTGCTTCACTTCGAAGAACCTTTTCTTTTGTCTGACCCCACGGGAAAATGGCTGCTTCGAAATCGTGTACTTTCGCCCCGGATAGCTACCGTAGCCAAACGACGGAGCATGGTAGCTTCCAAAACCGCTGTCGCCGTCATACACGCCGGTTAGAACCACCGTTTCCCCGACGCCACTGTTTTGCTGAAGGTTCTACGAACTGAAGCGACTGCTACTCAACGGACTGTGAGGGGGCCTATCCTACCCCTGACCAACATCACTCGATACCGGTTCGTCCAGTGAGGGCAGCATTGAGCCCGGTAGCAGCCTTATACTCCTCCGCTGCAGTTAACCCAGCATTCAATTTCATAGTGCTGTTGATCCAGTCAGCCCTGGATGCAATATTGGTGTGCCACATCAGCATGTCTTTTCCGTCGACGCAGGACGGGTTGTAACCCCCTCCCGTATGGATTGCATGGATGGTTGACCCGATATAAACAGGTCCCCCCGAGTCACCACTGCACGATCGTGATGCGGTTGCAGACAGCGCTTCGAACAGATCGGTATAGACTGCGGATCCGAAATCTATCTCGTCACGATGAGCGACAATCGTTGTGGTGGCAGACGACGCATAGTCGTGGGTCTCTCCGTACCCCGTCAGTGTTGCCTGCTGGCCTATGTCGAGCGGATCCTGCGCTACTTCAAAAGTATCCGCATCAATTCCCGGCCCCACCTCAATCAGAGCAACGTCATCCGTATCCGACAATGTGTAGATTCCGGCGATCCCTGCCTGCTGCCCATCAAACTGCTCTAAGTAACCGTCCATCGACGGATTCTGGGATACACAATGGTGCGCAGTAAGCCAAAACCCATCCCCTACATAACTCGCGGTACATTCCCTGCGAACCCGAGATGCACCCTCTCTACTGGCAGGGGTTATCACCTGCCACAAGGCAGCAATTCGATTGTCCTTAACGGGAGTAGTACTCGTCGCCTGCAGTGATGGCCAATCATTCGCCACAGCGTGAGGCTGGGCTGTGTCAAATTTTGTGGACGGGTAAAC
>NZ_KV803841.1:0-646 GCF_001811185.1 Corynebacterium sp. HMSC067D03
CAGATACAGGTGGTGACCATGGATGGGTTCACCGGATATGCCACCGCAGTCGAGCAGCAACTACCACAAGCTGACAAAGTCATGGACCCTTTCCATGTGGTGCATCTGGCAGCCGACAAACTCACCAGTTGCCGACAGCGACTCCAACGTGAGACCACCGGGCGCCGCGGACGCAAAGATGACCCACTGTACAAGCATCGGCGCACCCTGTTGACCAGGACGAATTATCTCACCGAGCGGCAAAAGCAACGCTTAGAAATGCTGTGGGCCACCGATGACGACTACGTGTGCCTAGAAGTAACGTGGTTGGTCTACCAAGACATGATCGCAGCGTACGCGCATCCGAAGAAATCGGAAGGCAAAAAGCTCATGGAACGCATCATCCACACCCTGCGTAAAGGATTACCGAAAGGCTTAGAAGAGCTCGCCCAACTGGGACGCACCCTGTGGCGAAGGCGCAAAGATGTGCTCGCCTACTTTGATATCGGTGCATCCAACGGCCCCGTCGAGGCAATCAACGGCAGACTCGAACACCTACGCGGCATCGCCCTAGGATTTAAAAACCTCAACCACTACATCTTGCGATGCCTAATCCACTCCGGACAACTACAGGACAAAATCAACGCACTCTAAAACCGGAAGGGCC
>NZ_KV803842.1:0-388 GCF_001811185.1 Corynebacterium sp. HMSC067D03
GCGAAGAAACCCGCGCCTGAAAAGCAAGTGCGTTTCTCTAAGGCGCGTGAGGGTATGGCAACGCTGCACTTGACGCATTCGGCGCGCAATATTGCTGATATTGAGCACACGCTGCGTGGGCTGATCGATACGGAACTGCCACCAGCCGGCCAGATGGCTGATGCGCTTATGGGTATCTTGCGCGGTGATGGCGATGGTGGTGGGGTGCCGCATGCAGTACCACGCCCGATTGTTATGGTGCCGCTTCCCGAATGGACGCGTATCCAATCCGGTGCCGGTGACGAGGTCACCTTGACCTTGACGGATGGCACCACCATGACGGGTGCGGAGTTTCTCGCGCAGCACTTCGGTGATGTGTTGGAAGTCGCGGCGTTTCACCCGACCGAGG
>NZ_KV803842.1:488-733 GCF_001811185.1 Corynebacterium sp. HMSC067D03
GAAGTCGCGGCGTTTCACCCGACCGAGGGTGCGGTAAACCTATATCGCACCCAGCGATTCGCCAATAGTAAGCAACGCGCGTTGGCATCCATGATGTCGCCGACGTGTCCGGTGCCGGATTGCCGGCATGGAGCTGACAACTGCGACATGCACCACATCCAAGCCTGGCGGTATGGCGGGGAGACCAACCTGGCCAACCTCGTGCCGCTATGCCGGTTCCATAACGGGCGCAACGACGATGACCC
>NZ_KV803842.1:833-96012 GCF_001811185.1 Corynebacterium sp. HMSC067D03
ATGGGATACCGGTGTGGGTATCGCCGGGAGGGACAGTCGTCGAGAAGCATCCGCCCGGAGCCATGCAACAACTCTTTAACTAGCCAATAACCCGCCAGCGAGCGGGCTATTCGGCATGCTTGACATACTCCACGTGTTCATCACGCTCGCCAGCAAAGACGAAACCGTTGACCTCCGCGACATGGCGCGAAGCAGCATTGCCCGGCAGCGCCCGAATAATCAGCAGGGGAGCCCCCTCGGCGAAAGCGTGATCGGTCACCAGGCGCACGGCACGAGTCATCAGGCCACGCCCGCGCGCCCACGGGGCAGTGTTGTAACCAAAATCGGCACCAGCGGAATCATCGGGGCGCAGCTCGATGCTGCCGCAGTACCGGTCACCAACGACAAGCGCCCACCGCACACACCCATCACCCGCATCGCCGAGGAACGCCTCCGCCATCTCCACGGTGTACGGCGACGGCACCGTCGTCCACTCAACCATCCGCGGGTCAACCGACGCAGCGAACAGGTCGTCGCGCACGCCCGGAACGGTTTTCACGCGCGACCACGGCAGGAGCGTCAACTCGCCGTCGGTGAGAGTGTCGTTGGCGGGTGGGAACCAGGGGTTAGTTGGCATGGAGGGCCTCGTTGAGTTCGATGCCCTTTGCAGGGACGGCTTCGACGGAGCCGGTGACGGAGTTGCGGCGGAATTGCAGGCCGTTCGCGCCGGAGAGTTCGAGGGCCTTCACTTCGGCGCCGGCTTCCTTGCCCAGGGCTTCGGCGACGGGTGCGGTGAGGACGACCTTTGTGCCGGCGGTGACGTAGAGGCCGGCTTCGACGATGCAGTCGTCGCCAAGCGAGATGCCCACGCCGGCGTTGGCGCCGAGGAGGCAGCGTTCGCCGAGGGAGATGATTTCTTTGCCGCCGCCGGACAGGGTGCCCATGATGGAGGCGCCGCCGCCGATGTCGGTTCCGTCGCCGACGACAACACCTGCGGAGATGCGGCCTTCGACCATGGATGCGCCGAGGGTGCCGGCGTTGAAGTTCACAAAGCCTTCGTGCATCACGGTGGTGCCTTCGGCGAGGTGGGCGCCGAGGCGGATGCGGTCGGCGTCGCCGATGCGCACGCCGCTCGGCACAACGTAGTCGACCATGCGTGGGAATTTGTCCACGGAGAAAACGACGACGGGGCCGTTTTCGGCGAGGCGTGCGCGGGTCATTTGGAAGTCGGCGACGGCGCAGGGGCCGTAGTTGGTCCAGACGACGTTGGACAGGAGGCCGAAGATGCCGTCCATGTTGGCGCCGTGTGGGCGGATGAGGCGGTGGGACAGTAGGTGGAGGCGCAGGTAGACGTCGTATGCGTCGATGGCCGGTGCGCTGAGGTCGGCGATGGTGGTTTCGACTGCGACGCGGGCGACGCCGCGGGCCTCGTCGGGGCCGACGAGGTTGGTGAAGCGGGCGTCGGGCTCTTCTAATCGACGAGTGCCTGTTTCCGTCACCGCCTCGTCAACCTTGGGGGCGGGGTACCAGACGTCGAGGACTGTGCCGTCGTGGGTGATGGTCGCGATTCCGCGTGCAATTGCAGTCGTGGGGGTAGTCATGGCGACTACCTTACGACACTGCGTTTCTTGGTCAGCAGCGACAAGCCGACCAGGGCGAGGGAGAGGATGGTGACGGAGATGACTTGGGAGCGGGCGGCGTCGTCGAAAAGCATGAGCACCGTCAAACCGACGAGGGCGGCGAGCGTGACCCATGGCACCCAGGTGGCGCCGTGGACGCGGACGGCGGATTCGCGGATGCGTGGGTGGAGTTTGATGAAGCTTAGGGTGATCATGATCCAGGTGACGATGAGGCAGCCGCCGGTTGCGGACATGATGAAGTCGATCATTCCTGGCGGGTTCCACCATTGCAGGCCGACGGCGAGAAACGCGAAGACTACGGAGACGAGCACGGAGTTCATGGGCACGTTGTTGGCGTTGGTTTTCGCCATCCATTTTGGTGCGTCGCCTTCGAGGGCTTGTTGGTAGCCGAGGCGGGAGGTGCCGTAGAGCTGCGCGTTGAATGCGGAGAGTAGTGCGAGCACGATGACGACTTCCATGAAGGCTGCGGCGCCTGGGATGTTTGCCATTTCGAGCACGGCGGTGAAGGGGGAGTCTGCGGCGGAGTCGGCGCCGTCGATGGTGGCGTATGGCAGCAGCAGGGTGATCACGGCGACGGAGCCGAGGTAGAAGATCGCGATGCGCCAGATGATGGAGTTGACGGCGCGTTTGACGTTGTCGGCGGGGTCTTCAGATTCGGCTGCGGCGATGGTGACCACTTCGATGCCGCCGAATGCGAATGCCACGGCGAGGAGGCCTGCGGCGATGCCTGCGACACCGTTGGGGGCGAAGCCGGATTCGCGCACGTTGTCGAAGCCGACGAAGTCGCTGGCGGGCAGCACGCCCAGCCAGAGGAGAACGCCGATGATGAGGAAGCCGACGATGACGGCGATTTTGATCATGGCGAACCAGTACTCGAACTCGCCGAAGCCTTTGACCTGTGCGAGGTTTACGGCGGTGAGTACGACGACGACGATGAGCCCGGGCACCCATTGGGGGACGTCGAACCAGGAGGCCATCATGGCGGAGGCGCCGGTGAGTTCGGCACCACACGCCATGATCAGCAGGAAGTAATACAACCAGCCGAGGAGGAATCCGGCCCAGTGGCCGTATGCCATGCGTCCGTAGGTGGCGAATGAGCCCGATGATGGGTGGGCGGCGGCCATTTCGCCGAGCATGCGCATCACGGCAATGACGATGAGTCCGGCGATGGCGTATGCGACCAGAATCGCGGGGCCGGCGGCACGAATGCCGACGCCGACGCCGAGGAACAGGCCTGCACCCACGGCGGTGCCGAGCCCCATGAGTGTCAGGTGGCGGGACTTCAGCCCGGTGCCGAGCTCGCTATTGCTTGTCGACGACCCCATTACCGCACCTCCTCAATCTCTGCCACGTTCTTCTTCGCCGGTTGCTTTCCTGTCGCGCGGGTCCACAAAACTCCCGCGAGGGAAACGACACCGACAACGACGGCGACGGCGAACATTTGGAATCGCCCGTCGGGGTCGGCGAGCATGAGCAGGATGACTCCGCCGGCGAGCGCGATCATGACCCAGGGAAGGACGTTGGGGGCCCACATACGTACGTCGGTGATTTCGCCGCTTGCTTCGAGCTTCGGGTGCAGGCGGACGAACGACAGGGCGACGACGATCCACAGCACGATCAGGCAGCCACCGACTGCGTTGAGGAGGAAGGCGAGCAGCCCGGGCGGGTTCCAGTACTGCAGGGCAACGGCGACGAAGCCGAAGAACACGGACACGATCACGGCACGGACGGGCACGCCGCGGGGGTCGGTTTTAGCGAAGATCTCGGGGGCGTCGCCACGCACTGCAAGGTTTTGCATGAAGCGCGACGAACCGTAGATCTGCGTGTTGCAGGCGGACAGCAGGGCGACGACGATGACGGCCTCCATGATGCCGACGGCGCCCGGGATGTTTGCCATTTCGAGCACTGCGGTGAACGGGGAGTCGGCTGCGGAGTCCGCGCCGCCGATTTCGTCGAAAGGCAGCAGCAGCACGATCAGCAGCACGGAGCCGATGTAGAAGATGGAGATGCGCCAGATGATGGAGCGGATCGCGGAGTGGACGCCGGCTTCGGGGTTTTCGGATTCGGCGGCGGCGACGGTGACCAGTTCAATGCCGCCGAACGCGAAGGCGACCGCGAGCAACGCGGTGGCAACGCCAGCCCAGCCGTTGGGCATGAAGCCGACCTCGCTGATATTCGACAGGCCTACGAACCCGCCGGTGGGCAGCACACCGAGCCACAGGGCCACACCGATGCACAGGAACGCCACGATCACAACGACCTTGATCAGGGCGAACCAGAATTCGAACTCGCCGAAGTTTTTCACCGCGGCGAAATTGATTACGGTGAAAAACCCAATGGCGATCAGTGCGGGGATCCAGGGGGAAATGGCGAACCATTGGGCGACGATCGCGGACGCGCCGGTGATTTCGACGGCCATGATCATGATCATCATGAACCAGTACAGCCAGCCGATGGCGAAGCCGGCCCAGCGGCCGAAGGCTTGCTCGGCGTAGGTGGAGAACGTGCCCGACGACGGGCGCGCGGCGACCATTTCCGCGAGCATCTGCATGAAGCTCACGGTGATGAAGCCTGCGACGATGTAGGCGAGGATGACGGCGGGGCCGGCGGCTGCGATGCCAACGCCGGTGCCAAGGAAGAGTCCGGCACCGATGGCTGAGCCGAGGCCCATCATGGTGAGGTGGCGCGTTTTCAGGCCGCGTGCGAGCGCGGTGGAATCGGCGACGGGGGAAACGGGGGTTGACATGTCGAACACCTTAAACCTCGACATGCAGTGAAGTGCATTCTTTTCCGGTTTATATGCGTGTGTTACGTGCGCGTGGTTTCTGCGGGGCGCAGCACGGGGGCGGTGGTGTAGGGCTCGTGTTGGATGCGCAGGTTGTCGCGGCCGGTGAGTTTTCCCGCGGGAAAATCTTCTCCGGTGGCGGGGTCGAAGATTCGGGTGTGGGGTTCGAGGGTGATGCCGGCGCCGATGTCGCAGTTGTTGCCGAGGGTGATGCCGTTGATGCTGGCGGTGGGGTGGAGGTGGCAGTTGGCGCCGATGCGCATGGGTTGGCGGGCGAGGGCGTTGTTGTCGGTGGGGGTGGCGATGAGGGCGGTGCTGCGGGCGAGGGTGGTGTTGGCGCCGACGGCGACTGCGGAGGAGATGGTGCCTTCGATGCGTGCGGGGCCGAGGGTGCCGGCGTTGTAGGAGATGTAGCCTTCGCGGACGACGGTGGTGCCTTCGGCGAGGTGGGCGCCGAGGCGGACGCGTTCGGCTTCGGTGATGGTGACGCCGGTGGGGACGACGTAGTCGACCATGCGGGGGAGGCGGTCGATGCCGTAGACGTGGATGGGGCCGCGGGCGCGGAGGTTGGTGCGTACGGTTTCGAAGTTGTTGGGGAGGCAGGGGCCTTTGTTGGTCCAGGCGACGGGGGTGAGGTGGTCGAGGGCGCCGTCGAGGTTGATGGTGAGTGGTTCGACGAGGCGGTGGGACAGCAGGTGGAGGCGGAGGTAGACGTCGTGGGCGTCGATGGGTGGGGCGTCGAGGTCGGCGATGGTGGTGCGGACGGGCACGGTTTCGACGAGTCGGTCGCGGTCGGCGCCGATGAGGCGCAGGAATTCGGGGGAGAGGTTGTGGGCGGAGGTGCGTTGGGTGGTGGTGGGGTGGTCGTCGTTAAGCGTGAGTTCGGGGTTGGGGTACCAGGTGTCGAGCACTGTGCCGTCTATGGCGATGTTGGCGATTCCGAGGCCGTGTGCTCCCAAAGACATGGCCGTCATTGTAAACGTAGGATCGCGGTGTGACTTCCTTAGATCTTTTTGCGGACCCTGTTGTTTTGTCGGCTGCGTTGGTGGATATTGAGTCGCCGTCGCACCATGAGGAGGCGATCGCGGACGCCATTGAGGCTGCGTTGCGTGGCCTTGAGTATGCGCAGGTGCAGCGCTTCGGTAATACCGTGGTGGCGCGTACGAATTTCGGGTTGGATTCGCGGGTGGTGTTGGCGGGCCATATTGATACGGTGCCGCTGGCTGATAACACGCCGCATCGGCTCGCGGACGGTATTTTGCACGGCTGTGGCTCAGTGGATATGAAGTCGGGGTTGGCGTGTTATTTGCATGCGTTTGCCACGTTGGCGCAGCCGGGGAAGGCGGCGCATGATTTGACGCTGATCGCTTATGAGGGCGAGGAGGTGGCGCAGGAGTTCAATGGCTTGTACCACCTTGAGCGTGATCATCCGGAGTTGCTGCAGGGTGATATTGCGTTGTTGGGCGAGCCGTCGGGTGCGATCATTGAGGCTGGTTGTCAGGGTACGATCCGCGTGTTTGTGGATGCGCATGGCACGCGTGCGCATTCGGCGCGCTCTTGGCTTGGCCATAATGCGGCGCATGATCTTGCGGGCGTGCTCACCCGTATCGCGGCGTATGAGCCGCGCACTGTGCTTATCGACGACTGCGAGTACCGCGAGGGTTTAAACGTCGTCGGGCTGGAGGGCTTCGTGGCGACGAATACGATCCCGGATCACGCGCGACTGATCGTGAATTTCCGCTACGCGCCGGATCGCAGCGTCGAGGACGCGAAGGCGCACTTGGAAGAGACACTCGCGCTGGAGGAGGGCCTCGAGCTCATTTACGACGATGTCGCGCCGGGGGCGTTGCCTGGCCTGGGCGACCCGGTGGCGGCTGGGCTGGTCAAGGCTGTGGGCGGGAACTTCCGCGCCAAGTTTGGGTGGACGGATGTGGCGCGCTTTTCTAGCCTGGGTGTTCCTGCGGTGAACTTCGGGCCTGGCGATCCGGGGTTTGCCCATAAGAAGGACGAGCAGTGCCCGGTCGATGAGATTCGTCAGGTGGCAGCGCAGTTGCTCGATTACCTGAGTGCTGAAAGCGAGTAAGAGATATGGCTCCGTTGAATTTCCCCCGCCCGGACCGCGACCGGAAGTTGCGTGGGCCGATGGCGCTGCGCAATGAGGCTGAGCAGGCCACGACCTATGATCAGCGTTTGTTGGAGTCCATGGGGCAGTCTGATGGGTACTGGAAGCACCAGGATCCGTGGCGTGTGATGCGGATCCAGTCGGAGTTTGTGGCTGGGTTTGATGCGTTGTCGGAGTTGCCGAAGGCTGTGACGGTGTTTGGCTCCGCACGTCTTGGCGAGGGCACGCCTGAGTACCAGTTGTCCTACGAGGTCGGCCGCGCGCTGGTGGAGGCGGGCTACGCCGTGATCACCGGCGGTGGGCCGGGTTTGATGGAGGGGCCGAACCGGGGTGCTCACAACGCGGATGGTTTGTCGGTCGGTTTGGGCATCGAGTTGCCGTTTGAGCAGGGCCTGAACGACTGGGTGGATCTGGGTCTGAATTTCCGGTACTTCTTCGCCCGCAAGACGATGTTTTTGAAGTACTCGCAGGCGTTTATTTCGCTGCCCGGTGGTTTCGGCACGATGGACGAGGTCTTCGAGGTGCTGTGCATGGTGCAGACCGGCAAGGTGACCAACTTCCCGATTGTGCTCATGGGCACGGAGTTCTGGTCTGGGCTGGTTGAGTGGATTGAGCAGCAGTTGCTCGGCCGCGGGTTGATTTCGCCGGGGGATGAGAAGTTGTATCTGGTGACTGATTCCGTGGAGGAGGCCGTGGCGCACATTGTGGAGGCCCACAAGGTGATGACGGATCAGCGTCTGCGTGATGAGTGAGGTCATGGCGATCGTGAACCGCACGCCCGACTCGTTTTATGACAAGGGTGCGACGTTCGCGATTGAGAAGGCGCTTTTGCGTGTCGACGACGCCGTTTCCGCCGGGGCCAGCATCATCGACATCGGCGGCGTGAAGGCAGGCCCGGGCGACGACGTGTCCGTTGCCGAGGAGATTGACCGTGTCGTGCCGCTTATTGCCGGGGTGCGTGAGCACCACCCGGACGTGACGGTGAGCGTGGACACCTGGCGCGCCGCGGTGGCCGAGGAGGCGATCGCAGCCGGCGCGGACCTGATTAACGACACGTGGGCCGGCTTCGACCCCGAGTTGGTTGAGGTGGCAGGCGCCCACCGCGTGGGGTACGTGTGCTCGCACACCGGCGGGGTCACGCCGCGCACGCGCCCGCACCGGGTGCACTACGACGACGTGGTCGCCGACGTGATTGCGGAAACCACCGCCTTGGCCGAGCGCGCCGTCTCGCTAGGCGTGCCGGAGGAAGCGGTGTTCATCGACCCCACGCACGACTTTGGCAAGAACACCTACCACGGGCTGGAGATCCTGCGGCGTATCGACGAAATCGTCGCCACCGGCTGGCCCGTCCTCATGGCCCTGTCCAACAAGGATTTCGTGGGCGAGACCGTCGGGCGTGGCCTCAACGGTGCCGACATCACCCAGCGCGTGCCCGGCACCCTCGCAGCAACCGCGTGGGCGGCCGCGCGCGGGGTGGCGGCGTTTCGCGTCCATGAGGTCGAGGCGACGATCGACGTCATCCGCATGATCGAGGCGATCCAGGGCACCGCGGCACCGCTGGCAACCGTGCGGGGGCTCGCGTGAGTGCCGACACGCTCGCCGGCATGCGCACCGATGTACGAATCAGTGTGGTGATTCCTGCGCTGGATGAGGAGGCGACGGTGGGTGGGGTCGTCGAAAAGTGTGTGGCTTCGTCAGCGGACGAAGTCATCGTCATCGACTCAGACTCCACCGATCGCACCGCCGAGCGCGCCGCCGCAGCCGGGGCAACCGTGGTGAACTGGCGCGACGTCGACCCGCGCGTACCCTGGCCCGGCAAGGGCGAGGCGCTGTGGCGCGGCGTGAAGGCCGCATGCGGCGACGTGGTGGTCTTCGTCGACGCCGACGTGACCTCACTCGAACCCTGGTGGGTCGACGCGCTCGCCGAGCGATTTATCGACGACACCGTCCACCTCGTCAAAGCCTCCTACACCCGCGAAGGCGCCGGCGGTCGCGTGACCGAACTGACCGCGAAACCCCTCCTGCGCGCCCTCTTCCCGGAGATCGCCGTGGACCAGCCGCTCGCCGGCGAATACGCCATCCGACGCTCAACCGCGCTTTCGCTGCCATTCGTCGCCGGCTACGGGGTGGAAGCGGGCTTGCTCATCGACGTCGCCCGCGCCCACGGCCCAAAAGCCATCCAGCAAGCGCAACTGAGCCCCCGCACCCACCGCAATAGGCCGCTGCATGAACTTGCTGGGATGGCTGATGTCGTCGCAAAGACAATTCTCGCGCGCGCGGGAAAATTCCCCGTCGAGGTCAGCGAGCGCCCCGCCTGGGACGACAGCTAAACTAGCCCGCATGCTTTCCTGGATCATCCTCATCCTGGTGCTCGCACTGCTGAGCATCATTGGCCTCAAACTGTTCGCCACCGTCTTCGGCCGCGGCGAGGCCCTGCCGCCCATGCCGCCGAGCGAAGAGGTGAAGGAAGCCAACCGCCGCGCCGTGGAGGAGGGTAACTTCGGCGACATTCAGCTCGAGGTTGTGCACCGCGGTTACCGCATGGATCAGGTCGATGCGCTCATCGAACAGTTGGCGGGCGGCAACCTTGCGCCGGAAACACGGGTAGAATCTCCGGAAGAACACGTTTCGGAAACAAAGCAATAAGGAGTGTTGACGATGGCAGCAATGAAGCCGCGTACCGGTAGTGGCCCGATGGAAGCGGTGGAGGAGTCGCGCAAGATCGTCATGCGTATCCCGTCTGACGGTGGCGGACGCCTCGTCATTGAACTGAGCAAGGAAGAGGCTGGCGAACTTGGCCGCTTGCTCACGGAGGCTGCTGGAGAGTAGTTCCGGCCAAACGCGGTAGTATCACCACATGCTCAACGAGATCGTGGATGTACTCGCGGACCCGGTAGACCTGACCCCGCTTCGGGGCGAGGACGATTTTGGTCGTCTCGTCTCCGAATCGGGGCATTCTTATGACGTAGCCAAGCAGGGTTATGTCACGCTCGCGTCGGGGCGCGGGCTGAATCATGAGGGCGATTCGCTGGAGATGATCAACTCTCGCGAAACGTTCCTGTCGAATGGCCATTTCGCGCCGTTTGTGGAGGCGGTGTCGGATCGTGTGGCGGATGTTGTGGAGCATGCCGCAGGCGATCATGATCCGGTAATTCTGGAGGCTGGCGCCGGAACCGGCTACTACCTCGCGCACACGCTGGACCTAATTGATGGCGCGCGTGGCGTGGGGTTGGATATTTCGGTGCCTGCTGCGAAGCATTTGGCTAAGGCGCATCCGCGTTTGGGTGCGATTGTGGCGGATGTGTGGGAGCAGCTGCCTATCCGCACGGGGGCGGTTGATGTGGTGACGGTGGTGTTCGCGCCGCGCAATCCTGCGGAGTTTGCGCGTGTGCTTAGCGACGACGGCGAGGCCGTCATCCTCGTCGCCGACCAAGGCCACCTCGATGAGCTGCGCGAGCCGCTCGGCATCCTCGGGGTGGAGGACGGCAAGGTGGAGCGTCTGGTGGAGCAGTCGTCGCAGTGGCTGACCCCGGTGGCCGATCCGGAGTTGATTTCGTTCCCGATGAATCTGGGCCGTGACGCGATCGCCGCGCAGGTGGGTATGAGCCCGTCGGCGCGTCACCTGGATAAGGACGTGCTGCACGCGCGACTCGAGGACCTCCCAGAGCAGATGGAGGTCACCGCCCGCGCCCAGCTGATCCGCCTGCGCAAGAAGTAGCGCGCCGGCGCTTCGCTCACGCTGCGCTAAAGAAACGGAGAAGGCCCGCATCACGCGGGCCTTCTTACTGTGCCTGGCTCATGCACCGGCACACGCGCCGGCTGGCTTAAAAGCGGGCGGGGTATCCGCGGCGCCACTCGCCGCTGATGGATGCCTCGCCGGTGGCGCGGCTGCGGATGCCGTTGCAGCCGCCTTCGGGCCAGATGCGCGACGACATGACAACGCTGCCGCCGCCGGCGTAGACCTCGAGGGTGGAGCCGTCGACGATGACGGTGACGTTGTCTTCGTCGTCGTCGTGAAGCGGTGCGGTTGCGGGGGAGCCGTCGAGGCGGTCGAGTGTGAGCTGCTCGCCGTTATGAGTGATCACCGCAGCCGGTTCGTTGTTGCCGTCGAGCACCTCGAGGGTGACCTGGGAGCCGGCCGGGATTTCGCACAGGCCGGCCCACATGCGGGCGCGGTCGGTGGCGCTGACGGCGTCTGGCAGGCCTGGTGCGGGCACTTGGAAAAGACGCCCACCTTGCAGGGTGGCGCGGCGCGGGAGGGTGAGGGCGTTGGCCCAGCCTTCGGTGGCCCAGTTGGGTTCGAGGGTGGGGTCGCCGGCGCGGTCGGTGTTGGTCATGAACCCGAGCAGGTAGGCGCGCTCGTAGCGGTTTTCCGCAGTGGTTTCGTCCAGCGGGTAGTTGGTGTTGCGTGGGCGGGTGAAGTCGTGGCCGTAGTCGAGAAGCGTAAACGGCGTGGTGATGTCGAAGACGTTGCCCCGCAGCCGGCCCACGGCGTAGACGGCGGTGTCTTTGCCGTCGCGTTCGAGGGTGATGAACAGGACGTCGCGGATTTCGCCGTCGACTTCGTCGCGCAGGCGCACGATGCGTGGGGCAACGAGGGAGGCATCGAGGGTGATGCCCGTCTCGCCATTGAACTCGAGCGGGCCTTGCAACTCCCAGTCTCGGCCGTCGGGGGAGGTGAGGACGACCGGCTTGGGGTCGGTGACAGGCCCGGTCACGGCGAGCATAAGCCAGCCGTCGTGGCCTTGGTCGCGGTCGGCTTCCGTGTCCCAGGCGGGTACGACGCAAGGCGAGCGGAAATTGGTGTCGCCGGCGGTGTCGTCGACTGCGGTGCCGGTGCGCTCGGCGGCATCGGAGACGTCAGTGTCGTCAGCGTCAGCGTCGTCGGCGTCGAGGTCGTCGTAAAGCCTGTCCACGTGCGCAACGTGGGCGATCTGGATGGTGTTTCCTGCCGGGGTTTCGGAGGAGAAGTACAGGTTGACGCCGTCGCCCGCGGAGGTGACGGATCCTGCGCGGATGTTGATTTCGTCGCCGGAGGGGACGATGACGTCGTTGCAGTCGAGCCAGTTGAATGCGTCGTCTTCGCTGACTTCGTGGCCCCAGCGGCTCGGGGTGTCGGGGGTTGGGCGGTACTGGTAGAACATGTGCCACAGGCGGTTCTCGCGGCTGCCGATGCGGAATACGCCAGCTGGGCCTTCGAGAATGCCGCGTTCTGCGGTGACGTGTAGTTCGGGACGGTAGACCGTCATCAGATCAACCCCTTGTAGATGTCTACGGTTTGTTTCGCGATTGTGCGCCAGGAGAAGGATTCTTTGGCTCGGGTGAGTCCGGCGCTGCCCATGGCGGCGGCGCGTGCTTTGTCGCCGGCGACGGCGTTGACCGCCTCGGCGAGGCGTTGTTCGAAGTCGGTGGTGTCGTCGGGCGTGTAGTCCACAAGCACGCCAGTTTCGCCGTCGACGACGACTTCGGGGATGCCGCCGACGCGCGAGGCTACCACCGCGGTGCCGCACGCCATGGCCTCCAGGTTCACGATGCCCAGCGGTTCGTAGACGGATGGGCAGACGAAGACGTCGGCGATGGTGTAGACCTGGCGTACTTTTTCGGCGGGCAGCATGTCTTGGACCCAGAACACGCCGTCACGCTGCGCTTGTAGCTTTTCGACGAGCCCACGCGTCTCAGCAGCAATCTCCTCGGTGTCGGGGGCGCCGGCGCAGAGGATGAGCTGGACGTCGTCGTCGAAAAGCTGTGCTGCTTTGAGCAGGTGGGCGACACCTTTTTGGCGGGTGATGCGCCCGACAAACGCGACGACCGGCCGCGAGGTGTCTACTCCGAGTTCTTCGGCGATGGTGCCGGTGTCCGGGTACCAGTTGGCGGGGTCGATGCCGTTGAGGACGACGTGGACGCGGGAGTCGTCGATACGCGGGTAGGCGCGCAAAATGGCATCTTTCATTCCGGCAGATACGGCGATGACCGCGTCGGCGTTTTCCATCGCGTTTTTCTCCGACCAGGACGACACGTTGTAGCCGCCGCCGAGCTGCTCGCGCTTCCACGGGCGGTCCGGCTCGAGCGAGTGGGCGGTGACCACGTGGGGGATCTCGTGGAGCAGCCCGGCGAGGTGGCCGCCGAGGCCCGCGTACCACGTGTGCGAGTGCACCACGTCGAGCCCGGCTGCGGCATCGGCCATGCGCAGGCCTGTGGACAGGGTTTTGATCGCGCTATTGGCCCCCTCGAGTGCGGGGTCGACGCCGTGGACGTATACACCTGCGGCGTCGCGTGGGGCGCCCATGCAGTGGACGTCGACGTCGGCGAATTCGCGCATGAACCGCGTGAGTTCTGTGACGTGCACCCCGGCGCCGCCGTAGACCTCCGGCGGGTATTCGCGCGTGAGCATTCCTACCTTCATGTCCGCCGAGCCTACTGACGTTGCGGAATCCCTGCACGAGCCTGGAATTGGCATTAGCCTTGCGGTTATGAAAAGCCAGCCTCGAGTTCTCGCCATTGTCCTGGCCGGCGGGGAAGGCAAGCGCCTGTTTCCCCTGACGGCTGACCGTGCCAAACCTGCCGTTCCGTTCGGCGGTAATTACCGTTTGATCGATTTTGTGTTGTCGAATTTGGTCAACGCCGGCTACATGCGTATTGCGGTGTTGACGCAGTACAAGTCGCACTCTCTGGACCGCCATGTGGCTACGGCGTGGAACATTTCTGGGCCAACGCAGCAGTACATCGCGTCGGTTCCGGCGCAGCAGCGTCGCGGCAAGCGTTGGTACAACGGGTCGGCGGATGCGATTGTGCAGTCGCTGAATCTCATTTACGACGACATGCCTGACTACGTCTTGGTCTTTGGCGCGGACCACGTCTACCGGATGGATCCGTCGCAGATGGTCGAAGATCACATTGCGTCGGGCAAGGCTGCCACCGTGGCAGGCATTCGCGTGCCGCGTGCGGAGGCGAGCGCGTTCGGTTGCATCCAGGCCGACGATGACGGCACGATCACCGAGTTTTTGGAAAAGCCGGCCGACCCACCGGGTACCCCGGACGATCCGGAGATGACGTTCGCATCGATGGGCAACTATTGCTTCTCTACCGAGGCGCTAATCCAGGCGCTGCTGGAGGACGAGCAGAACGAGGATTCCAGCCACGACATGGGCGGCGACATCATCCCGTACTTCGTCGCGCAGGGCGAGGCGAACGTGTATGACTTTTCCAACAACGGGGTGCCGGGCGCCACGGACCGCGACCGGGGTTACTGGCGTGATGTGGGCACGATTGATTCGTTCTACGAGGCCCACATGGATCTGATTTCCTCGCACCCGGTGTTCAACCTGTACAACAAGGCGTGGCCGATCCACGCGACTGACGACGACAACCTGCCCCCGGCAAAGTTCGTCCTCGGTGGTATTGCGCAGGAGTCCATTGTGGCGTCCGGCTCGATCATTTCCGGTGCGACGGTGCGTAACTCGGTGCTGTCCACCGACGTGCGCATCGAAGAAGGCGCGACGGTGGAGGGCTCTGTGCTCATGCCGGGTGTGCGCGTGGGCAAGGGCGCGGTGGTGCGCCACTGCATCCTGGACAAGAACGTTTACGTCTCCGATGGGGAGACGGTCGGCGTGAATACGGAGCGCGACCGCGAGCGGTTCACGGTGTCCGACGGGGGTGTTGTGGTCGTCGGTAAGAGCGAAGTTGTTTAGCCGATTTTGGTGATCAGCGTCAGGCCGCCGTCAAGCGGCAGACGCGCGACCGCGGCGCCTCGCTCGGCAGTCAGCGTATCGACGAACTCATCCGCCTCACGGGCAGCCTCTGTTTCGCGGTCGCGGCGGGTGGGGTCGGCCACGGTGCCGTCGAGAAGCGAACCTGCGAGCACCAACGTGCCGCCCGGGGCCAGCAACGGCCAGGCGGCCTCGATGAGCGGGCGCAGTTCGACGGGGGAGACGTCTGCGTAGACGATCTGGTAGGCGTCGTTAGCCAAGCGCCCCATCACTTCGAGGGGACGTGCGGTGAGGAAACGCACACGCGACGGGCTAAACCCTGCGTTGCGCACCGCTTCCTTCGCGCCGGCCTGCAGTGCGGCTTCCGGCTCGATGCAGGTCATGGTGGCCTTCTCCGGCAGGCCTGCGAGCAGGTGCAAGCCCACAACACCGGCGGCCGGGGTCACCGCAACCGCACCCTGGGATGCGTTCGGGGTTGCCGCCGCGAGCACCGTCAACAGGTCACCGACCACCGGGCTGGGTGCCGGGGTGCCGTTTTCGGCAGCGTCCTCGCGCGCTGCGCGCAAAGCTTCCGCAACCTGGTTGGAAAGGTGGCCGCCTTCGGTGGAACGGGCGGCGAGGTACGAGTTCATCTGGGTAAATGCGGTCTCACTCACACGCCACATCATAGCCGTGTTGCGTTCACAGGATTCTGTTAACTGGTTGGCTGGCTTTGGGGCAGTGAGTCTGCGAAACTATTGCGCATGAGCACTGACGTTCCACTCACCGGTACCGCAGCGTTTGACGCAGGCCAGGCAGCAATGCCGACCTGGTCTGAACTGGTGAAAGAACATGCCGACAGTGTCTACCGCCTGGCGTTTCGCCTCTCCGGTAATCAGCACGACGCGGAAGATCTTACGCAAGAGACGTTCATGCGTGTGTTCCGCAACGTGAAGCAGTACCAGCCTGGAACGTTCGAAGGCTGGCTGCATCGCATCACCACGAACCTGTTTTTGGACATGGTGCGTCGCCGCGCGAAGATCCGCATGGAGGCCCTGCCCGAGGATTACGAGCGCGTGCCCGGCACCGACATGACCCCGGAAGATGCGTACTCCGTGACCAACCTGGACCCTGCGTTGCAGAAGGCGTTGGACGATCTGAAGCCGGAGTTCCGCGTGGCCGTGGTCCTGTGTGATGTGGTGGGGATGAGCTACGAGGAGATCGCTGAAACCCTCGGAGTGAAGATGGGTACTGTACGATCGCGTATCCACCGTGGTCGCGCGCAGATGCGCGAGTCGTTGGAGAAGCAAGCCCTCCACAGCGCCGCCGCGAAGGAACTTATCCGCGCCCGGTAGCAGGGAAGGAGTCGGCGCCGTGACCAGGTTTAACTCCACCGATCATCTCAATCCGGAGGCGATTGCCGCCTATGTGGACGGCGAGTTGTCCAAGGCTGCCACCGTGCGCGCCGAGCGGCACCTGCGGTTGTGTGGGGAGTGTTGTGAGGAAGTTCAGGCGCAGCGGGGGACGTCGCAGCGTCTGCAGGTGTGTAATTCCTCCGACATGCACGCCCCGGCGTCGCTTGTGGAGCGACTGGCGATGCTTTGCGACGAAGACGTGACCGACACCCCCGAAACCCCCAAGGGGATCCGGAGCCGAGTGGAGTCTGCGATTCGCTCGCTGACGCACCGTGAGTAAGGTGAGTTAGGTGTTTTCTAGCATCGGTTGGGGCGAGATTTTCTTCATCCTGATCATCGGGTTGATCGTGATCGGGCCCGAACGCCTGCCTTCTGTCGTCGAGGATGTGCGCGCGGCGATTTACGCTGCGAAGAAGGCGATCAACAACGCCAAGGCGGAACTCAATGGTGAACTGGGGGAGTTCGAGGAGTTTAAGAAGCCGATCGATACTGTCTCGCGCTATGCGGCGATGGGGCCGAAGCGTGCGATGGCGAAGGTGTTGTTCGAAGACGACGACCCCAGCGAGCCTCCAGCGCCGAAGACACCACCACAGGCGCCGCCGCAACAACAAATGCGCCCCGAGCCGCGGGATTCGCAGCCGGAGCGCAAAGGCTTTTCCTGGGAGGACGTTATTTAACCTGCGGGTTCAGGCTCTTGCCTGCCAGTGAGTTCGGGCGCACCTTTAGCTTGTCGACGATCTCAAGCACCGCCTTGGCCGCCGGCGAATCTGGGTCTGAGATGACAACCGGGGTGCCAGTATCGCCGTGTTCACGCATCTTCGGGTCCAGGGGCACGGAGCCGAGCAGTTTCACGTCCGAATCGGTGAGCTGGGTCAGGCGCTCGGCGACGTGCTCGCCCCCGCCCTCGCCGAAGATGTTGAGTACCGTGCCGTCCGGCATGGTCATGCCCGACATGTTCTCGATTACGCCGGCGATCTTCTGATCAGTCTGCTGGGCAATCGTGCCGGCGCGCTCCGCGACTTCGGCTGCCGCAGCCTGAGGGGTGGTGATGATCAGCAGCTCCGCGTTTGGCACCAACTGTGCGACGGTGATCGCCACGTCACCCGTTCCCGGGGGCAGATCCATGAACAGCACGTCCAGATCACCCCAGTAGACGTCGCCCAAGAACTGCTGGATCGCACGGGTGAGCATCGGACCACGCCACACGATAGGGGCGTTGCCTTCCACGAATTGCCCCACCGAGATGTGACGGACGCCGTGGGCGATAGGGGGCATGATCATTTCGTCGACAAGCGTGGGGCCCTGGTCCTCAGAACCCATCAACCCCGGCACCGAGTGGCCGTAGATGTCGGCGTCCACAATGCCTACCGTCAGGCCCTGGGCGGCCATAGCGGTGGCCAGGTTCACGGTCATCGAGGACTTACCCACACCACCCTTGCCGGAGGCCACCGCGATAACACGCGTGCGCGTATCCGGATCCGCAAATGGGATCGCCGGGCCGGTCTGCTCGCCGCGGAGTTTCTGGGCAAGCGCACGGCGCTGCTCGTCGCTCATCGTGTGGAGAGTGACGCTCACGTCGCCCACGCCGTCGAGCTCCTCGACTACAGCGCGCACATTTGACTCGATGGTGTCGCGCATCGGACAGCCTGCGATTGTGAGATAAATACCGACCGCAACATTGTTGCCGTCGATGGTGACCGATTCCACCATGTTGAGCTCCGTGATCGGTTTGCCGATCTCCGGGTCATCAACGCGCGAAAGCGCTTCGTGGACATCGCTTTCCAAAATCTGATGTTCAGTAGCCATTGCCACGCGATTATACGGCCGTTCCTGGGGGATTTTGGAATCCCGATAGACTACCCAGCATGACTGAACCTATGAACCCATCGTTGAATAAGCGTATTGGTGTCACAGAGGTGCCCACCGGCTGGCCTGTGGGCAGCTTTTCCACCTACGCCGAGGCGCAACGCGCAGTGGACAACCTGTCCGACAGGGAATTTCCTGTAGAGAAACTTTCCATCGTCGGCGTAGACCTGATGCAGGTAGAGAAAATCACCGGCCGACTCACCTGGCCGAAGGTACTGGGCACCGGCGCACTGTCTGGTCTGTGGATGGGCCTGTTCTTCGGCCTGCTGCTCTCCCTGCTCTCTGTTCCGGGCGCTGGCCTGAGCATGTTCGTGTGGGCCATTGTCATCGGTGCGATCTTCGGCGCTGTGGCCTCCGCAGTGGCGTATGCATTTACCGGCGGCAAGCGCGACTTCGCGTCTGCAACCACGATCGTGGCTGGCCGCTACGACGTGCTGTGCGAGCCCGATGCCGCCCCGCAGGCCCGCGACATGATCGCACAAGCAGGTGGCCGCATTCCCGCCTCTGAAAACGTCATCGGCGAGTAAACCACCATGAAGGCACACCACCACACTGCCGTAGCCGCCGTTTTGGGCTCGGCTGCGCTCGTATTGTCCGGGTGCGCGTCGGAGGACAACATCTACACTCAGGCGCGGCCGGAGAAGGCCGATATCGCCATCGCCATCGACGGCGCCTCCAACGAACAAGTCGTGCTTGGGGAGATCTACAGCCGCGTACTTAAGGGCCAAGGCCGGCCGACGAGCGTGACCTCAGTGACGGGGCTGGATGACGCGCCGACGCTTGAGGTGTTGCGTGAGCAGCCGATTGACTTCGTCGTCACGTGCACTGGGCGTCTGCTCGAAGAGTCGGACCCTAAGGCCGCCAAGGAGCTAGCGGGCGGCGATGTTACCGATGGCGCATATACTGACGAGGTCTATGGGGCCGCTGTCGCCGCCATGCCGGGGGATATGCGCACCGTCGACCCGTCACCCGCCCAAGCGTGCGGAGAGAGCGAACTGTCGCAAAACGTCATCCCGGTGTTCCATAAAGGCACCTTCGACCGCGGTGAGATCAACCGCCTGAACTTCATCACCCGCGTGCTGTCCACTGACCGTCTCGAGGAGATGGCGGAAGAAGTGGACAAGGGTGCCACGGTGGAGGATGCGATTGCGGAGTGGATGATCGAATACGCCCACATCGACGTCCACCACGACGCCCCGGCAGACCCAGAGGATGTGATCGACCCGGACTCTGCGTCCAAATAACCGAATAACAAAAACTCCGGCCCGGCTTTTCACAAGCCGGGTCGGAGTTTTTAGGTGTGCAGGTTAGTCAGCGAATGCTTCCTCAAGCAGCTGCTTTTCTTCCTGCTGGTGCACCTTGGCCACACCGGTTGCGGTGGTGGACTGTGCACGACGGGACACGCGGACCATCTCCGGCATGTCCGGGATCAGGGTGCGCAGGTGCTCGTTGTAGAACGGCCATGCGCCCTGGTTTGCCGGCTCGTCCTGGACCCAGCGGATCTCCTTGGCGTTCGGGTAGTTCTTGAACGCATCGGACAGGCGGTTGAACGGGATCGGGTGGAGCATTTCCACGCGGATGATCGCAACGTCGTCGCGGCCGTCCTTCTGACGCTTCTTATCCAGCTCCCAGTAGATCTTGCCGGAGCACAGCATGATGGTCTTCACCTTGTCGGTGTCGCCGATCTTCTTGTTGCCGCGCTCGACGAAGTTCGGGTCGTCGATGACGGACTGGAAGCGGTTGACCTCGGTGAAATCAGACGGCTGGGACACTGCAGCCTTGTTGCGCAGCATGGACTTCGGGGTGAAGACGACCAGCGGACGCTTCATCTCGCCGAGAGCCTGACGGCGCAGCAGGTGGAAGTGGTTAGCCGGGGTGGACGGCTGCGCGATGGTCATGGAGCCTTCCGCGACGAGCTGCAGGTAGCGCTCGATACGAGCAGACGAGTGGTCCGGACCCTGACCCTCGTAGCCGTGCGGCAGCAGGGAGATCAGGGAGGACACTTCGCCCCACTTGGTCTCGGAGGAGGACAGGTACTCGTCGATAATCGTCTGGGCGCCGTTGGCAAAGTCGCCGAACTGTGCTTCCCAAGCGACAACCGCGTCCTTGTTGCCAAGGGTGTAGCCGTACTCGAAGCCCATGCCTGCGTACTCGGTCAGTGCGGAGTTGTAGACCTGGAACTGGCCGCCGTTGCCGGCTTCCTGCGCGTTGTGGTCGAGCGGGTTGAACGGCTCGGCGTTGTCCGGGTTGTACAGCACAGCGTGACGCTGGGTGAAGGTACCGCGCTGGCAGTCCTCACCGGCGAGGCGGACAAACTTGCCCTGCTCAGCCAGGGAACCGAAGGCGAGCAGTTCGCCCCAGCCCCAGTCGATGTCGCCGTCGGTGAACGAGCCGCCGCGCTTGGACAGGACGGACTTCAGACGCTTGTTCGGGGTGAAGTCCTCCGGCAGGTTGGCGTACGCGTCTGCGAGGCGCTTGAACTGCTCTTCGGAGATGTTCGTGTCCAGGCCGCGGGTGAGCTTCTGGGAATCGGTAATACCGGTCTGCTCGCTCGGCTTGCCCTTCTCGGACTTCACGTCGGTGAAGACAGCGTCGAGCTGGTCGTGGAAGTCCTGTGCAGCCTTCTCTGCGTCTTCCTGCGTGATGTCGCCACGGCCGATGAGGTCCTGGGTGTAGCGGGTACGCACCGACGGGTGGTTGTTGATGCGCTCGTACATGACCGGCTGGGTCACGGTCGGGTCATCAGCCTCGTTGTGGCCGCGCAGGCGGTAGCAGATGAGGTCGATGAAGACGTCCTTGCCAAACTCGCGGCGGTACTCGGTAGCGAGCTGCGCAACCCATGCGGCTGCCTCCGGGTCGTCGCCGTTGACGTGGAACACCGGGCAGTCGAAGCCCTTGGCCAGGTCGGTGGCGTAGTAGGAGGAACGGCCGGAATCCGGGGTGGTGGTGAAGCCGATCTGGTTGTTCACCACGATGTGGATGGTGCCGCCGACGGTGTAGCCCGGCAGGCGGGACAGGTTCAGGGTCTCCTGGACGATGCCCAGGCCGGTGAACGATGCGTCGCCGTGGAGCATGAGCGGAACCACCGGGTGGTCCTCGCGGCCCTTGGCAGCCTTGATCTGGTCTTCCTTGGCGCGCGCCATACCGACGAGCACCGGGTCGACTGCCTCAAGGTGGGACGGGTTCGCAGCCAGGGAGACCTTGATCTCGCCGTCGCCGAACATCTGGATGTGCTCGCCCTCGAAGCCGAGGTGGTACTTCACGTCGCCGGAGCCACCCTGCTGGGCTGCGCGCATGTTGCCTTCGAACTCGTTGAAGATCGTTGCAACTGGCTTGCCCACGATGTTGAACAGCACGTTCAGGCGGCCACGGTGCGGCATGCCGATGACAACCTCTTCCAGGCCCTGGCCTGCAGCGGTGTCGATGATGGCGTCCATCAGCGGGATGAGGGTTTCTGCGCCCTCGAGGGAGAAGCGCTTCTGGCCGAGGTACTTCGTCTGCAGGAAGTTCTCAAAGGCCTCAGCGGCGTTGAGCTTCTGCAGGATGTACTTCTGCTCTGCACCGGTCGGCTTCGGCATGCCGGCTTCGACGCGGTCGCGCAGCCATTCGCGCTCGTCGCGGTCCAAGATGTGGGAGTACTCGGAGCCGACCTTCAAGGTGTAGGAGGAGCGCAGGCGCGCCATAACCTCGCGCAGCGTCATCTGCTCCTTGCCGCCGAAGCCACCGACGTGGAAGGTGCGGTCCAGGTCCCACAGGGTCAGGCCGTGGGTTTCCATGAGCAGGTCACGGGAATCCGGCTTCGGCAGGCCCGGCTGGTGCCACTGCAGCGGGTTGGTGTCAGCGATGAGGTGGCCGCGGGAGCGGTATGCCTCGATGAGCTGCATGACACGGGTGTCCTTGTTGATGCCCGTGTTCGGAAGATCCTGTGCCCAGCGCAGCGGGGAGTACGGGATTTGCAGGGACTGGAAGATGTTGTCCCAGAACTTGTCGTCGATAAGCAGCTGCGAAATATCGCGCAGGAACTCGCCGGACTCTGCACCCTGGATGACGCGGTGGTCGTAGGTGGAGGTCAGCGTGACCAGCTTGCCAACGCCGAGCTCGGCGAGGCGGTCCTCGGAAGCGCCGGCGAACTCTGCCGGGTAATCCATAGCGCCAACGCCGACGATGGTGCCCTGGCCCTTGGTCAGGCGCGGGATGGAGTGGCGGGTGCCGATGCCGCCTGGGTTGGTGAGCTGGATGGTGACACCGGAGAAGTCATCCATGGTCAGCTTGCCGTCGCGTGCACGAGCGACGATGTCCTCGTATGCGTCAACGAACTCGGAGAAGGACTTCTTCTCGCACTCCTTGATCGCAGCGACGACGAGGGAGCGGGAACCGTTCTTGCCCGGAAGGTCGATAGCCAGGCCGAGGTTGACGTTCTCCGGCTGGATGGCGAAGGACTTGTTGCCGTCCTCCTTGTAGTTCTTGTTCATGTCCGGGTGCAGCTTCGTCGCCAGGACGATGGCGTAGCCCAGGATGTGGGTGAAGGAAACCTTGCCGCCACGGGTGCGCTTGAGATGGTCGTTAATCAGCGCGCGGTTCTCAAACATGAGCTTGACCGGCATGTCTCGCACGGTCGTCGCCGTCGGCACCTCAAGCGACTCGTTCATGTTCTTCGCAATCGCACGGAATGCGCCCTTGAGCTGGAACTCGCCCGGCTCGACCTCGACCTGTGCGATCTTGTCCAGCGGGGAGGCCTTCGGCTTCGGCAGGGTGCGCTGCGGGCGGTTAGAGACCTTTGCTGCGGCCTCGTCGACCTTGGTCTCGCGACCATCCTGCGAAGGTGCGCCGGTGGAACGGGCAACCTTCGGGTCGGTCTTCGCCTGGCTTGCACCTGCCTGCGAAGGGGTGACGTTGGACGTGCCATTAGCGGTCTTCGGTGCACCCTTTTTCTCAAACAGTTCACGCCATTCGGCGTCGACCGAGTTCGGGTCGTCCTTGTACTGCTGGAACATCTCGTCAACCAGCCAGCTGTTCTGGCCGAACGTGTTTTCGCTGCTCACGGCAGGTTCTCGCCTTCCTTCTGTTTCGATTTCGCGGAACGTTTCTTTGACTGTAATCGTCCGCGCTGATATGGCGCGAACTTGGGTTGTTCCTGTCCACGGGGTTTCCGTCTTTCACCCCCGTTAGCGGTTGGCAGCCCACATTTGGGCATACCTACCGCCGGCGGTGAGGAGGTCCTCGTGGCAACCGTCCTCAATGATACGTCCTTCGTCGATGACGAGTATTCGGTCGGCCCGCGCAGCGGTTGCGAGGCGGTGTGCGACGACCACTGACGTGCGGCCCGAGGTTGCGCGGTCGGCGGCGTCGAGTACCGCGCGTTCGGTTGCGGGATCAAGGGTGGCGGTGGCTTCGTCGAGAAGCAGCACGGCAGGGGAGAGCATCTCCGCGCGTGCGAGTGCGATGATCTGGCGCTGCCCGGAACTCAAGCCTCGGCCGCGTTCACCGACGCGCGCGTTGAAGCCGCCGGGGATCGTATCGACGACACCGAGCGCGCCAATGCGGTTCACCGCCGCCTCGATCTCCTCTGGGGTCGCGCCCGGCGCGCCGTAGGCGATGTTGTCCGCGACGGTGCCGGGGAACAGGTAGGACTCCTGCGGGACCTGGGCGAGTGCGCGGCGCCAGTCTGCAAGCGGGAACTGCGCGATGTTTGTGCCGGATGCGCGCACCTCACCGGAAGTGGGGTCGTAGAACCGGGCGAGCAGTTTGACCACGGTGGATTTGCCTGCGCCGGTAGGGCCGACGAGTGCCACGGTGGTACCTGGCTCGATGGTCAGGTCCATGTGGTCAATCACGGGGGAGGCGTCTGTATCGGTGGAGGCTGAATAGGAGAAGGTGGTGTCGTCGAAAAGCAATGGCCCACTTGCGGCGCTGTGAGCACCCGGGTTGGTGCCGGTGTCGGGGACGGTGGTGCGCTGGGCAAGGAGTGCGCGGATGCGGTCGAAGCTGACGGTGGCTTGCTGCCAGGAGTCGAAGATTTGGCCAAGCTGCTGGATAGGGCCGTAGAGCTGGCCGAGGTACATGGTGAATGCGACGAGCACACCGACGGACAGCGATCCGTCGGCGATGCGTCCCGCACCAAAGCCGACGATGACGGCGGTCATGGTTTGGGAGATGAAGTGCATGCCTGGGAAGTACAGCGCGACCAGGGTGACGGAGCGCATGCGCAGGTGGCGGTATTCGTCGCTTAGGGCGGTGAAGTGCGCTTCGAAGTGGGTCTGCGCGCGGTGGGTTTGGGTGGTGCGGATGCCGCCGATGAGTTCCGCGAACTCGCCGTTGACCGTGGAGATCTGTTCGCGTGAGGCCTGGTAGTAGCGCTTGGAGAAGACTCTGAACGCCCAGGTGGCGGTGACAATCACCGGGACGGCGGTCAGTGCAATGAGGGTGAGTTCGCCGTCTGTGGCAACGAGCATAACGATCACGCCCACGAGAGAGCCGACGGCGACAATCGCCTGGGCAAGCCCGGTTTGTAGGAAGCTCGACAAGGTGTCGATGTCCGTGGTCATGCGCGTCATGATCTTGCCGGACAGTCGCGATTCGAAGTAACTCAACCCCAGTTGCTGCAGGTGCGCGTAGGAGCGCAGGCGCAGCCCGTAGAGGAGGCGTTCGCCGGAGCGCGACGACAAAACAGTCATGAGTGCATCCGAGGCCCAGGCGATCGCGACCACACCGAGCGCAATGAGCCCCGCGTTGATCAGGTTCTCCTGGTTACTTGGGGTAATGCCGCGGTCCACGGCGGCGCGCACGATGGTGGGGAAGGCCAAGTCCGCCAGCACGCCCACAATCAGCAGGGCGACGGTGCCAGCGATGAGCCAGCGCACGGCCTTGAGCATGTCGCGGATGTGGAATTCGCTCGACGGGGTGCGCAGGCGGGTCAGTGTCTGCTCGGCCAGATCTGGCAGTTCGCGCGCTTCCGGGAGGCGCTCCACACGCGCGAGCAGTTCCGGGGTGGCGTTGATGGTGGAGGCGCGCCCGCTCGTCGGCACGATCACGCGTTCCTGGGGTTCGGTGTCCACTTCGGGCCACAGGTCGCCAACCTCCTCGTACAGCGTTTCGGACTCCGGGTCCATGGAGGCGCGATACTCGTCGGTTGCCATGACCTCGTCGCGGGGCCCTTGCTTGACGACGACCCCACCGCGCACCACCGCTACCCGATCCGCATGATCCACCGTTGATTGGCGGTGGGCCACGGTCAGCACTGCGATGTCGCTGAGTGCTTCGCGCAGGTTGGCCAAGATGTTGGCTTCGTTGATGGAGTCGATGGCGCTGGTGGCGTCGTCAAGCACGAGCACCTTCGGTTTTGACATGAGCGCGCGGGCGAGTGCGATGCGCTGGCGCTGGCCGCCGGAAAGTGTGAGGCCACGCTCACCGACCTGGGTGTCGTAGCCGTCGGGGAGGCGCTCGATAAACTCGTCTGCCAGGGCGAGGCGTGCCGCCTCACGCACCGCGACATCAAGTTCGTCCGGCGACATGTTGTCGGCAGCGCCCATGGCGATGTTGTCGCGCACGGAGGAAGAGAAAAGGAAGGCGTCGTCGAAAACACAGACCACATCGCCACCGGTGACCGTGCCCGTATCCGGGGTGTAGAACCCGCCAGCTAGCTGCACCGCCATGGTTTTACCCGCGCCGGGCGGGCCGACCATTGCAACGGTCTCGCCCGGCGCGACCGAAAGGGTGAAGCCGTTTAAGACGTTGTGGCCACCGGTGGAAAAGTGCACGTCGCTAAAGTGCAGGCCGGGTTCGGCAGGCAAGTTTTCGGTGGAATTCACGGTGGAATTCACGGTGGAGTTTGCGGTGGACTCTTCAGGTGCGAGTGCCAGCACATCCGCGAGCCTGTCGAAGGAGCTCATACCCATCTGCATGCGGACGTACTGGTTGGTCAGCATCGACAGGGTGGACGTCATCGTGGTCAGGTACGCGGTGAATGCGACGAACTGGCCGATGGAGATCCTTCCGTGGATGGCGAGCATGCCACCGGCGATGATGGTGACCACGAGTGCAACCTTGGGCAGCTGGGACAGTACCGGCTGGAAGCGTGCGGTGAGTTTTGCTGCGCGCATCTTGACCGCGTAGAGGTGGCGGCCAAGGTTGTCGAGCTGGTCGATCTCGCGCTGTTCCTGCCCGAACGCCTTGACCACGCGCACGCCGGAGACGGTTTGTTCGACGTGCTCTGCAAGTTCTGCGGTGGCGTGCTGGTTGACCCACGTTGCTGCGTAGAGCGTTTTGCGCGACCGGTTGGCCTCCCACAGGAGCACGGGCAGCAGTGCCAGCGACATCGCGGTCAGTGCGACGTCCATGCTCAGCATGACGATCAAGGTGGCTGCTAGTTGCACGATGCGCGTGAGCATCATCGCCAGGGTGTCCAGGACCATCTGGTACATGTTCAGATCCGAGATCGAGCGCGAGACAATCTGGCCGGTCACGATCTTGTCCTGTCCCGGCCCGTCCAGGCGGTGCAGTGTGCGCAGGATCTTGGTGCGCAACCAGTGTTGCGAGGTCGTGGCAAGGCGACCGGAGGTGGTGCGCCGGATGATGCTTAGGACGTAGGTGGCCGCTGCGACTGCCACCATCAGCCATGCCACGCGGGCAACGGAACCGTCCGCATTCCCGGTGGCAATATCAATCGCTTGGCCAGTAAGAGCGGGCTCGGCCACGCGGGTGAGCGCCGCCAAGATGGCAGCGGCGAACGCGACGGCGGCAGGCGCGCGGTTCGCCTTGAGCGATTGGGTAAGAAGTGGGCTAGTGGTCCTCATGTTCCTTGTCGTTGCTGTCCTTCCCGCTACTGTCCTTACCGTCGCGGAAGATCTTCAAAATCCATGCAGCGAATTCCTTCGGGTTGAAGCCACCCTTGATGCGACCGGTCTCATCGGCCGTGTCTTCGGGCTCGAGCGGGGTGGCAAACTGCAGCGGCACCGGGCCGAGGGCCTGCTGAATGTTATCGATGATGTTGCCGGCCAGCTTGCGGTTCACCGTCGTACCGGCAATCGCACCCAGGCCGAGCGGCAGCATCTTGCCCAGCCAGGCGCGACGCATGGAACGACGCAGCGAACGCATAGCCATGCGCTGCAGCACGTTGTTGGTCTCATTGAGCGTCGGGCCAGAAAAGCGCGACAGGGTGGCCTTGCCAGGCAGCTTGCGGGAGTTTTCGCCGAGCAGCGTATCCACGATTGCCAGGCCCTTCGTACCCATCAGCGTGGTCAGCACGATGGCGCGGCGGTGCTCGGCGTCGGAGATGTCGTCGCCACGCAAATATGCCGATGACATGGCGTAAAACGCCGCGAGATCCAGAAAGAGGGCGGACTCGCCGGCCACAGCAGCAGCACCTGTGAACAGGCCAACGCCTGGTACTGCCGCAGCGGCACCCACACCGGCACCGGTGCCCGTGACGGTGTTTTTCAGATGCTTATCCATAATCGCCTGGATCTGTGCCGGCGACTTATCCGGGTTGTCGCGGCGCAACCAATCCACATACCCGCGGATCACAGAGGTCTGCAGTCGCACGGCCTTGTCCACCGCGCCGATGAAAACACGACCGAGTTTGCCCGCGTCCTTTTCCAGCTGCGCTGAATTTTCCTGCAGCGCGACCACGATTTCCTTGCGGAGCTCCGCCTCGTCGATCTGCGTTGATTTCTTCTTACCGAACACGTTTATCCTCCTGCCGTGAACTGGCGATGGGTAATTGGTACAGCATAGAACGACTTCATATCCCGGGAAGACCGGGCGGAAACGCTCTAGGCTTGAACGCATGAATGCGCGCCGCCAACCAGTCGTACAGACAACGGCCGGAGCCGTGCGCGGTCAAGTCGACCCGCACACCGGAATGCGCACCTGGCGTGGCGTGCCATTCGGCGCCAACACCGCTGGTACTCACCGGTTCCGCGAACCGAAACCCGTCCAACCCTGGCCTGGGGTGCGCGACTGCACACGCTTCGGCCCACCCGCCATGCAAGGCACCTTCGGCATCCGTGGCACGGTGCTTGGTTCGGAGGACTGCCTCAACTTAGACATCGTCAGGCCCGACACTGATGAGGTCTTGCCTGTCGTTGTCTGTTTCCACGGCGGCACTTTTGTCACCGGCGCCAGCCACGAAAAAGTCCTCCAAGGTCATCGCCTCACCGCCGCGACGAACATTGTCTACGTCTCCTTAAACTTCCGCCTCGGCGTGCTCGGCTACCTCGATGTGCGATCGCTTGGCGACGACTGCGTGGCCAACCCCGCTATCCGCGACCAGATCCTCGCCCTGCGGTGGATCCGGGACAACATCGCAGCCTTCGGCGGCGACCCAGATGCTGTGACCATCATGGGCGAATCGGCAGGCGGTGCTGCCGTGCTGCATCTCATGTGCGCACCCGATGCCCGCGGCCTGTTCCACCGCGCAATCGCGCAGTCCCCGCCACCGGCCAGCGTCCACTCGAGGCGCCAAGCCGCCAGGTGGGTCCAAGCCCTCATCAGGAAACTCGGGCTCGCACCAGACACCACCCTTGACCAGCTGCGCGACATCCCCGCAGAAACCCTCGTGCGCGCCGGGCAATCACTGATGTTTAACAGCAAGGAAGCGCTGCAATTCAACATCAGCTTCATGCCCACCCTGGACAGTGCCAGCCTGCCCCAACACCCCATTGACACGTTCAACGCCGGCGAGCAAGCCCGCGTGCCACTGATCGTGGGAACCAACTCCGACGAAGCCAGTTTCACCAAAGCCATCTACCAAACCTCCCGCCAGCGCCAACGTGCTGCGCGCCGGGCGTTGAACGTGTTTGACCCGGACAATGCGCTGGATGTCATCGAGGCGTACGACGATGTCGGCGCACGCGGCGATTTTGCGGAGTTGATGGCAGACGCCGTGTTCTGGGCCCCGAGTGTCATCCTGGCCACCGCGCACCGCATGGTTGCGCCGACCTATATGTATCGGTTCGCCTACGCATCTGCCGCGATGCGCAAGTTGGGCCTCGGCGCGATTCACGCAGCTGACCTTGTGGCGGTCTATGGCGATCCCTTTGCCACAGTGACCTCCAAACTGGATCGCTTCGGGCCGCGGGACACGTTCCAAGAGGTCAGCCGGCTCATGCAGTACCACTGGGGCACGTTCTTCCACACCGGCACACCTGGTACGGAGTGGCCCAGCTACGGGTTTAAGCGTGGCGACGACCCGGGGCGTGCGACTGCGGTGTTTGAGTACGGCATGCGTGTGGAATACGACCCGAAAGCCGAACAACGCACCGCGTGGGAGTCGTTTGACATGCGCGAGTGGGGAATTAGCCGGACGGATTTATGACATCCGCGATGATAATTCCAGGCACGCGCCAGCGAACGTGGCTAGGCTGAAGCCAGTCTGAAGGTCAATGCGGAAGGAACCCACTGTCATGAGCTTTTTCGAGGACATCGCGGCCGCGTTGGACCGCGACGGTATTGAGTCGCGCGTAGGCGGGGACACGATGTTTGTCCCCATGTCTGCGGCGTTGGAATTGCAGTTTGTGGAAATTGATCCGCACCTGCCGGCAGCGAACGTGTACATCGCCGCGGCTGACGTGGACGAGGACGACGATGAGTTTGAGGCCGTCTTAGTCGCTGTGGTGTTCTCCGTGGAGGCAGCGGTGGCTGCTGTTGCTGAGCACATGGCGACCGACCAGGTGGTAACAGTGCTGCGCGACCTGCTGGAAAGCACGGACGAGCGCATTGGGGATCTCGAGTTCTTCCAGGACCACGTCAACCCGCAGCAGGTGCGCGCCGAAGTGGGCGCGAATGCCGAGTTGCAGGTCGTCGTCGAAGCCGTCAACGGCGTGCCGAGCGCCACAGTGACCTTCGTTGCACTCCCGGATGACTACGACGATGTCATCGAGGACGCCGAGGGCGAGTTGTGGGAGTCCGACGGCGATGCGGAACTGTCTGAGGAGGACCGCGCACGTCTGTTTGACGTCATCCATGACGAGGCGGTTGCCGACGCAGAGAAGCTCGAGCTGGGCAGCTTCACCGACTTCGACCGCCTCTTTGACGTGCTGTCGCTCGCCGCCGACCAGGCAGAGGAATGGGAGGCGCAGCTGCTTCCAGTCGACGACGAGATTGACGAGCCGGACGTCTACGACATCTTCGGCCAAGACGACGAAGACTACGACGAGGACCTCGATGATGAGGATGATGAGGATCTCGACGACGAAGACTTCGACGAGGACGACGAGGACTAAGCCGCGCTGAGTCCTTCGAACATGGAGGAGGGCGACTCGATCGGGGTGAACGCCCCGTCGACGAGCCAGACGTAACTTGCTGCCTTCGCCCCCGGAATTTCGTGGACGGTGTGGGCAGCATCATCGGGGATGACCGCGCGCACCCAGGACTCGGCAAGCAACGTGTCCACGGGAACCCCCGCGGCATCGGTCACGCGCAGTTCGATCAAGTAGGCCGGAATGTGGCGCTGCCCGTATCCCTGAATACGAGCGCGGGCGCGCGGGCCAACACGCCGCCGCGTGACCGCCAACGACAGCGTCGGACCGTTGTCTATCCGGGGTAGCGATATCACCGGTGGCCGCCAGGTCGCAGCCGGGCGAGACAGCGAGCGCGGGTGGTGGATCATCGCGTTGATGGCGTGCAGCTTCTCGGGGAAGAGGTCTCGGATTTCAGCAGCCAAGGAATCGGCACTGGCGTATGCATCGGCATCCACAGTGGGGGAGGTGCGGAACATGGACAGGGCATTCTTTGCGTTCAACTTCATGGCTCAAACACTAAAAGTGGCCCCGACACCACCCGGTACGTATTCGAACATATGGGCGATACGGTTATTTGACGCGTTGTGTAACCTTGCTGTTTATGAGTGCGAATAAGGTGGTGAAACCGTCGATACCCCGCACCATTTGGGTGCTCACGGGCGCCGCCTTCATTGTTGCGCTCGGGTACGGGTTAATCGCTCCGGTTCTCCCGCAGTTTGCGGGAAGTTTCAACGTATCCATGGCCGCAGCAGGTGCGGTCGTGTCTGTGTTTGCTCTTGCCAGGTTGCTTGGTGCGCCCGGCGCGGGTGTGCTGGTGGACAAACTGGGCTCGCGCCCGATCTACCTCACAGGCTTGAGCATTGTGGCTGTCTCCACGTTCTTCGTGGCGTTTGCCCAGGCGTATTGGCAGATTCTTGCGTTGCGGTTCATCGCGGGTTTCGGCTCGACGATGTTTACGTTGTCGGCGCAGGCACTGATTGTGCGGGTGACGCATCCTTCGATCCGTGGCCGCGCGAACGCGTTGTACGCTTCGGCATTTCTTGTGGGCAATGTGTTCGGTCCGATCGTGGGCGCAGCGTTGTCGTATTTGGGTTTCCGTATCCCGTTTGCCATTTATGGCGTGGCGGTCGCGATTGCGGCCGGCCTCGTCGCGTGGCTTACACAGCCGCGTCCAGGTGCGAAGGCGTTGCCGAAGGCGAAGCCCGCGATGCGGCTGCGGAGCGCCTGGAAGGTGCCCACCTACAGGGGATTGCTGGTCGCGGCGTTTACCAATGGGTTTGTGAATATGGGTGCACGCGTGGCGGTGTTGCCGCTCTTTGCCGCCGCGGTGTTTGAGCAAGGCGGGGCAGCGGCTGGTTTCGCGCTTACGGCGTTCGCGCTCGGCATGGCGATCATGCTGCAGTTTTCCGGGCGTATGTCGGATCATTTTGGCAGGCGCCCGATGATCTTTGCGGGCATGGCAATGTCTGCAGTGTTTACGGTGGTGCTTGGCACGGCGACGAGTTTCTGGCCGCTCATGATCTGGTCGGTGCTGGCCGGCGTGGCTTCCGGCACGATGAGCCCGTCCATTCAGGCAGCGTTGGCGGACATCATTGGCAATGAACGCTCCGGCGGTAAGGTGTTATCCACATTCCAGATGACGCAGGATGCGGGCCAGATTTTCGCACCTGTGGTTGTCGGTGCGATTGCGCAGACCGCAGGCTTTACTGCCGCGTTCGGCGTATGCGGTGCAATGTGTGCGGTGGCGGCTGTGGTGTGGCTGATCATCGGTAAGGAAACGATGGTGAAGGAGCCACGATGAGAGTAATTCTGGACTGCGACCCGGGTATCGACGACACCTTAGCCCTCATCTGGCTGACCGCGGCCACGCAGGCAGGCATCCATGAGCTTGAGTGCGTGACCACGACTGCCGGCAACGTCGACGCCGACCAGTGTGCCAAGAACGCCGCATGGATCCTGTCGTTGTGCGGTTTGCCGATTATCTCTCTCGCCGCTGGAGTACCGGCGCCGCTTGAGGTGGAGCTGACCACCACGCCAGAAACCCACGGCGACACGGGGCTGGGCTATGCCACTGCGCCGCAGCGTCACGTCGAGCACGACTGGGAAGCCCTGTGGATCGACGCGATTGAGCGCGGTACTGACGATCTGCACCTCATCATCACCGGTCCCATGACCAACTTGGCGTTTTTCGCCCACGCCCACCCACAGCATTTCGCGCGCCTGAAGCACATCACGGTGATGGGCGGGGCGGTGAACTATCCGGGCAACACCACGCCGACGGGGGAGTGGAACTTCTGGGTTGATCCGCACGCGGCTGCCGATGTGTTCGACATGACACCGACCCCGATCACGCTGTGTTCACTGGGTGTGACGGAGAAGATGGTGCTTGAGCCTGAGCGGTTGGAGGGGGTCGTCGCAAAGCTAGGCGCGAGCCCGATTGCCCAGCACTTGGGTGACATTGTGCGGTTCTACTTCGAGTTCCACGAGGAGGTCGGGGAGGGCTATCGTGCGCAGATCCACGACTTGCTCACGGTGCTCATCGCGCTTGGTGCGGTGGACGTTGAGCATTGCTTGACGACGATCGCCGTCGAGGCCGATTCCGACCTCACCCGCGGCACCTCTGTGGCAGATCTGCGCGACATTTGGGAGCGCGAACCCAACGCACGCTTAGTCACCGACGCGGACATTGAGGCCGCGTGGGAGTCCTTCGAATGGGCCTGTGAGATCCATGCACGTGTGGCGGCGGGGGACGCGAGTCTTATGGAACTGCGCCACCTCAAAGCGGACGACTAACTGCTACACTGCCTGATCTGAACGTTCCTGCCGAGGTGACATAGGCAGGGGCGCAATTGTTCATTTGCCCGTGAGAATTACGGAAAGTTCCATGTCACACACCACTTCTCAAAACTCGCAGAAGGCGCAGTGGACCCCGCTGCGTCGCGTTCTCGTTGCCCTTGGCGCGCTGATTATCGCGGCGACCTGGCTCTACTTCGTTCTTGTCCGCCCCGCTGACTGGGATCAGGTCACTGGCTCCGGTCCTGGCATCACGTTGCTGGCGGGCTACGGCGTGGGCACCCTGCTGCTACTCGTGGCCATCGTCCCTGTGTTGCCGGCGCGCACGCTCGGGCTGATTCCGATTGCGATCATCATCAACTCCGTCATCGGCGAGATCGTCGGCTCGATTGGTCTGCCGCTGTACCTCGACTCCGTGGGCACCGTGCTGGTCGCAGCCCTGGCCGGCCCGGTTGCGGGCATGGCCACCGGCGCGCTGAACAACGTGGTGTGGGGTCTGGTCAACCCGGCTGCCTTGCCGTTTGCTGCGGGTGCGGCCTTGGTCGGCTGGCTCGCCGGTGTGTTCATCCACCGTTTCAACGCGTTCCGTAACCCTGGCACCGTGGTCGGCTTTGGCCTTGTGCTCGGCGTTGTTGGCGGCATGGTCGCAGCCCCTGTCGCTGCGTACGTCTACGGCGGCACCGCCGGCGTGGGCACCGGCGCACTGGTGAGCCTGTTCCGCGAAATGGGTGGGTCCCTGATCGCATCGGTAACCACCCAGGCGTTCATCTCTGACCCGGTGGATAAGCTCATTGTCCTGTTCATCGCCTACGCCACAGTGAAGGCGCTGCCGAAGCGCACCGTGGCTGCCTTCGCGCCACAAGAACCTGTCGCACCAGCATCGACACCTGAGGCGTAAAGCACTTCCGTGGCAGACCGTCTGAGTCCTTCAACCCGTGTGAACCCGTTGACCGCTTTGGCCATCGGGGCGTCGGGCTGGATTCTGGTGCTCGGGCTGAACCGGCCAGAAGTTTCACTCGCAGTGCTGGCCGCGGCAATGGTGCTGGGGACGTGGCGCACCCGCAACGTCGCGCTCATTGCGGCCACCGCGTTGCTTGCCGCCCCGGTTGCCGCATCCATGGTGCTCATCCACGCGCCCTACGGTGAGCATCGCATCGCGCCGCTGCTTACTAGCGACGGACTTGCCACAGCAGGGGAGTTAGCCGCACGCTTCACCGCACTGATTGCCAGCCTGCTCGCGGCCGTCGCATGGTCGCGCACCCCGGACCTGGCCAAGGCGCTGCAGGCAGCACCGGGTGGCAACCGGATCGGATACATCGCCGGCACGACACTGCAACTCGGCCCCCAAGGTGCACACCGCGCCCGGATCGTTCGCGACGCCAACCGGCTCAAAGGCGAGCGCATCACCGTAAAAACCGTGGTCCCGAACCTGATCATGCCGGTGCTTACAGAGTTGCTCACCCAAGCCGGTGCTCGCGGCCAAGCCTTAGAGACCGCAGGCTACGACCTCACCGGCCCTCGCACCGTGCTGCACCCTGTCCACGACAGCCGCATCCAGCGTGCCGCCCGCATCCTCATCCCGCTTGCGTGTTTGGGGGTCGTGCTGTGGATCTGACATTGCTCACCCAGACGCTCAACGAGCACCGCGCGGTGCAGGTGATCGGTAACTCTGGAGCAGGCCTGACCACCCTGGCAGCGCAAGTGCACCGCGAGTGGGATCACGCCGCCGTAGTTCAACAGGACGCCACCGCGCACGTGTCGTATCTTCGCGATACCGTCATCGAAGAAGTCGCTCTCGGCCTCGAGCAGCGCGGCATTCCCGCCGACGAGATGCGCAAGCGTTGCGAGCGCATCCTTCTCGCCGCAGGTCTGAGCGATCTCGCCGAGCGCAACCCAGCGCAGCTTTCCGGTGGCCAAACGCGACGCCTCGCCATCGCAGCCGTTGCGGTGCTCGAGCCGGGCATTGTGCTTCTCGACGACCCCTTCGCCGGCCTCGACCCAACCTCCTGCACCCGCATCACCGAACTGCTGGCTTCGCTGCCGTCGAAGGTGGTCATCCTGGGCACACGGCTTCGCAACATCGACTCGGCCGCACTCGGACTTGTCGGTGGCATCCTCCAGCCGAACGTCCCACCCAACCCGAATCTGCAGTTGCCTGACCGCGTCACAGCAACTGATGAACCGATCAACCTCGGCGAAGTCTCCGCAGCGCGCGGCGAAACATCCCGCAAGTGGTGGCAGTTCCGCACCACGTCAGAGCCATCGTTCACCGCCGGCCCAGTGCACTTGACCGTTCGCCCCGGCGAGGCCGTATGGCTACGTGGCGACAACGGCGCCGGCAAGACAACGCTCCTTCGCGCGATGGCTGGCCTCGACGACAACCCGGGCCTGGAACAGACTCGCGGCGTGACCGTGTCGCTGGCGTTGCAGCGCGCCGCAGACCAGCTCGCAGAATCCACCGTGGGTCGGTTCATCGGCAACGACGATGCCGTCGCTGCACTAGGCCTAGACCCAGACGCCCACCCGTTGGACCTGCCGTCAGCGCATTTCCGGCTCGCACAGCTTGCCCAGGTGTTTGCCCAGGGGCGTGACCTTGTGCTTCTCGACGAGCCCGACGTCGGCCTCGACATCCCCTCCCGCGAGCGTGCCCACGCCCTCATCGCAGCAGGCCTGGCACGCGGTCAGGCGGTGATCTTCACCTGCCACGACACCTGCTTCGCCGCGGAGGTGGGGGAGTATGCGGTGGTTACCCATTCAAAATTGGGTTAAAAACCCTAGTGATTATCTGTGATTACAGCACCGCAAAAGAAAAGAAATCCTTCTGTTCAATTCAACGTGCATTGAGAGCGGGATGAAGTAGAAGAGAATCCTGCTACTTCGGTGTTGTTGGCTCGTACATTCTCAGATAGTTTTCCAGCTCTTCTTCAACAACTGAAAGTGGCTCTGGTCGTTCTCGAAGGAGCTTCGCCCAGGACCTACCAGGATGAAGAGTGTCCCATCTTGGCCGCAACCCGTTTCTCCGACCTGAGCCAGGATCGTGGTTTCCGAAGCCGTCGATAAGCGAATTCCAGACCGGGTGATGCAGCCGAATAGCAATTATTTCGGCGAGCTGAACCCAAGTCGGAGCTACGACTAGATATCTCACCGAAAAATCATGAACATCGAGATTGTTCGCTGATTCAATGGACTTTCGATGATTCTGTATACGGTTGAATAATTTTGGACCGTCAAGAACGTTTTGTTGATCGGGATCTCCCTTTCGGTGGCTCTCTGCTTCGGCCTTCCCGATATAGATTGCCCACGTGCCGGGATTCTCTCTATTGGCCAGCGCAATTCGTTCGTACGCAGGGAAATCACCGGTGTAGTAGAGCGCATACACCCCAGCACCATGAAACCGCTTGATTTCAGTTAGTGGAACCACCGGTTGCTCATCAAGCGCTCTCGAGATGGATATGCCAAGGTTTTCGTAGGAAAGTGGATCAAATGCGGACATTAGACGACTGCCTTTACGAGAGGAAGGTCGGTGAATTTACGTTGTTTAATAGCTGTATCAAGCGCAAGATGTTCTGCTACTGACTCGGCAACTGCCCGTCCTAGTCTTACTGGAACAGCATTCCCTAACTGCCGCATAGCCTCGCCCCATGCACCGTGAAGGGCATACCCATCTGGGAAGGTCTGAATCCTTGCTGCTTCCCTAATGCTGAAGTAGCGAACCGATCCATCTGGAAACCGAATCATATTTTCGCCACCCGGAACCCCATGTGCTCCTGCTTTTAGCGCTTTAGATGGTTCGTCTATGTAACTCCCCGTATGGCCGGGGTAAACCCTAGCTCCAGGCTGGAATCGGTGATCAAGCCAGCCTGGAGTGCCGTCTTGACGAGGCTCGGGCATGGTTTCTAGCGCGTCTCGCACGGTAAGCCATGGCTTGAGATTCGGATTTCCCTTCCCGGGGCGCTGTAAAACAACTTGATCTCGTTGGGGTGTTTTGTGTCGCTCCCAGTATTCACCAGATATCTGGGTTTGCTGAAGGGCGGTTCCACTGTGCGTCGGTTCCGGAAAACTCCATCCGGTTTCTATATCGGATCTAAACCCAACCATAAACACGCGGTGTCGGTGCTGGGGGACTCCGTAGTCTGCTGCGTTAACGATGGTAGTCACCACATCGTACTCGAGATCTTGTGCGCCCCCAGTGTTGTCGACCTGCTTGAGACGTTTGTAATGCTCCAGCCAGGATTCTCCTTGACGTGCGCGGACCATCGGGTAGTTAAGCCTTAGCTTGATGAAGGAAAAATAATCGGTGAAAGCGGCGCGTGTAAGACCTTTAACGTTCTCTACGATGAAAGCTCGCGGCTTTAGGTCGGCAACTGCGGCTGTCATTGCAGGAAACATGTCTCGGGGGTCGTTGTCGGCTTTCGCTTTTCCTCCCATGGAAAAAGGCTGACAGGGTGGTCCTCCCGAGACTAAATCAATTTCGTGTTTGTTGAATTGATTCCAATTGATTGACCGTACATCGCCTTCTATCACTTCAAGGCCCTGAATGAGGGGGTAGCCGTCGGAGATATTATTGCGAAGGGTTGCAGTGGCCCATTTGTTCCACTCAGCAGCTGCCAAGTGGTGAAATCCTGCTAAGGACGACCCCAAAAGTAAGCCACCGCCACCTGCAAAAAGTTCTATGCTCTTCATGTTTCCTTAATTTACAAGTGGGGCCGATGCATTCCGCCTGAAAATAGAACAGATGATCGAATGCGGATTAGATTATGTTCTCGTGTCCTGAGTTCTAGATATAGACTGCCAGGTAGTCCACGACTAACAGTGGCCCCTCCAGAAACTGGTTTTGTTCCTCAGCGGTTGATGGTCCTTTGCGGCCTGCAGCTCTGCGCTGTTC
Organism: Corynebacterium sp. HMSC067D03; assembly: GCF_001811185.1. NCBI lineage: Bacteria > Bacillati > Actinomycetota > Actinomycetes > Mycobacteriales > Corynebacteriaceae > Corynebacterium > Corynebacterium sp. HMSC067D03. The sequence continues at coordinate 38,243 of NZ_KV803842.1, forward strand.
GCGGCTCATAGGTATCCCGGATGCTGCATGCAATGAAAACCAACGTCCTTCTGGAATCTTCTTTCGGACTTTTGCCACAATTCGGGCCCTGTCATCGAAGCCATCTTTAGTACGAATATGGTCTTGCTGTAGGGTTCCCACGATTCGCCAGGCAGTGGCGTCGTCTTCTCCGATAAGGATCGGTTTCAAGTTAACGCCATCCATAAAATCCGCCATTTGGTTAAATTGTTCGGAATCTGGGAGATCGTTCTGTGGTGAGCCGAATATCTTGGTGAGTGGTGCGACCTTTGCAAGTGAACGTAAGCTGCCCGGAAGTTCGTTGTTAGCGAGGATCTCGCTAATTTCTGAGAGATAAACATCGCATTCCCACTCGATCATTTCTCCGGTGCGAATGTGTTGGAATGAGGTGTCCGGTTCGAGGATTTCGTTCCAGGAAGCTGCTTCGCAATTAGCTCGGCCGTACTTAATTAGTCGGTCAAGTTTCGCGGTGTCATGATCTCTAAATGAGCGGGTGTTTTCTCCGGTTTCAGCACGAGCCTTTTCACCGCTAATTACTTTTGCGTCGATTGAGCCACCGTTGTGGGAGGTTTTTGATTGCTTGTCGATAATGGACTCGGTTAGGCCATTTTCGATACCGGCGATGTAGTCATCTAATGCTTGTGTGTCTAGGTAGAAAGGGCGGATGAACAAATCAATATCTTTCAATCTGGCGTAAATGAGAATGTCAACACAGCATAGTTGGGTTGTGGCAATTTTTGGTTTGGCTATTCGAGGTCAGTCGCCTACCGAATCGTATCTTGGACGTGCTGTTGCCGCCCTAGTGAAGTGAATGATGAATGGGAGGTCAGTTTAAACAGCGTGGCGATGTGGGGTCGTCGATACGCAAATTCTCTTAGATCTCTGCCTTGTCGATAACCTCGCGCAGGACCTTGGCGGAGTGGTGGAACTTGGCGGTTTCGGTGTCGTCGAGACGAAGTTCGACGACGTTGCGCACGCCGCCACGGTTGAGCACGGTTGGGGTGCCGATGTAGATGTCGTTGAGGCCATACTCGCCCTCAAGAAGCGCAGAGACCGGTAGGACAACGTCCTCGTTTCGCAGGATTGCGCGAGTGATGCGTGCGAGCGCGTTGCCGACACCAAAGGACGTGTTGCCTTTGCGTTTGATGATGTCGTAGGCAGCGTCGCGGGTCCGCACAAACATCTCGTCGATCTGCTTATAAATATCCGGATTGCGGGCGGCTTCCGCCTCGAGCAGAGCGGGGAGGGGAACGCCACCGATGGAGCCGGAGGACAGAACAGGCAGTTCGGTGTCGCCGTGCTCGCCGATGATGTGCGTGTGCACCGCAGAGGGAGCGATGTCGAAGTACTGGCCTAGGTTGTGGCGCCAACGCGCCGTATCTAGCACGGTGCCTGCGCCGATGACCTGATTCGACGGCAGTCCGGTCTGCTTCCAGGACACGTAGGTCAGCACATCCACTGGGTTGGTGGCCACGACGTAAATGCCGTTGAAGCCGGCGGCCATAACTTGTTTGTTGATGGACTCGAAAATCTTCACGTTGCGCGCCACAAGATCCAGACGCGTCTCGCCGTCGCGCTGTGCAACGCCAGCGCAATTGACCACGAGTGCCGCATCCTTGCAGTCCTCATAGGTGCCAACCGTGACATCCATGTGGTGGCCAGAAAACGGGATCGCGTGATTGAGGTCTTCCACCTCAGCCCATGCAAGATCCTCGTTGAGGTCGATGATGGCGAGATGATCTGCCAGACCCTGGTTCAAGATGGCGTAGGCGTACGCGGTTCCGACAGCGCCGGCGCCGATGAGGACAACTTTCGAACCTTGAGTGACAAACATATGACCATTATTCCATGTGATGATTACGGGGAGCGGGGTGGGTTGGTGGCTTCGAGGTTACTTCGGTAAACCGCTTTTTAAAGGGCGAATGCTGGATAACATCTATTGATGTCCACGACAATCAAAGGAGCATCATGCTAAACGTGACAGATCTGCGAGGACGAGAGACCTCGGTACGAGAACTGCGTGCAATTCTTCCTCGTGCAGGTACCGATGTCGGCTCCGCAGCAGAACAGGTCGCGCCGATTGTCGACGACGTCCGTCGCCGCGGTGCCGAGGCAGCACTTGAATACGGGGAACGTTTTGACGGAGTACGCCCAGAAGCGGTTCGAGTTTCTTCGGATGCCATGCGGGCCGCGTTGGATGGTTTGGATGCTGATGTTCGCGCTGCACTGGAAACCTCGATTCAGCGGATCCGACAGGTACATGCTGAGCAAAAGCCAGCTACGCGCAAGACCGAACTCGCGACAGGAGCAGTTGTTACTGAGGTGTTCCGCCCCGTGCGCCGCGTTGGCCTATACGTGCCCGGCGGTAAGGCCGTGTACCCGTCGAGCGTGCTGATGAACGCGATTCCGGCCCAGGAAGCGGGCGTGGAGTCCATGGTGGTGTGCACCCCGCCGCAGGCAGACTTTGACGGTCAGCCGCACCCGACGATCCTCGCCGCATGTGCGCTGCTTGGTATCGACGAGGCGTGGGCCGTTGGCGGCGCGCAGGCGGTGGCCCTGATGGCCTACGGTGACGACGACCTCGAGCCGGTCGACATGATCACCGGCCCCGGCAACGTGTTCGTTGCAGCCTCGAAGCGCCTGGTCAACGGCGTAGTGGGCATCGATGCGGAAGCCGGTCCGAGCGAGATCGCGATCATTGCCGACGACACCGCCGACCCCGTCTACCTGGCCTACGATCTGATCTCCCAGGCAGAGCACGACGAGCAGGCCGCATCGATTCTGATTACGGATTCTCCGGAGCTGGCTGGTCTCGTCGACAAGGAAATCGCGAAACGCTACGGCATCACGCTCAACGCTGACCGCGTGCGCGACGCGCTGGAAGGCCCGCAGTCCGGGATTTTGATTGTGGACGATATCGAGACTGCCGTGCACGTGACCAACGTGTACGCGCCCGAGCACCTGGAGATCCACACCGCAAATGCGCAGGCTGTGGCGCGCGAGATCAACAATGCCGGCGCTATCTTCGTCGGACCGTACTCGCCGGTGCCACTGGGGGACTACTCGGCAGGTTCGAACCACGTGCTGCCAACGTCAGGTACCGCAAGGTTTGCCGCGGGGTTGAGCACGCACACCTTCCTCAAACCGATGAACATTGTCGAGTACTCCGCTGAGGCACTGGAAGAGGTCGCGGATGCCGTGATCACCCTTGCAGACGAAGAAGGCCTCCCCGCGCACGGGGAGGCCATCAAGGCAAGGCGGGGCTAGCCGCCGGAGGCGAGGTACTTGCTACTTCGCCTCGTACTCATACTCAGTTTCGGCGACAGCCTGTGGACGACCGGTAACGAAGTACAGGATGGTCATTACGAAGAGGAAGGCGACACCGACTGCAAGTGCTACGTGGTACTCAGGCAGCCACACCATCGTGCCAAAGGTGAAGAGAATGAAGGCTACCGCGAACCACTGACCGTAAGGCCAGAACGGGACTGGGAACTTCAGGGCCTTCACTTCCTCGGTGGTCATCTCGCGGCGGGAAGCGATGTGTGCGATCAGAATCATCAACCAGACGAAGATGGTGGCAAAGGTTGCAAGTGCTGCAATAGTGCCGAAGATGTCCGGGTAACGCTGGTTCAAGAACACACCGACGATCAGGGCGACGATGAGCATCGCAACGGTCATCACTGGCACATCACGGTAGGTTCGCGCCATCGACTTTGGAGCCAAGTTTTCCTTCGCCAGACCAGCGAGCACGCGGCCGGTAGAGAACAGGTCAGCGTTAATCGCCGACAGGGAAGCACTGAGCACAACCACGTTCAGCAGTGCTGCGGCCCAGCTCACGCCGAGAGTGTCGAAGATCTGAACGAACGGGGAATCATCACCGTTAATCGTGCGCCACGGGTTGATCATCAGGATGACCAGGATGGACAGTACGTAGAAGATCAGGATGCGCATCGGGACAGTGTTGACTGCCTTCGGGATAGAGCGGTCCGGATCCTCAGCCTCAGCGCCCGCGACACCGATGATCTCGGTGCCACCAAAAGCGAAGAGGACGAGGATGAACGAGGCTGCCATGCCGGAGAAGCCGTTAGCGAAGAAACCACCGTCGTTCCAGAGGTTGTCAATACCCATTGCCTCCGGGGACTCGCCAAGGTTGAAAATAAGGATTGCAGCGCCACCGATGATCATGGCGACCACAGCGCCGACCTTGATCAAGGTGAGCATGAACTCGAGCTCACCAAACAGACGGACAGCGGCAAGGTTAGCTGCACTGATGATCAGCAGTGTGACGGTGATCCAGACCCACGCTGGTGTTGTGGGGAACCAGAACTTCATATAGATCGTGATTGCCGTTAAGTCAGCCAGACACACGATCATCATCTCGAAGGCGAACATCCAACCGGTGATGTAACCACCGAGGCCACCCAGGTACTCGCGGCAGTACACCGCGAAGGAGCCACGCACTGGGTGACGCACACTCATCTCGCCGAGAGCTCGGAGGATGAAGTACATCACCGCGCCACCCAGGAGGTAGACGAGGAGCACAGAAGGACCAGCCGCCTGGATTGCGCCGGCGGAGCCGTAGAACAGGCCGGTACCAATCGCGGAGCCCAAGGCGATGAAGTGAATGTGGCGGGCCGTCAAACCTGGCCGTTTCGGTTTGGGAGTGTCTTGTTGTGTAGGTGCAGTCATGGTGGACATTAACTGTGCTCTTTCAAATGACAATGTGCGAATGGAATCGCTTCGGGAAAATATTGGTGATGACAATGCCCTGGCTGGGCTGCGTCTTCCCGGTTTGACCTTCCGGCGGTGGCACAGTGATTGGGGGCTCGCCGCAGGGGAGGGTCTCCGGGTGCGCGGCGTGTTTCGACGAATGCTTACGCTAACGAAAAATCCCCCGCGCTTTGCTGCGAAGGGCAGTTAGCGCAGGGGCGAAAAAGTCGGCCGACACCGCGCTACAGATGATGATGCAGGCGGGCCGGCTGGGTATTCGGCAACGCGAAAGCGACGGCCTGGTCGGCCGTGGCGGAAAATGCGTTGCGGTTCATCACGTGGAGAACCATAACACGGCTGTCTTGAGTTTGGGGCGAAAATGCCAAATTAATTTTTCAGGCGGTGTGCTTCGGAGGGGTTGAGCAGGATCACGCCGCCTGAGCCCTCGAACGCTTTAGCGCCGTTCATCTGCGAATCTGTGCAGGCGGTTCTGCGGTTTTCGGGAAGGTCCTCGTCGTCGCCAAGTCGGTAACGGCCAATGCAACCCCAGCCGTTCTTCTCATTCGTCCATGCGGACACACTGCCTTGGATCTCACCGTTCTTCGCGGCTTCCTTGTATCCCTCAAGCGTCATCATTGCGACATCGCACGTGGTGTTGTCCTCCAGGGCGTACACGCCCATCTCAGTGCCAAGAATGTCGGAGGTGCCGCACTGTTCGCCCTTTGCCACCGTGTGTTCTTCGGTGATGCTCTGGGTCTTGCCCGGGCGGGAGTACACGCCGTCGTGGACCTCGAAGGTGTCGTTGCCATACTCGACGCGGACACCGCCACCGTTGAGGTTGGTGATCACGACGTCATTGATCGTGACACGCTCGCCTTCGTTGAGATGGTTCGGCTGGATGTCGTAACCCTGGGAGCCGGGAGAGACTGCGGTGATGAATCCACCGCGGTCCGGCTTGTACCAAATGACATTGGGGATTTTGGTGTTCGGATCGCCACCGGTGTGCTCTACGGGAGGAATCGGATCGACGAACGCGGCCTGGCAGAACACTGGAGTGTCATCCGGGTTCCTGCCGATCCGACACCCGAACACCCCTGAGTCGAGCCCAACAACATTGTGTTCGAACCGCGAAGGATCGACATCCGTGTAGTTGTCTTGAGTGTCCTCGGCCGACGTTTCCGGTGCGTCGGAAGCGGTCGTCGTGGATTCGGTGTCTTGTGCCGAATCCGAAACGGTTGGCTCAGGCAGGGCCTGCTCAGAGCTATCGCCGCAACCGGTCAAGGTTGCGGCGGTGACGAGTACTGCGGCGAGAATCGATGTGGTGCGGTGTGCGCGGGAAAACTGCATACCGCCTAGTTTAGGAACACCACGTGGTGCTCATAGGGAATTACGCCCCTGGTGTGAAGTGGTCGGAGGAGTATTGCCCGTCGGGGGAGATCTCAAACCAGGAGTTGTCGCGCTCGCCGCGAATTGTGCCGTCGGCCCCGTGGGTGAAGGTGTAATAGCTGATGGTCACCTGTTCACCGGGGTGAAGCACGTCGCCCACGGGTTGTGCGTCACCGCCGCCGACATCGTGGGTCGTGGCAAAGCCAATCTCTGACACCCACATCAACCGGTCAACGGGAGTGCCCTGGCTGTTGTCAATGTCTAAGGGCGGCATCTGCCCAGCCGGTGCGATTACGCACCCCAGATACCCGTCGTCATCTCCGCCGGCGGGGAAGTACGAACAGGTGGTTTTGGAGTCGAACTCCACGACGTACGCCGGGTACTCGCCGCCTTCTGTGAAGTCGGCGGGATCACGCTCGACGAGGGCAGCTTCTGTTGCTTGGGCAGCTTCTGTTGCTTGTGCGGAGGGGTCCACTGAAGATTCGTTCAGTTCCGCCTCCTGGACGTCGTCGCTGGTGGAGCATGCAGAAAGCGCCAGTGAGGCAACAAAAGCAGCGGCGAGGGCTGTTGCAGGCGTTGCGCGTTGTGTGTTCATGCACACGACCCTATTAGGCGAAGACGCCCACCGCCCAGGAACCGAGCACCAAAATCACCGAGAACACCCAGCAGATCGGGAAGGCGATGCGCAGGTACTTGCCCATCTCCGCACGCGCCAGGCCGAGCGCGAGCCACAGTGCAGGGGAGAAGGGGCTGACGAAGGTGCCGATGACGTTACCCACGATCATGGCAGACGCTGCACCCATACCGGAGACGCCGAACGCCTCTGCGGTTTGCTGCACGATCGGCAGCACGGAGAAGTAGTACGCGTCCGTCGACGTTGCCAGATCCAGCGGCACGCCGAGCAGACCGATGATCACGTGGATGTACGGACCGACAGACGCCGGCAGGATGGCGATCAGCGACAGTGCAATCTGCTCGAGCATGCCAGTGCCGTCCAGGATGCCGAGGAACATCGCGGCTGCGAGGATGACGCCGGCCATGGACAGGGCGGTGGGGGCGTGTCGTCGTAAAGCATCGCTCTGATCTTCCAGCGTCGGGAAGTTCAACGCCATGAGCAGCGCAGTGCCGACGAGGAACGCGGGCGCCGGCGAGGCCAAACCCGCCACCAGCACGCCGATGAGTGCGAGCGTGATCAGGGTGTTCGCCCACGTCACCCACGCGCCGCCGCGCTGGGTGAACTCCAGCTTGGAGCGCTCTTCTGCTTGACGACGAGAAAAGTCTTCTGCAACCGCGTGAACATCCACCAGCTGGTGGTCACCATCCTGCTTGGCAGTACGGCGCTGTTCGATGATGCCGAAGATCGCGGCAACGACGAACACGAGGACAATGGCCACACCCTGGACCGGCAAGAGGTGGGCCCAGATCTCGTTCGGGGAAGGGCCGATGACGGAACTTGCGCGGCCAACCGGGCCACCCCACGGCAGCATGTTCATCACCGACGCCGACAGAGCGACGAGCGTGAGCAGGACGTAGCGCGACATACGCATCGCCTCGTAGAGCGGCAGCAACGCGGGGATGGTGAGCAGGAATGTTGTGGAGCCTGAACCGTCGAGGTGCGCCACGACCGCGATTGCGGCAGTGCCGAGCGTGACCAAAATCGGCTTGCCGCGGGTCGCGCGGATCAACGCCTTAATCACCGGCTCGAACAGGCCGACGTCCGAAAGAATGCCGAAGTAGATGATGGCGAAGATGAACATCACCACGACCTTCATGACTCTGTCGAGTCCGTCGAGGTAGAAGTCCGAAATCTCCGCAACGCCTGCGCCGGTGAGTATCGCACCGACGATCGGGATCAGCGTCATTGCGACGATCGGATGGGTTTTGCCTTTGAGGAGCAGGCCGACCGTCACCACGATGATGGCAAGGCCAAGCACTGTCAGTGCGAGGGGAGAAGTCATGGCTGGATACTAAATGATTGCTGAGAAAAAGCGGGTTTGATTCTTTAAAAACCGTTGAAATAGCAGATTGAGGGGGTAATGCCGTAGTGTTGGCAGGCGATGAGCATTTCCGAAAACGCCACCGGCGGCGAGAACGAGCCGGATATGAATGTGTCGGAAAATCAGGAAAACCCGCAGGATGTCGCGGCCGAGATTGTTGAGGCCGTAGTAGAGGACACCAGGGATGCGGAGATTTCTGAGGTAACCGGCGCCGCACAAGAAGAAGCGGCCATTGAAATTGAAGACAACGTGGTAAAGATCGCGGATACGGACGAAGAGTCCGACAACGGCGATAACGCTGCAGATACCGCAGAGGAAAAGGCAGAAGAGGTAAAGCCGGAGAACGGCTTTGAAACCCTCGGCCTGCCAGACAAGGTTGTGGAGGCCGTCAAGCGCGTCGGTTTCGAGCAGCCCTCGCCGATTCAGGCACAGACCATCCCGCTGCTGATGGAAGGCCGCGACGTCGTCGGCCTGGCACAGACGGGTACGGGTAAGACCGCAGCATTCGCGCTGCCGGTGCTGTCCCAAATTGATCCCAAGAAGCGTCACCCGCAGGCACTTGTGCTCGCCCCGACGCGTGAGCTGGCACTGCAGGTGTCGGACTCCTTCCAATCGTTTGCCGATCACCTGGGCGGCATCAACGTGCTGCCGATCTACGGCGGCCAGGCCTACGGCATTCAGCTCTCGGGGCTGCGCCGTGGCGCACAGGTGATCGTCGGTACGCCGGGTCGCGTCATCGACCACCTGGAGAAGGGCTCGCTGGACATCTCCAACCTGCGCTTCCTCGTGCTCGACGAGGCAGACGAGATGCTGAACATGGGCTTCCAGGAGGATGTCGAGCGCATCCTCGAGGACACCCCGGATGAGAAGCAGGTTGCGCTGTTCTCGGCGACGATGCCGAACGCGATCCGCAAGATTTCGCGCGACTACCTGAACAATCCGGAAGAGGTCACCGTTAAGTCGGAGACCCGCACCAACACGAACATCACCCAGCGCTACCTGTTTACGGCGCACCGCAACAAGCTCGACGCGATCACCCGCATTCTTGAGGTGACCGAGTTTGAAGCGATGATCGTGTTCGTTCGCACCAAGAACGAGACCGAGGACGTTGCAGAGAAGCTGCGCGCACGCGGTTTCTCCGCCGCAGCCATTAACGGCGATATTCCGCAGCAGCAGCGTGAGCGCACAGTGGATCAGCTTCGCGACGGCCGCCTGGACATCCTCGTGGCCACCGACGTCGCAGCCCGCGGCCTGGACGTCGAGCGCATCTCTCACGTGCTTAACTACGACATTCCGAACGACACGGAGTCGTATGTCCACCGCATCGGCCGCACCGGCCGTGCAGGCCGTACCGGCGAGGCAATCCTGTTTGTCACCCCGCGCGAGCGCCGCATGCTGCGCTCGATTGAGCGCGTGACCAACGCGACCATCGAAGAGATGGAACTGCCGACTGTCGACGAGGTCAACGAGAGCCGCAAGACCAAGTTCATGGACTCCATCACCGAGTCGCTTGAGGCTTCTGAACTGCAGATCTTCAAGACCATGGTGCGCGAGTACTCCGCGGCCAACAACGTGCCGATGGATGACATTGCCGCAGCGCTTGCTACCCAGGCGTTGGCTGGCGACGAGTTCCTGATGAAGGAGCCGCCGCGCGACAAGCGTGACCGTCGTGATCGTCGTGACCGCGATCGTTTCGACCGCGACGACCGTCGTGGCCGTGACCGATTTGATCGTGGCGAGCGTGGTGGTCGTGGTCGTCGTGGTGACAGCGAGAACTTTGATACCTACCGTCTCGACGTGGGTAAGCGCCAGCACGTGCGCCCGGGTGCCATCGTGGGTGCCCTGGCCAACGAGGGCGGCCTGAGCTCCAAGGACTTCGGTCGCATCACCATCGGCGGTGACTTCACTCTGGTGGAACTGCCGAAGAACCTTGACCGCGCTGTACTGGACCGTCTGGAGGACACCCGCATTTCCGGTCAGCTGATCAACATCCAGCGTGACCATGGTGCACCGCCGCGTGATCGTGGCGGACGTGGCCGTGGCGGCTACCGCGGTGGGCGCGACCGTGACGATCGTGGGTACGGCGGCCGTGGCCGCGGTGACCGTGACCGCGGTGGATACCGTGGCGGGCGCGACCGTGATGACCGCGGTTACGGCGGCCGTGGCCGTGGCGACCGGGATCGCGGTGGATATCGCGACTAGTTCTTAGCGCGTCAACGACACGGGGCCATCTCGGAACCGGGTACAGTGTGGAAAGCATTTGCCCGGCCGGGGTGGCCCCGTTTTGTTTGTAAAGAGAGCACGCCTTCATGCTTCAACCGCGCCTGTTGTCCACCATCGCTGCATTCGTGATTGCGCTCGTCGCTGGGGTTGGGGTGCTTCCAGTGGAGGCGTCAGCGCAAACCCGCACTGTCACGCAGGGTGGATCTGTAGTGGTGCATGGCACCGGTGTGTGCACGGTGGGTTACAACGATCCGGCACGTCACCGCAGTTTTGTTGCGGCGCACTGCGGACGGAACGGAGCACGGGTGGAAATCGTCGACCCCGCTACCAATGCACGCAGCGGGGCAGTGGGCACCTTGTACCGTTCGCGGGCGTACGACGGCCACCTGGGTAACGACTGGGCTGCAATCCAGTGGGATCCAGGTGTGCGCCTTGACGGCAACCGCATCACAGGCGATGCCTGGGTGCACCCCAACGACATTCGAATGGGAGAGACCGTGTGCTACTTCGGTCGAACCTCGCATGCGGGTGGTGGACGCACCTGCGGTTCTTTTGGCGGGTCGGCGGATAACACGTTTCTCCTTAACGCACCTTTGACTCGCCCCGGTGATTCGGGCGGGCCGATGTGGGTGCCCGGTCGTGGTTTCGTTGGAGTGGTTTCCAGCATGTGGACCTCGCGTCAGTTGCCGCTCGTGCAAGGCAAGAACTTCGTCGTCGGGGTCGTGCCGCAGGACGGTCCGCCGGTACCAGATGCGCGCCTTGTCGGACTGTGGGCGCAGAACACGTTCCTACCGGGGCTGACTGGTCCTGTCGCTGAGGGGATCCGGGCAGTTATCGACGCCATCTTGCGCCTGTTCACCGGGCTTGGCTTTCATGGTCCTGCGTCGCTGCACTACGGCTAGGTGTTTCGCCGTGCGATTGAACGTGGAATTTGCCTGCGTGATGCGGTGTGAGCAGGTAATCTAATGCGCGTCACCCGTGCCCTAGGAAAGTCATACAAATGAGAAAATTGGGATTCGCCGCCACGGTGAACACCGAGGTCCGTAGCCTCGTAGCCGCCGCTGGTGCAGCCGCGCTGGTGCTGAGCCCAGCGGTTGCAACCGCGGCAACGCCGACCGTTGTCGAGCAAGGCAAGGCCATCTACATCGAGGGCCACGGGGCCTGCACCATCGGCTATAACGATGTGGCAAACCGAAAGAGCTACACCGCTGCACACTGCGGCAGCGAGGGCGCGCGTGTGTCCCTCATGGACCGCGCGACAATGGAATTTAGCGAAGAGATGGGCACGTTCCACCCGTCGAAGAACTTCACCCGCCTGCCTTACAACGACTGGGGCTGGATCGAATGGGACGCCGGTGTGGCAATTGCCGGTAACTCGTATTCCGGCGACAAGGTGCTGACCAAGGACGACGTGAAGATCGGCGACGAGGTCTGCTCACACGGCGAAACCAGCCACATGGGCACACGCAACATCTTATGCGGCACGTTTGCCGGATGGTCTGCGGAATCCTTTGGCGTGCAGCTCGAAGGCTGGCAGCAGGGCGATTCCGGCGGACCAGTGTGGGTACCGGGACGGGGCTTCCTCGGTGTGATGTCGGCTGCGGCACTAGGAGAGGCCAAAGCACCTTCGATCGTGATTGGCGGGAAGAGGCAAACGGGCAAACCGGTGGGCTGGGCCGCGTCAATCCACGACGGCGAGACGCTGTCGGATCGTCAGTTCCAGATTGATTTTGCCAAGGCAGGCGGGCTGGACACCAGCATGTTTGAGGGCACCCCCGGAACACCTGGCACCGCACGCCCACCGATTGCTGTGCCGAATTTGCCAACAGTCCCGGCACCGGCCCCAGTGCCTGGGCAGCCGGGCACCCAACAGGACAACCAGGCAGGCACCCAGCCGGGTGCGCAGCAGGATACCCAGGGGGAGAAGGGGTCGTCGACAAGCAGTAGCTCGCTGTCTACCGGCGAGATCATCGGCATCATCGTCTCGATCTTGATCGCCGCCATCCCCGTTGCGATGCAGTTTCTCTAACCTGCGCACATGAAAATCGCCCCGGAGCCACACAGTGCGGCTCCGGGGCAACTGCTTGCGCTGAGGAGGTTTAGAACAGGTCCGTCGGCAGGAACATCAGGACAAGTACCAAAACCCACAGCACGTTGAACACACCGGCACCAGCGTTCGCCTTTGCCTTGGACTTCTCAAAGTCCTCGGTGACATCAGTCGGATCGGCCTCATCAGGGGAGAGCGCACCGATCGTGCCCAGCATCTTGCGCTGCTGCGGGATCACCATAGCCAGCAGGATCGCCCACGCGATCACGGAAAGGATAATGGCCGAGTGCAGCCAGTAGTTGGTGCTGTAGCTCGCCCAATCAGCGAACATGACAACACCGCCGAGCAGCGGAACAAGCGCGGAAAGCAGGCCGTAGGTCTTCGTGATGCGGTACAGCACCGACGCGCGACCCATCGCTTCTTCGCCACCGTTACGGGCTTCTTCAGCCTGGCGGGGGAACATGGAGGCGGAAACGACAACTGGGCCGAGCAGCAAAATGGCAGAGACCACGTGCAGGAAGACAAGCAATGTATTCATGTGGCGCTACTCTACCTCACAGTTGTTGATTGGCGACGAGTCCCATAACGCCGGAACATGCACGTTTGATCACTTTCACATCTTCTGCCGGTAGCGGAAGGCGGTATTGGGTGGCCACCTCCACGATGCGGGTGCCGTACGCGCACCGGGCTCGGCGATTCGGCGGCATCCACTCGGAAGGCAGTTTGTCGGACTTGGCCTGGTTCGCTGCGGAAGATACGGCGATGAGGTTGAGCGGATCGTTGTAGAACGCGATGCGCATGGCTTCGTCCCAACGGTGCGCGCCGAGGTCCCAGGCGGCGGAAACAGGGAGGATGTGGTCGACCTCGATGTCTTCGCGACGCATCACGTCCCCGGTAAACGGGTCGGTGCCGGTAGCGGCGGCTCCAGCACGCGCTTGGGTGACGGGCAGCATGTCCGGTGAGCATTGCGTGCTGTCCAGGTCGCGGACCACGATGCGCTCGCGTGTCGTGCACCCGGTGCCATCGATGGCCCAGCCGGTGCCAAACGCGGTGCGGTCGTAGCCCAGCACAGTCGCGCGCTGAGGGAGAGTCGGGATAGAAAAACGCGATCGTGCCGTGGGAAACGGCACGATCGCGAGGGTGAGAATCACCAAGATTGTCAGGTAGGTACGCATACCTCCTTAGACGGCGGTAGAGCCTGCCTGGTTCCCATTGGTTGCCTCGAGGGCTTCCTCGAAGGATGCCTCTGGATGCGCAAGGGCGTAGTCGGTTGCAGCGATAGCCTGGTCGAACTCTTCTGCCACGCCTTCCTTCGGGCGAGTCATCAGGGACACACCGACCATGGCGATGGTGGCGAAGGCGACGCCCGGGACGATCTCGTAGATGATGTCGCTGAGGTACGTGCCCCAGACGAAGACCGTGACTGCGCCGACGATCATTCCGGCCAGCGCGCCCGGCGCGGTGAGCTTGCGCCAGTACAGCGACGCCAGGATTACCGGGCCGAAGGAGGCACCGAAGCCAGCCCATGCGAAGCCGACAAGGCCCAGAATCGTGTCGGACGGGTTGAGCGCCATGACCATGCCAATTGCAGCAACGACGACCACCATCGTGCGCGAGAGCACGAGCAGGGTGGTGTGGTTCGGGTTCTTCTTAAAGATGCGGTAGAGATCCTCAATCAGCGCTGAGGAGGTCACCAGCAGCTGCGAGGACATCGTGGACATAATCGCCGCCAGCACAGCGGTAAGCACGATACCTGCGATCAGCGGGTGGAACATGATGCGAGCCAGGTCGAGGAAGACCGTTTCAAAGCCGGACTGGTCGGTCACCGATGCGGACTTCTGGCCGAAGTAAGCGGTGCCCACCAGAGCGGTGAGTGTCGCACCTGCGAAGCAGATGAATACCCAGATGCTGCCCGTGCGGCGAGCGGTCTTGGCTTGTGCCGGGGAGCGCAACGCCATGAAGCGGGTGACAATGTGCGGCTGACCGAAGTAGCCAAGACCCCACGCCAGGTTGCCGATAATCGTTGCCGCGGACACGCCGGCGATCATGTTGAAGTAGTTCGGATTGCCGTTCTCCCACGGGCCGTACGGCTGGGAGGTCGGCCACGTGAGGACGTCGGACGGGCTATTGAGTGCAAACAGCGCGAGCACCGGCACAATCAGCAGAGCCAGGAACATCAAGGTGCCCTGCACGGCATCGGTGTAGCTCACAGCCAGGAAGCCACCGATGAAGGTGTACAGCACGGTGACAGAACCGACGATCAACACACCGGTCAGGTAGTCACCGTCGAAGGTGGACTCGTAGTAACGGCCACCGGCGACCATGCCGGAGGAGACGTAGAACGTGAAGAAAACGATGATGATCACTGCGGAGGTGAAACGCAGCGCGCGAGACTGGTCGTGCGTGCGGTTTTCAAAGAAGCTCGGCAGCGTGATCGAGTCGTTGGACACTTCCGTGTAGGCGCGCATGCGGGGTGCGACCCACTTCCAGTTCGCCCACGTGCCAAGGAAGAGGCCGATGGCGATCCAGAGCTCACTGAGGCCGGAGACGAACAGCGCGCCGGGCAGGCCCATCAGCAGCCAGCCGGACATGTCCGAAGCACCGGCAGAAAGCGCCGCGACGAACGGATTGAGGCCACGGTCGCCTAGTACGTAGTCGTCGTACTTCTCGGTCTGTAGCCATGAGTAGAATCCGATGGCTACCATGACACCGAAGTAGAGGACGATCGCGAGGACAAGCCAGAAACTCTCTGACATAGTTTCTCCAATCTTCTTGTAACGTTCGCCACACTTTAACGTAAGGGTGCTCTACGTTGCACATAATCCTTAAAAACTTTTAGGGGTCAATTTCGGGTTGGGTGGTATAAGGGTGGGTATGCCTAAATACGTTTTGCACGGGCTCTGGACGTCCGACGCTGGACTTGTCATTTGGGCTGAGCAGGTAGAAGGCCACAAAATTGTGACGATTGGTCAAGTTCCGGAGGGGACTTTTCCGCCAATTGTGCATTCGCTTCTCGACGATTCCCGGTTCCGTCATCGAGAAATCCTGCTCCTGCAAACTCCGAAAGGCCGCCAAGTAACACTGCGTGCTCCGGTGGCAAAGTTTGCGCCCGAGGATGCGATCAGGTTCTTGGAGAGCATCGCACATCTCGACGGGCCATCACCGGCAGCAACCCCGTCGCAGCGCCAATCGATCGCACCTGACCTGTATTGGCTCATTCGTATGTACGCGGGGTTGACCAAGTTCATCCGAGCCGGGCGAGTGTCCATCCATGTGCCGTACCGGGAGAACCAGTGGTTTGCACAGTGGCAGTTGGGCACAGGTCTTGAGGAGAGGGGCTGGCTCGCGGAGATGATCGCCGCAGCGCCGGGCGTGCTCACGGCCAATAACCACAAGTTAAGCGAGGATTGTGCGACGACATTTACGCACTGGATTGCCTCGACTCGTCTGCGTGATACTGCGACGTCAGAAGCCGGGCGTCCGTTTCCACGCCACGACTTTGTGCTGTCGCTGATGTTCGATACTCCACTTCGTCGCGGCGGACCGAGCCTGGCGCAGCAGGTCGGTGATTGGAACGGCACGATCACCGCCGCGAATCTGCAGCTGGTCTTCATTGCTGAAGACCCGCAAGAGCCGATGACAGATCTTGACGACGACCGCGACGGCGACGGCAGTAGCAACAGTGACGCCGCTGCAGCGGAGCCGTTGTGGCCGGTGCGGATCCAGGTCCGCTCACAGGCGGATTCACCCCGCCCGGTTCGCATGGCGGATTTTGATAGCGCGTCGGCGGATCACCTTCGTGGCCAGTTGCGCTCCGCGATCGCAGTGTCGGAGCTGCTCGATCCCTCACTGCATGGTGCCCAAGGGCGTACTGACGGTGATTGGGATGTGCTGCTTACGGCTGATCAGATCGTCGAGTTCGTCCAAAACGTTGCGCCCAAGTTGCGTGCGGAAGGCTTCGTCGTCATGCTGCCGCGAACGTGGGCGACGGCGGAGACGTCGTCGCAACTGAAACTTGCCCGTCACGAGGACCCGCACGATTCCGCCACGGTCACTCGCATGGGCTTTGACACGCTGGTCAAGTACGACTGGCGCCTTTCCATCGGCGGAGTGGAATTGACTGACGATGAGATGGCGGAACTTGCGCGCTCCAAAACCGGGCTGATCAAACTGCGCGGGGAGTGGGTGCTGGCCGATACCAAGCATCTGTCTAAGTCCGCGAAGTATCTGAACAAGCTCAAGGAAAGCACGCTGAAGAACGCGCTCGCCGAGGCGGAAGCCGCCGAGATCCACGCGCGTCTTGCAGAAGCCGGTGGCAGCGAAGATGCCGAACAACTTGCAGAGATCGCACGTGCGGCTCGCGTGGAGTACGAACGGCTAAAAGAAGCGCAGGGCGAGGGTGTGGTCTCCGCTGCGGAGCTGCGTCAGCTCGCCTTGGAAACTGGCGACGATAGCCCGATCGCGTTTACCGGCTCACCCTGGTTTACCTCGCTTGTCGGCGGCACCGACCGCCCCGCGCTTGAGCGCGTAGAGGTCCCTGAGACTGTCAACGCCGAACTGCGCGAGTACCAGCGCCGCGGTGTGGATTGGCTGTACTACATGTCCCGCAACAACCTAGGGGCTGTGCTTGCAGACGATATGGGGCTTGGCAAAACCCTCCAACTGTTGTCCCTGCTTGCGGTGGAAGAGGCGAACGGCAGGAAGACCGGACCAACGCTTGTGGTCGCACCGACCTCAGTAGTGGGCAACTGGGCGCGCGAAGCAGCCCGCTTCGTGCCGGGTATGAAGGTGCGGGTCCACCACGGCACGGGACGGCTCAAAGGTGACGAGCTGTTCGCTGCGGCCGAAGAAGCGGACATTGTCATTTCCTCCTACGGCACGGTCGCCCGCGACGTGAAAGACCTGGCCAAGGTGCGTTGGGATCACGTGGTGCTGGATGAGGCGCAGGCGATTAAGAATTCGGGCACGCAGGCGTCGAAAAGCGTGCGCGCCCTGCCAGCACGCCACCGCATCGCGCTGACCGGCACGCCGATTGAAAACAAACTGTCGGAGCTGCGTAGCATCCTCGACTTTGTTAACCCCGGCATGCTTGGCTCCCAGTCGTTTTTCCGCAACCACTTTGCCAAGGTCATCGAGGCCCGCAGCGAAGATCCTGTCGCGCTCGAGATGAGCGAGCGGCTTCAGCGTCTCACCGCGCCGTTTATCATGCGCCGGCTGAAAACTGACACGGCGATTATCAGCGACCTGCCCGAAAAGGCAGAACATGTCATCGCCGTAGACATGACAGCCGAGCAAGCCGCACTGTACAAGGCGCTCGTGGACACAATGCAGGAAGAACTGCAGAACCGAAAAGGCATTGCGCGCAAGGGGCTGGTGCTGTCCACCATCACGCGCATCAAGCAGATTTGTAACCACCCGGCGCACTTTCTTGGCGATGGCTCCCCAGTCACCATCAAAGGCGTCCACCGCTCCGGCAAAGTACAAAAACTCATGGAACTGCTGGACAACGCTATCGAAACCGACCAGCGCGTCCTGATCTTTACCCAGTACAAGGCATTCGGCGACATCCTCCAGCCGTACCTTTCGGAGCGCCTCGGCGGGAAGATCCCATTCCTCCACGGCGGCGTGGGCAAAACCGCGCGCGACAAGATGGTGGAAGATTTCCAAACTGATAACGGCCCGCGCGCCATGATCCTGAGCCTGAAAGCCGGCGGCACAGGACTCAACCTCACTGCGGCCTCTATGGTCATTCACCTCGACCGCTGGTGGAACCCAGCCGTAGAAAACCAGGCGACCGACCGCGCATTCCGCATCGGACAAGACAAAAACGTTACCGTGTACAAAATCATCACCCGCGGCACCATGGAAGAATCCATCCAAGACATCCTCGACGGCAAAACCCAACTCGCAGGCACCGTCGTCGGCCAAGGCGAAGGCTGGATCACCGAACTGGACACCGATGATCTGGCACAACTGATCAGCTACAGGGGGCAAAATGACTAAACGCCCACGCGAAGACAACGTCATCTACGCCAACTTCGGCGCACGCACACGCGTCTCCAGCCCAGCCGAAACCGGGGCGCAGACCAGCGAACCCTCGCGCGTCAACAGGCTATCCGCACCAGCGATGCGCATATTCAACGCTGCAGTGCGCCAAACCGACGTCGCGCGCGCCAAACGCGGCCGCACCTACGCCGACGGCGGGCATGTCCTTGGGCTGACCGCCGTAACTAATGGAATGCACGCAGACGTTGCAGGCAGCCAAAACGAGCCCTTCCGCACCACACTCGTCCTGCCGCACCGCAGCCGCGAAGACATCGAAACAGCCATCGGCTCGCTTGTGCGCGAAGCAGGTTCCCTCGAGCGCCTCCGTGCCGGGGAACTCAATGACGACGTCCTTGACATCCTGCTCTGCTCCTCACCCGACGAGGTGCGGTTTTACTGCGACTGCCCGGACAACGCCCAAGTTTGCAAGCACGCGGTCGCGCTCGCACAGTGCGCTGCCGAACTTATCGACGACGACCCGAGCCTCATCCTCTCCATGCGTGGCATCACACTTAACGCGCTCGAAGACCGCAAACGGCGCGAATCACACAACATGGCGCTCGAGAACTCCGCGCCGGGTTCGCCGTACTTCTGGGATGGCCACGACCTGCCCGATCTGCCACGCCCGAAGATCGCGCCGATGATCGAGGACTCGGACATCCACTTGCTGCACCGTGCGATGCAATCTGTGTCGTTTACCAACATCGACCAATTGCGCGCGGTAGCAGATATCGAGGATCTTTACGACGACCTCACGCGTTCATAGTTCATATGTTCGAATATATTGTGTGCTGTGTCGTGGTGGGGTGGTAGTTGTTGTGGGTATGACGCGCACGACATTCATTCACACGTCCGACCTGCAGTTGGGCATGACAAGGAAGTTCCTGTCCGCCGACGCCCAATCGCGTTTCAACGAAGCCCGGCTCCGCGCGGTAACGCGCCTCGGCGAGATCGCCGAAGAGCGCGGAGCTGAATTTATCGTGGTTGCAGGCGACGTGTTCGAACACAATTCGCTCAAGCGCGAAACGCGGGGGCGCGCACTCGAAGCATTGCGGCATCTCCCGGTGCCGGTGTATCTGTTGCCGGGAAACCACGACCCGTTGGTGGCGGATTCCATCTTTAATTTCACCTCTGACATTGATGGGGTGACGGTCTTGGGAGACTCCACGCCCGTGGAGGTCCGCGAAGGCGTGGAGATTGTCGGTGCGCCACTGCTGGCCAAGCATGCCTCCGAGGATTTGTGCGCGAAGGGGATTCGGAATCTGGAGCCGACAGAAAACGTGCGCATCTTGGTCGGCCACGGCCAGGCAGAAGGCTATGGCACCGAGGAGACGGCGGCGCTTATCGACATTGCCAAACTAGATGCGGCAATCGATCGCGGCGTGATCGATTACGTGGCGTTGGGAGATACCCACTCCACGCAATCACTGTCGGACTCAGGTCGAGTGTGGTTCTCCGGCTCCCCGGAAACCACCGACTACTTCGACCGTTCACCTGGCGCGAAGGGCGGGGAAGTGGATTCCGGCAACGCGCTAGTCGTGACCGTGGAGAAGGACAGTCTGACATCCACAGTCGAGGTTGAGAAGGTTCCGGTTGGCACCTGGACGTTCGAAGCACGCTTCTGGGAGGTCAACGATGCCGACGATGTTGCCGCGGTTATCGACGATCTGAAGGCCTATCCTGCGAAGGATCGGACCGTGATCAAGTATGCGCTCTCCGGCACGCTTGGCCTGGAAGCAACCCGTACGTTGCAACGAGAGTTAGACGAGTTAGAGCCGGTCTTTGCCGCTCTCTACGAGCGGGAGCGGTTGATGAGCCTGCACCTCGAGCCAGACGAGGAAGAGCTAGAGAATTTGCCGCTGACGGGTTACGCCAAGGAGGCGATGCGCGAGCTTATTGGTGTTGCTGGCGATGAGGCTACAGCGCGCGATGCCGTGAACTTGTTGTTCCGTCTGTCTAAGGAGGTCCACTAATCATGCGTATCCATTCGCTGACCCTCGACAATGTTCGTGCGATTGAGCACCTGGAGCTGCGTGACCTGCCGGATACAGGCGTCATCGTTGTCCACGGACGCAACGAGGCCGGCAAGTCGACCATCTTGGACGCGCTTGATGCAGTACTCAACGAGCGTCACACTGGCGGCGGCAAGAAGATTCGCGCTCTTGCACCCGCAGGACGTGACGAATCACCAGAGGTAGAACTCAACGCCACGATTGGCGGCACCACGTTTACCGTGCGCAAGCGATGGCTCAAGGGAAAGAAATCAGAGCTGACGGTGCACACGCCGGTCCGCGCTAACTTCACCGGCCGCGAAGCCGACGATGAGCTTTTGCGGATCCTGGACGAGCACCTGGATACAGCGCTTACTCAGACGCTGTTTCTCCGCCAGGGGGACCTCGATCCAGCGATCGCTGCTGCCGGTATCCCGACGATCTCTCGTGCCCTTGACGCGGAAGCCGGAGAAGGCGAAACCGGTGAGGAAGATTCAGACCTCGCCCGCGCCATTGATGCCGAATACGGAAAATATTGGACCAACGCGCAGCCACCGAAGAAGAAAGCACCCTATGCGGCGTTGTTTACCGCCGTAGAGGATGCCCGCGAGAAGCTGCGAACACACGAAGCGGAAGTGCAGCAGCTGTCGCAGTACGTCGATGAGGTTGAGCGACGCAAGAGTGAGATCGACAGCATCGACAAGGAACTGCCTGATGCCGAGCAAGAGTTGCGTGAGCGCGAGCAGGCAAGCGCTGCGGCGAACCAGGTCCGCGATAAGGCAGCTACCGCCCAGGAGCGCCTCGAGCGAGCGACGATCACTCGCAAACGTGCTGAGCAGGATGTAGCAGACCGCAACGCCCTGAAGAAGCGCGTGGAGTTGGTCAAACATGAGGAAGCTCAGCTCCGTGAAGAGATTGAGCCTGCACGAAAAGCCCGTAACGAGGAAGGGGAGAAGATAGCAACCCTTCTTGCGGATGTCGAGGGCGCGAAGACACGACTTACAGACGCACGCACTGCATCCAAACATGCAGAGACCTTGCGGGATCTTGCACGGGCGAAGCGTCGCCTCAAGACCATCGACGAGCAGCTCGAACGCATTGGCACGGTAGAGCAGGCATATAAAGAACTGCTTTCCAACGCGCCAGAGCGCGACGTCACCGACAAACACATTCGGGACCTTGAACAGGCAGAAAACGAGGTCACACTCCAGCGCCGTCTGCGCGACGCATCCTCGGCAAAACTAGAGATCACCGCAGATAATGCGACGATCACTGTCGATGGCGATGATCGCCCCATCAACGGCACGGAAACCGTCGCGGTCTTCGAGGGCTCCACGTTGCAGTTGGGTGAATTCGGCGTGGTGTTCCGCGCAGCCCAAGGCTCTGCAGATCCCCAAAGCGCCGTAGAGAAGGCAGAACGCGCATTTGCTGATGCACTTGCCGCCACCGGTTGCGACAGTGTTGATGAGGCCCGTGCCGCCCGCGACGCCACGCAGGAGTACGCCTCCGAACTCAAGGTGGCGCGCCAGCGTCTCGACGACACCCTCGCCGGTGCATCCGCCGACGAACTGCGTGCCGAGCGGACCAAACTGTCGGCACAGGCTGAAGAGCTTGCGGCAGCGCTGAAAGACACTGCTGCATCCGATGTCGTAGCGGAGGTGGACGAAGCCGACGCAGAGGAAGCGTTGCGCGAGACGCAAAAGGCGCTCGCTAACGCAGAACGTGACGTGGACGCTGCCGAAGCCGCACTGAAACCCTACGTAGACAAAACCGCAGCACACACGCTGACCGTCCTGGAGACCCGTCTGGAGGCAAAAACAGCAGAAGCCTCTGCAGCAGCCGCGGAACTGTCCCGTGCGGAGGAAACAACACGTGCCGAAGATTTGGACAAAACTCTCCAGCAAGCGTGTGAAGACGAAACCGAATCCCAACAGGTTGTTGACGCGCTAAAGGCGGAATTGGCGGAAGCGGATCCCGAATTCGCCGCATCCCTGCTGGAGGGAGCCACCACACGTCTGAGCAATCTGGAGAAGCGCAAGAACGATGCACAGAACCGAATCCGCGAGCTCACCGGATACATCGACATGGCCACCGGTACTGCCGAGCAAGCCGACCATGCTGCTGCGGAGCTCGAGATCGCCCAAGCCGCCCTTGACCGTGCAACGCGACGGGCAGAGGCGGTGAAACTCCTACGCGAGACTATGCACCGCCACCGCGACGTTGCCCGTTCGCGCTACGCGGCGCCGTTTAATGCCGCAGTGCGCGAGCGTGCCCGAATCCTGTTCGGCCCGAGCGTAGATTTCAACTATGGCGATGACCTGACGATTACGGACCGCACCGTCGATGGCGTCACGGTGCCACTCGATCAACTCTCGGGAGGCACCAAGGAGCAGTTAGCAATCCTGACCCGCTTTGCCATCGCAGACCTGGTGTCCGGAGAGGGGACAGGTGCTCCTGTGCCGGTAGTTGTTGATGACGCGTTGGGTGCGACCGACCCGGAGCGCCTCGCTCGCATGAACTCGCTATTTAGCCAGGTAGGCAAGCACTCACAGGTGCTCGTGCTCACGTGTTTCCCGCAACGATTCGACCGCGTATCGGCTGCACGGACCTACGCAGTGGATGACTTAAAGGGGATTCATAAGGGGATTGGATAACATCATCGGTTATGGCTACTCAACCGCGCTGGCTTACTGAGGACGAGCAACACCTCTGGCGACTGATCCTGGCTGCCTCGAAGAAGGTAAATAACGCCATCGATGAGCGGCTGCAGGAAACCGCAGCCATGTCTGCTCCCGAGTTCTCAATCCTGGTGGTGCTTTCCGAAGCCCCAGAACGGACAATGCGACTGCGCGAACTGTGTGCCGAGCTGCAATGGGACCGCTCGCGTGCGTCGCACCAGGTCACACGCATGGAAAAGCGCGGATTGGTGTCGAAGAAGGTGTGTCCGGGCGATGCGCGCGGCGTATTGGTGACTATCACCGATGAAGGCTTCACACGCCTGGAATCTGCAGTGCCGGATCACGTCGAAACCGTCCGCCGTCTGATCTTTGATCAACTGACAGACGAACAAAGGCACGTACTTCAAACCTGGCTGAACGATGTCATCGCAGTCGACCCACGTACCCCTGACGGTTCGTAAAAATCTCGCAACATGTTTCCAGAACCATTGCCGGAGCGAGGGAAGCGGAGTTTGATGGAGGCATGTCTTATATGAATAGCTCCCAGAACTTTAGTAACACTCCGAAACGACTTGAACGGTCGATGACTGATAAGTACATCGCGGGCGTATGCGGTGGCATCGCGAAATACTTCGGGGTGGACTCCACCCTCGTTCGCGTGGTCTTCATCCTGCTGGTACTCGCCGGGGTAATGCCGGGCCTGTTGGCATACATCGTTGCTTGGATGATCATGCCGGCAGAGTTCTAAAACACAGAGTTTTAGAAAATAATGCAGCCCGTGATGTGGTTCGTCGCTACGAACTCCATCACGGGCTGACGCCTATGCGCGGGGCTATCCCTGGTTGAAGTGCCCCGGCTGATCAACCGGTCCAAGGTTGCCGGTGCGCAGGTATTCGACAACCTGACGGTCGACAGCCTGGTTGCCGCGCCCGACGTGACCGTGGCCCGGGCCGTGAACCGTCACCACGTGCGAGCCCATCGGCTGGGCGATGCCGAAGCGTCCCGCATACATGGTTTGCGGATCACGCGTGGCGTTGATCTGCAGTGGACGAGTCTTCAGCTTCGAACCGTTGAGCGCCACCTTGCCCGTGACTGGCGCTGCGCCGTTGCAGGTCACACCAGAGCCGAACTGCAGAGCAGGGGCGGTGATGACCTCGCCGGTCTGGTTGGCCCACATCGCGGCCGGGATAAGGCCGTAGTCCGGCGCAGCGATGTTCTCGTTGCAGGTCTGCACAGCGAGCAACTCGTTGCGGGCGATGGACTCCTCTTGCAAGAACTTCATCAACTCAGGCGCCGGCTTGGCCTGGTCTTGCTTTAGCGAGCCATTGGTGAGCCGTGCAAGCGAGTCCCAGTCCGCTGGCGAGGGCAGCACATTGCGAGTGGCCAGCAGCAGCGGCGAAGACACCTGGTTCGCACCCGGGTTGAGCATGCGGGAGATAATGCCTTCGCCCTCTACACGGGCCTTGCCGGCAGCCGACATAGCGTCTGCGCCCGCCTGGCCGGCAAACGCGAGTGCGGGCGGAAGGTCGCCCACACGGGCTGGCGGTGGGGTCACGGTCGGGTTGGTGCCGGACTGTGCGACGACCACGTTCGCCCAGTACTGGTACGCCTTCAGCGGGGTATTGCCCATGCGGTACTTTGCGTCGTTTGCAGCGACCCACGCGAAGTACTCGTTCAGCGCACGCTCGTAGCCGCCCTTTTGGTCCAGCAGGATCTTCGACCACTGGTCGTTCGGGTTCATCGCGGAGTCGAGGACGACCTTGTCGGTGCGGTTGGGGAACATCGACGCGTACGCCGAGCCCAAGTACGTGCCGTACGACAAGCCCATGATTGAGATGGTGTCGTAGCCAAGCGCCCAGCGGACCATGTCCCAGTCACGGGCGTTGTTGTAGGTGGTGATCGTCTTGGTGTAGCCCGGACGAGGCTTCTCGCACAGTTCGCGGGTGAGTCCGCCTTGGGTGACCGTGGCGTCCCATGTCAGCTTCGCTATGTCGGCAGGGCCGTTCATTGCAGGGTCAGCGCACTTCAACTGAGTAGAACCAATCAGGCCACGCGGTTGTACCGCTACGAGATCCCACTCGTTGCGCATCTCCTGCGGCCACTTCATGCCTTCGTTCATGCCGAAGAAGCTGTAAGCATCGCCACCAGGCCCGCCTGGGTTGCCGAAGATCGCGCCACGACGTGCACCCGGATTTTGAGCCGGGATCTTGATAAAGCCAACGGAGATGTCGCCAGCCGTGGGGTTGTCGTAGTGCATGGGCACCAAAATGCGGCCGCACTGTGCGCCCTTGGCATCAACGTAGAACGGGCACGACTCCCACGTAATGACAGGGGAAGTCGGCTGCGCGTGAGCAGGGGTTGCGGTCAGTGGTGACAAGGTGAGTGCCAGCGCGCCGAGTGCTGCAGCACTTCGCTTGACGACGCGTCTCGTGACCGACTTCAACATAGCCAGGCTCCTTTTCTCCATACCTAAGGTTTCGCTTAACCGAATCTACCGGAGTTGTCAGCTATCGCCACGCTACGCGCCGATTCTTTCGCGAATTGCACGCTGCACGTGGTCTTGATCCGCCACGGCAACGAGGCAGTCATCTGCATTGCGGACACAGATGCGCACCGTGGGCCCGCCGAGGGTGAACGCGTCCGCATCGGCGTAGCGGTCCGGCTGGTCGGTCAGCATGGCAATACCGGTGAAGTGGATCAGGCTGGGTTCTTCTCCGGGGCGCACGTCCTTGATGTCCGAATATGAGATGGTTCTGGATCGGCTGCCAAGGGTGGTGGTGAGGGAGTCGTGGTCAAGAACCAGCGCCACTTTGCGGGAGAAAATCCAGAGCCCCCAAAGCACCACCACGAATCCAAACAACAGCGCACCGTAAAGTTCGCCGCTCAACGCTGCAACGACGACTGCCACAATGACAAAACCCGCGACGAATGCCGCGGGTAGACCGCCTGGGTGGCGGGTAAACACTTTCCGCTCCATGGCGGCGAGTATAAGGGCTACTGCTTGATGCCGGAGCCTTCGATCTCGATGCCGACCTTCTCGCTGACCAGCATGCCGCCGGAGTTCAGCGGAGCCTGGAAGTCAATGCCGAAGTCCGTGCGGTTAATGGTGGTGCGAGCTTCGAAGCCGATGCGTGTGTTGCCGAACGGATCCTCTTCGACGCCAAACGTCTCGACGTCAAACGTGATCGGCTTGGTGGTGCCCTTGATGGTGAGGTCGCCAGTGACGGAGCCGTTTCCCGACTCATCGATGTTGAACTCGGTGGCGGTGAACGTCATTTCCGGGTGCTTGTCGACGGCGAAGAAGTCGTCGCCACGCACATGCTCATCACGATCAGCGTTGTTCGTATCGACGCTCGCGGTGCGCACAGTGCCCGTCGCGGTGCTCTCGGCCGGGTTCTCGGCGATGGTTAGTGTTGCATCGAAGTCGGTGAACTCGCCGCGGACTTTGGTCACCATCGCGTGGCGCACGGTGAAGCCGATGGTGGAGTGGGCAGGGTCGAGGTTGTAAGTACCGGTCAGGTTAGTCATTGCGTCTCCTTTATTCGATGTCGTTACGTGTGGCGCCGACTGTAACGGAGTAATGGTGACACGTCAACAATTGTTTGACCGGCAATTTGCTGGTTGAGAAGTAGCTCGCTTAATGAGCAGATACGCTCCGGCGGTCGCCGCCACGGTGGCCACTACAGAGATCGCAAGATCGCTTGACGACGACACCGCCAAGTCAACCCCGTCCACACCGAATGCGTCCGGCGCGTAGGCGAACGTGTTGCCAACGGCGTGCACCGCAGCCGCCGTTTCAATACCACCGGTTGTGTGAGTGAGGAAGGTGGCGCACAGCGCGAACACGGTAACGCTGACCATGCCTTGCCATTCGTAGTGGTGGCCTGACAAGAAAAACAGCAGCGGAATCAAGTACGCAATCACGGCGGGGGAGAACCACTGGCCGGTGATCTGCACAAGCGAGCCGCGGAAAAAGAGTTCCTCGGACAGCGACTGGAGCGGTGCCATCGCGACGATGACGGCCAGTGCAGCGACATTCATAGGAGTAAAAGTCGCCTGGGACCGGTCCGAGATAACCACCGCGTAGATGCCCTCGGCGCCGAGGAACAGCAGGGCGGGTAGCAAGGCGAGCCCGAAGTTGCGCCACCTAAAGCGCAGTTCCCTGGACCACAGCGCACGGGGGTCGCGGCCTGTCACTCGGGCAGCGATGAACCCCGCGGGGATCATCGCCACCCACCCAATAAATGTTGCAGCTGCGAGATACGGATGCTCCAAAAACGAGTATTCCGCGAACGCGCTGACCTCAGGATGGGCGATCTTCTCGTACAGGTAGAACAGGCCGATCGCCGCGCTCGTTAGCGTGACCAAAAGCACCAGAGCGATGACGAGTTCAATCAACGGACGCCACCATGCCGGCCGGGGTGGAGTGGGGTTGTCAGTGTTGGGCGGTGTGGCGGGTCGTCGATACGCGCGTCCGAGGAGGTGGTAGGCGATGGATGTCGAAGCGTTCAAGATGTCACCTTTATTGCTACTCGTCGTGTTTCTTATCCCAGCGATACCTGCGGAGGTCAAAGATTGGCAAAATGACGATGTAGTAGACCCCCAGTGTCCACGCGGCCGGTTTGAGTAAGTTGCTTAGGTTGAAATTATCCCTGTCAACAGGAAACACGATATACATGGCGGGGACGGCCAAGGGGACGATCACGAATCTCTGCCACCATGGCGGAACCCATGGCGCTCCATTCTCTTCTCTTGCGGCAAGTGCGCCGCCAAAGCCCATTTCGAACCGAGAGCCCATTCCGAAGCCTCCTTACAACAAAAAATTTAACACCGCCCGCGTGACAACGGGCGCGACAAGGAGAGGGCTGCGAACTTGCACTCCCGGAACGACCCCACAAACAAAAATCTCGAGACACCGAAGGAACGATGTCTCGAGATAACACAGCGTGTCCCCGACAGGATTCGAACCTGCGACCTTTGGTACCGGAAACCAATGCTCTAATCCACTGAGCTACGGAGACAATGCCGATCACACTAGCACCCCGTGTGTGGGCAGAAGAAATTGGTGCAGCGCTTCACGACGAAACCCTCAGGACACTCTCAGCCACACGCCATGGTTTCTCAACACCGGTGTTTCATAATGATTGTGCGCCGCGGGAACGGCGTGACACGGGAAACAATGACAGCGAAATGGCCGGCCCCAAAAGGGACCGGCCATTTCGTGTATCTCGCCCCGGCGAAGGCGCCGGGGAAGAGGGAGTGTTACTTCACGACCATGACGATGAGGTCACGCGGGCCGTGCACGCCCTCGACGCGCACGAGCTCGATGTCAGAAGTAGCGGACGGGCCAGAAATCATCGTGGCCGGGTGCTCCGGGTTGATACGGGCGATCATCTCTGGCACACCGTAGACCACGGAATTTGCACGCACGATGCAGATGTGGCGGTCCGGAACCAGAGACAGCGCGCGGCGGCCGCACACGTCGCCAGCCTCCAGCACGATCGAGCCGGTCTGCGCGGAGGTGACGTGGGAATCCGTCACCACGGCGTCCACATCGCCCAGCGCACGCGGATCCGACGTGACGTCATCCGGACGGGCAGTGCCGGAGAAACCGTCGAACAGGGAGGCATCCAGGCCCGGTGCGTAGACAACGTCCTTGCACTTGCGGTCTGCAAGCACCTTCAGCAGGTCGTCGCCAAGCGTCTGCTCGGTGGTTTCCACAACGTCAGCCTTGTAGTCCACAAGACGGTCGATAAGGATTTCGCGCAGCTCGTCGCCCTTGATGTCGGACGTGGTGCGGTACTCGCGGACCACCTCGACATGCTCCGGAACATTAGAGAGCTTGTGGGCGTTGCGGATGCGCTTGAGAATCTCGCGCTTCGCAGCCTCGTTACGGGAGTCGCGGGCGGGGGAGCCTGCAGCATTACCAGTAGTGGTAGTCATTTACTTCTCCTCCTCGATCGGCTTGGTGTTGACCTTCTGGCCGTTCGGAATGCCCTGCTCACGTGCCTCGGACAGCAGACGCTTCGCCTCGTCCGTCTCCCACCACTGGCGGAAGGACTTCTTTGGCGGCACCGCAACATCGCGGTAACCAGTCCAGCCGGAGATTGGAGGCGGCATGGTCTCGATCTTGCCGTTAAAGCCGCCGAGCACACGACCAAGCGCAACCATGCGGACCAGACGGTTCCACACGTTGCTGCGGCCCCACACCTGAGCCAGCGACGCGAACGCGGTCTGCTCCATGCGGTTCGGCTCGTTCTTCGCCTTCTGGTAGCGCAGCTCCAACAGAATGTCGGTGATCGGAATCTTCACCGGGCACACCTCGTTGCAGCGACCGCACAGCGACGACGCGTACGGCAGGGAACCGTTCGGGTCGTCGGACGAATCGATACCCGTGAGCTGCGGGGTCAGGATTGCACCAATCGGGCCCGGGTAGGTGGAGCCGTAGGAGTGGCCGCCGGCACGCTCGTAGACCGGGCAAACGTTCAAACAAGCCGAGCAGCGGATGCACTTGAGTGCCTCGCGGCCGATCTCGTTAGACATTGCGGCGGTACGACCGTTGTCCAGCAGAACAATGTGGAAGTTCTGCGGGCCGTCGCCCTCGGTCACACCGGACCACAGGGAGGTGTACGGGTTCATGCGCTCACCGGTAGAGGAGCGCGGCAGCAGCTGCAGGAACACACCGAGGTCATCGAAGCTCGGCAGGAGCTTCTCAATGCCCATCACGGTGATAAGGGTCTCCGGCAGGGTCAGGCACATACGGCCGTTGCCCTCAGACTCGACGATGGAGACGGTGCCGGTATCAGCGCAACCGAAGT
This sequence comes from Corynebacterium sp. HMSC067D03, assembly GCF_001811185.1. NCBI lineage: Bacteria > Bacillati > Actinomycetota > Actinomycetes > Mycobacteriales > Corynebacteriaceae > Corynebacterium > Corynebacterium sp. HMSC067D03. The sequence continues at coordinate 68,156 of NZ_KV803842.1, forward strand.
TGGCGCCGGAAATGGCAACCTTTGCCTCCATGAACTGCTGACGCAGGTACTGACGTGCAGCCTCTGCGAGTTCGGCAGGTTCCTGGGTCAGCGTCTCGTCCGTGTTCGGCATCTTCGCGGCGAAGATGTCGCGGATCTCCGCGCGGTTGCGGTGGATCGCCGGGACGAGAATGTGGGACGGGAAGTCCTCGCCGAGCTGCACAATCAGCTCTGCAAGGTCAGTTTCCTGAGCGAAGATGCCGGCCTTTTCCAGCTCGTCGTTCAGGGCGATTTCCTGGGTCGCCATGGACTTGATCTTGACGACCTTGTCCTCACCAGTCTCCTTGATCAGGCCCTGGATGATCTCGTTGGCTTCCTTGGAATCGCGAGCCCAGTGGACATGGCCACCGCGCTTAGTCACGTTCTCCTCAAACTGCTCAAGCAGCTCAGGCATACGTGCCGCAACGTCGCGCTTAATGGTGGAGCCTGCCTCGCGCAGCTGCTGCCAGTCATCCAGCTCGTCGACAACGTTCTGACGCTTCACACGAATGGTCGTGGTGGCGTACTGGTAATTACGGCGCTTGGTGACGTCGTTAAGTTCGTGGTGCGCAGCCTTCTGGAACTTCTCCTTGCCGCGCAGGTGAGCCGGGCCGTTGGCAAACGGCGGCATCGTGGGCTGTCCGAGTGCAACCTTCACAGCATCTTCTCCTTCGTGTACACCGCAGACGTCGGGGTCAGCGGGTGCTCCTTGGTGGAGGCGAGGATCTCAGCCATGTGCACGGCACGAATGCCTTGGTGCTGGCGAGACAGTGCACCACCAATGTTCATCAAGCAAGAGGAGTCACCAGCGGTGACAAACTCCGCCTGGGTCTCCTTGATGTGGCGGACCTTGTCGGACACCATCGCGGAAGACACCTCAGGCATCTTCACAGAGAATGTGCCGCCGAAACCGCAGCACTCCTCGGAGTTCGGCAGATCCACAAGCTCAAGGCCTTCAACGTGGCGCAGCAGCTCGGTCGGACGGTCGCCGACCTTGAGGAAGCGCAGGGAGTGGCAAGAGGAGTGGTAGGTCACGCGGTGCGGGAAGAATGCGCCCACGTCGTAGGTGCCGGCGACATCAACGATGAATTCGGAGAGATCGTAGGTCTTCTTCGAGGCGATCTTTGCGCCGTCGACAAGCGCCTTGGAGCCGAAACGCTCCGCAAGCTCGACGTGCTGCTCGCGGACAGCTCCCGCGCAGGAGCCCGAAGGAGCCACAACGTAGTCAATCGACGAGTCTGCAAAGGCATCGACGTACGTCTCAATGATTGGGACGGCTTGTTCTTTGTAGCCAGTGTTGACGTGCATCTGGCCGCAGCAGGTTTGTTGCTCGGGGAAGACAACCTCATAGCCGAGACGGGAAAGCACAATGGCCGAGGCCTTATGCGCGTCAGGGAAGAGGGCGTCGCCGATACAAGTAGAAAACAGAGCTACTCGCATTTCGGGCTCCTATCGTGGGAAATCTCAGGGAAAACGACGAAACTCCCGAGGTCACTTGGACCTCGGGAGCACCGTAAAAGGATGGCAGTTACGGAACGACCGGAGCAAGGACCTCTAGAACGTTCGACTGCAGAAAGACTATCACGCACACTGCGAGCAAGAAGCCGAAGGACCAGCCCACGACCTTCTTGAAAATCTCGGACTCCTTGCCCTCCATGCTCACCGCGGTAGCGGCAATTGCGAGGGACTGCGGGGAGATCATCTTGCCCACAACACCACCGGTGGTGTTAGCAGCCAGCATGAGGTCCGGGTTGAGGCCAAGGTTGTTCGCGGCGGTGACCTGAAGGTTGGCGAACAGGGCGTTGGCCGAGGTGTCGGAACCAGTCACAGCCACGCCGACCCAGCCAAGCATCGGAGCGAAGAACGCGAATGCCGGGCCGAGGTTGGCAAAGAACTCACCAATGGTCACGGTCTGACCCGAGTAGTTCATCACGTATGCCAGTGCGAGCACCAGCATGATGGTGACGGCAGACCAGCGCATCTTCCATGCGGTGTCCACGAACTCCTTACCAACTTGGCCCCAGGTGAGGCTGTAGCGACCGTTGTCGTTGAACACCATGTAGGCGATGGAGACGATGATGGCGGAAATGACCATCAGCGAGCCCGGGTTGTTGATGTAGGCGAATGAGTAGTCGGTGTTGACCGGCTCGCCCGCAGCGTTGAGCAGCTGGCCATCGATGACTGGCCACGGGAACGAGATCTTGAACTGCTTGAGCCAGGTCGGAATCGTGGTGCCCAGGTTTGCCAGGCCGAACACGACAACGACGATTGCGTACGGCATGAGTGCCATCCAGACGCGGCTGCCGGTGAGCGCTTCAGTGTCGCCATCTTCGTCGGCGTACGGCTCGAGGCCGAGGCGCTCACGCATGGCTTCCACACCGCGCGGCTGCCAAAAACGCAGCAGCACAAACGCGGCGCCAAGTGCGACGATGCAGGCAATAACGTCGGTGAGCTGGTAGGCGAAGTGGTTGGAGGTCCACCACTGGGCGATCGCGAAAGCCAGACCGATGACACCTGCGGCCGGGGCGGTCTCCTTGACGCCACGGAAGCCGTCGATAAGCAGTGCAATGATGAACGGCACGAAGAACGCCAGAACCGGGGTCTGGTGGCCGACGATGGCGGCGATGTTCTCGGTCTGCTCCAGCGTACGACCACCCACGTCACCTGCGGTGGTAATCGGAATGGCGACCGCGCCGAATGCCACCGGAGCGGTGTTCGCAATAAGCACCACGGTGGCGGCCTTCAGTGGCGGGATGCCGAGCGCGAGAATCATCGTCGCGGTAATAGCAACCGGGGCACCGAAGCCGGCGAGGGCTTCAAGCAGGCCACCGAAGCAGAAAGCGATGAGCATCGCCTGGATGCGAACGTCACCGTTGCCCATCTTGTCGAACACAAGACGAAGGTCCTCGAAACGACCCGAAGCGACCGTGATCTGGTAGAACCAGATGGCCGTCAGGATGACGAATACGATGGGGAACAGGCCGAAGAGGCCACCGCGGAACGCGGAAGAGATGGCAAACGCGGTCGGCATATGGAAGCCGAAGATGGCCACGAGAATTGCAACGATAAGTGCAACAAAACCCGAGGTGTGAGCGCGAGCTTTCACGCCGAGCAGCATGATGAAGAAGGTTAACAGCGGCAGGGTAGACACCAATGCCGACAGACCAGTGCTGCCACCGACTGCGTCGGTGAAGATTTGGAATTGGTCCATAAAACAGGGCTCTTTCGAGACAGGAACGGAAAAAGAAACGGGTGACCGTGGCCTCGGCGTGCGAGACCCGATGGGCTAAATATGCCAAACAAGGCAGCGAAGTGAAAAGATTTGCCCCTCAAGGGGGATGTGAATTAGCGCACTTTGCGTATCGACGACCATCCGTATGCGCCCGTGTCAAAGCCCTCAATTACACTGCATGCCCATGACGCCAGCAGAACTTGCCACCACCGTAAAAGCCGCCGCAGAGCGCGTGCTTGCAGACCATGATCTCGACGCCTCTGTTGTCCCCGACACCGTGACTGTGGAGCGCCCGCGAAATCCGGAGCACGGCGACTACGCCACCAACATTGCACTGCAAGTGGCGAAGAAGGCGGGCACGAACCCGCGCGAACTCGCAGGCTGGCTTGCAGAGGTCTTGGCAGAGGACCCAGCCATCGCCGCCGCTGAGATCGCAGGGCCCGGCTTTATTAACCTGCGCCTCGCCGCAGACGCCCAGGGCCAGCTGGTAGCCAAGGTGCTCGAGGAGGGTGCCGCGTTTGGCAACTCCGACATCTACGCCGGCGAGAAGGTGAACCTGGAATTCGTCTCGGCGAACCCGACCGGCCCGATTCACCTCGGCGGTACCCGCTGGGCTGCGGTGGGTGACTCGCTGGGCCGCGTGCTTGAGGCTTCGGGCGCGAAGGTGACCCGCGAGTACTACTTCAACGACCACGGTGGCCAGATCGACCGCTTCGCGCGTTCGTTGGTTGCTGCTGCCAAGGGGGATCCAACCCCGGAGGATGGTTACGGGGGCGATTATATTCGCGAGATCGCTCAGGCGGTCGTCGAAAAGCAGCCCAATGCTCTCGAAGGCACTGATGCTGAAGTGCAGGAGACCTTCCGCGCTGCTGGCGTGGAGATGATGTTCGCGCAGATTAAGCAGTCGCTGCACGATTTCGGCGTGGACTTCGACGTGTACTTCCATGAGAACTCGCTGTTCGAGTCGGGTGCGGTGGATAAGGCGATTGCCACCCTGAAGGAAAACGGCAACCTGTATGAGGCTGACAACGCGTGGTGGCTGCGCTCCTCTGACTTTGGCGACGACAAGGACCGTGTGGTGATCAAGTCCGACGGCGACGCGGCATACATCGCCGGCGACATCGCCTACGTTGCGGACAAGTTCGACCGCGACCACACACTTGCCATTTATATGTTGGGTGCGGACCACCACGGCTACATCGCACGTCTGAAGGCTGCGGCGCAGGCGCTGGGCTACAACGCGGACGCCGTCGAAGTGCTCATCGGCCAGATGGTCAACCTCGTGCGCGACGGCCAGGCGGTGAAGATGTCCAAGCGTGCAGGCACCGTGATCACGCTTGAGGATCTTGTCGACGCCATTGGCGTGGATGGCGCGCGCTACTCGCTGGTGCGCTCCTCTGTGGACTCCTCGCTGGATATCGACCTAGATCTGTGGACGAAGCAGTCCTCCGACAACCCCGTCTACTACGTCCAGTACGGCCACGCGCGCCTGTGCTCGATTGAGCGTAAGGCCAAGGAAGCCGGCGTGACGCTGCCCGACGTCGCGGACATCGACTTGGGCCTGCTGACCCACGAGAAGGAAGGCGACCTGATCCGCACGATCGGTGAGTTCCCTGCAGTCGTGCGCGCCGCCGCGGAGCTGCGCGAGCCGCACCGCATTGCCCGCTACACCGAAGAGTTGGCCAGCGCCTTCCACAAGTTCTACGACTCCTGCCAGATCCTGCCGAAGGCCGGCGAGGCGCCGGAGCCGATCCACACGGCACGTCTCGCACTTGCGATGGCGACACGCCAGGTGATTGCAAACGCGCTGGGCCTGATCGGCGTGAGCGCCCCGGAGCGGATGTAATGACTGTTTTCGTATCCACCCCGTACAGCACCGACGAGGGCGACTTCAACGAACTGCCCACACACGTTTGGCCGCGAAACGCCAAGCGTGAAGAAGACGGGGTAGTGACCATCGCTGGTGTGCCACTGCCTGAGATCGTCGCCGAATACGGCAGCCCGGTTGTCGTCGTGGATGAGGACGATTTCCGCTCTCGCTGCCGCGACATGGCGGAAGCATTCCGTGCGCCGGAAAATGTGCACTACGCGTCGAAGGCCTTTTTGACCCGACACATTGCACATTGGGTGGATGAGGAAGGTCTTGCCCTCGATGTGGCGAGTGAAAACGAGCTCCGCATCGCACTTGCAGCCGATTTCCCGCCGGAACGCATCACTGTTCACGGCAACAACAAGTCCGACGAGTTTCTGCGCCTATGCGTGGATTCGCGCGTGGGGCATGTGGTCATCGACTCTCACCAGGAGTTAGCGCAACTGGAAGCTGTCGCCCGCGAGGCCGGTGTCATCCAAGATGTGTTCATCCGAGTGAAGCCCGGCGTGGATGCGCACACGCACGAGTTCATTGCGACGAGCCACGAAGACCAGAAGTTCGGCATTTCCCTGGCCACTGGCGACGCACTTGCTGCGGCCGTGGCAGCAATTGACTCAGATTCGCTGCAGTTGACCGGCCTGCACTGCCACGTCGGCTCCCAGGTCTTCGACGCTGAAGGCTTCAAACTGGCTGCAGAGCGCGTGCTCGGCCTGTACGCAGAAGTGTGGAAGACCTGCGGTGTCGCGCTTGGCTACCTTGATCTGGGCGGCGGTTACGGCATTGCTTATATGTCAGGGGAGCAGCCGCTCGACGTCGCAGCGGTTGCGCGCGACCTGCTTGCCTCCGTGCAGGATGTCGCTGACGAGCTCGGCATCGCCGCGCCGACTGTGGTTGTGGAGCCGGGACGTGCGATTGCTGGTCCTTCTGCGGTGACGGTGTACACCGCGGGTGTGATTAAGGACGTCGATACTTCGTTCACTACATCTCGCCGCTACATCGCGGTCGATGGTGGCATGAGCGACAACATTCGCCCTGCGCTCTACGGGGCGCTTTACGACGCCCGCGTGGTCAACCGCTTCGTCGACGGTGACAACACCGATACCCGCCTGGTTGGTTCGCACTGTGAGTCCGGCGACATTCTCGTAGAGAATGCGAAGTGGCCGAATGATATTTCCTCCGGCGATCTCATTGCGTTGGCTGCGACTGGCGCGTACTGCTACTCCATGGCTTCGAATTACAACGCGTTTGGACGTCCGGCTGTCGTGTCCGTGCGCGGCGGACAGATCACCCCGATGGTGCGCCGCGAGACTGTGGAAGACCTGTTGGCCCGCGAATATTAATTGACCTGAGTGCTTGCTTAAGCGATAGTAGACCAAGCGGTTCAAACCTGTACTTTGCAGCAACGAAAAGGAGCATCCTGACCATGACAGTTGCCAGCGCTGAAGGCATCAACGGAAACTACCCCGGCAAGGGCATCGGCACCCCGGTGGGTATTGCCGTGTTGGGTAAGGGCACCGTGGGCACGGAAGTGCTGCGCCTGCTCAGTGAATTCTCTTCGAACTTGGAAAATCGCATCGGTGGCCCGATCGAGGTCCGTGGCGTGGCTGTCTCCGACGTGGACAAGCACAAGGACGCGCCTGAAGTCCAGGGACTTTACTTGACTGCGGATGCGAGCGAACTGGTCACACGCGACGACGTAGACATTGTTGTTGAGCTCATCGGCGGTATTGATTATCCACGCAAGCTGGTCCTCGAAGCACTCAACGCTGGAAAGTCGGTGGTGACGGCAAACAAGGCGCTCGTCGCAGCGCACGGTTCCGAGTTGGCTGATGCTGCGAACGCAGCCGGCGTCGACCTGTACTACGAAGCAGCCGTCGCTGCCGCGATCCCCGTGGTCGGCATGCTGCGCCGTTCGCTCGCGGGCGACCAGGTGCAGCGCATCTCCGGCATTGTTAACGGCACCACGAACTTCATCCTGGACGCGATGGCTTCCACCGGCGCGAGCTACGAGGAGGCGCTGGCTGAGGCAACCCGTTTGGGCTACGCCGAGGCTGACCCGACTGCGGACGTCGAAGGCCACGACGCGGCCTCCAAGGCAGCGATCCTTGCGTCCATGGGCTTCCACACCCGTGTGACGTTCGACGACGTCCACTGCGAGGGCATCACCAAGATCACCGCAGACGACATCGCGGCAGCGAAGAAGTCCAACCAGACGATTAAGCTGCTGGCCATCTGTGAGCGTCTCTTGGACGAAAACGGCAACACCACCGGCATTAACGCACGTGTGCACCCGACGCTGGTGCCGAACGAGCACCCGCTGGCAACGGTGGACAAGAGCTACAACGCCATCTTCGTCGAGGCAGAAGCAGCCGGCCGCCTGATGTTCTACGGCAACGGCGCCGGCGGTGCCCCAACCGCTTCCGCCGTGTTGGGCGACCTGGTCGGTGCAGCCCGTAACAAGGTCCACGGTGGTCGCGCGCCGGCGGAGAACCCGTACGCGGACTACCCGATTGTGGCGTTTGACGATGTGACCACGCGTTACCACATCAACATGACCGTCAACGACCGCGTCGGCGTGCTCGCAGACCTCACGGCTCGCTTTGCTAAGGCAGGGGTGTCGCTTTCCGCGGTCCGTCAGGAGGAGTCTGGCGACGAGGCACACCTGATCGTCGTCACGCACGGCGCACGTGAAGCTGCCCTGAACGGCATCGTCGAAGAGCTCACCGGCCACGATGATGTGAAGGCCGTCAACTCCGTCATCCGCCTCGACGCTTAAAGGAGCACTCCGTCATGGCAACCGATCTTGAAGTAGGCCTGAAAGCACGAGTGAAGGTGCCAGGTTCGTCCGCGAACCTTGGTCCCGGCTTCGACACCCTCGGCCTGGCGCTGAGCATCTACGACACGCTCGAGGTAGAAGTCATCGAGTCTGGCCTCGAAGTGGAGATCTTCGGCGAGGGAGCCGACGATCTGCCGCGCGATAGCTCGAACCTGATCGTCAAAGCGATCAACTCTGGCCTGATTGCCGCGGATGTGCGGGCGCCGGGTCTGCGCGTGGTGTGCCACAACCAGATCCCGCAGTCGCGCGGTCTGGGCTCGTCTGCTGCCGCGGCAGCCGCAGGTGTCGTCGCTGCGAATACGCTCGCGGGCTCGCCGCTGGATGAGGACACCGTCGTGCAGCTCTCGTCTGAGTTTGAGGGCCACCCGGATAACGCGGGTGCGTCCGTGCTCGGCGGGGCAGTGGTGTCCTGGACCGACATTCCGGTCGATGGGCGCTCGAAGCCGTCCTACCGTGCCGTGCGCATTCCTGTCGACGAGTCCATCAAGGCCGTAGCCCTCGTCCCGGACTTCCACGCATCCACCAATGCGGTGCGCAAGGTCCTGCCGAGCCACGTCACCCACACCGATGCGCGGTTCAACGTCTCGCGCACCGCTGTGATGACGGCTGCGCTGCAGCACCACCCGCACCTCCTGTTTGAAGGCACCCGCGACCGTCTGCACCAGCCGTACCGCGCCGACGTCCTTCCGGTGACTGCGGAGTGGGTCAACCGCCTGCGCAACCGCGGCTACGCGGCATACCTGTCTGGCGCAGGTCCGACCGCGCTCGTGCTCATCACCGAGCCCATTGAGCCTGCGCTTCTCGACGACGCCCGCGCCGCCGGCCTCCGCGTCATCGAACTCGACGTCGCAGGGCCGGTGACCGCAGAACTGCTGCGCGACTAGCGCAAATGCTTTGATGCCCCGGGGTGCACATGCGTACCCCGGGGCATCGTTTTTGTGCGGCATTATGATGTCGCCTTCGGCCGGCTGCCTGGGCCGGGCAAGGCGATGATGTCGAACTCCTCGCGCTGCAGGTGCTTGCGCAGGTCCTTCTTGTCAAACTTGCCTACGGACGTTTTGTCGATTGAATCCACAAACGTCCAATACTCAGGCGCCATCCACTTCGGCAACGTGTCTGCGAGCGACTCGCGGAGTCGTGCCGCAGTCTCCTTTGTGGGCTCAATGCCCGAGAGAAGCTTGGTCACCGCCAGCGGTCGCTCACCCCACTTGGGGTCCGGGATGCCGATGACTGCGCATTCGACGACTTCCTCAGACTCCATAATGAGGTTTTCCACCTGTGCGGAGTAGATCCACTCGCCGCCGGAGCGAATGACGTCGCGGGCACGGTCGTAGAGCGTCATAAACCCGGCGTTGGTGACTGTGCCTACGTCGCCGGTACGCAGCCAGCCGTCGGCAGTGAAGTGTGCGCGCACGTCGTCGACTTCTTCGCCCCGGAAGGTGGAAGCGATCTCGCCCGGTTCTTGCGTGGGTGAGTGGTAGTAGCCTGCGGCGACCATATTGCCACGGACCTGAATCTCACCCTGGGTCAAGTCGTTAAACGCCATGACTTGGCCATCGTTGACCACGCGGTATTCCAGTGACGGGGCAAAGCGTCCCTGGGAAATGCGGTAGGACCAGCGCGCCTCACCAGAAGCGCCCGATGGCGGACGCGCCACTGTGCCGACCGTGGTGGTTTCCGTCATGCCCCAGCAGTGGACGATATCCACGCCGTAGCGTTCCTCCCACACCTTGATCAGCGCCGGTGGGGCAGGGGAACCACCGACGAAGATCTCCTGCAGACTCATTCGCTCTGGGCGATTGTGCAGGTAGTGGACCATTAGCTGGATCCACAAGGTGGGCACGCCGTGTGCCACGCGCGGGTGCGTGCTGGCGATGAGTTTTGCCAGCGTCGGGGCAGACACGTCTGAATCTGGAAGGACGAGGGGAGTGCCCGCGAGAAATGCGGCGAAGGGTACGCCCCAACTGAGCACGTGATAGATCGGGATGCAGCACAAAAACGTCTCACCGTGCGTGACCGCCAGTGAGTCCGTTGCGCGAAGGCCGGTCGCTTCTAGCCACAACGCGCGGTGGGAGTAGGCGACGCCCTTCGGTGCGCCGGTCGTTGCTGTTGAATAGACCAAGGCAGCGGCGGTGTTCTCCGGGAGTTCGGGCCAGTCGTACTTTGTCGAGCGGCCGTCGAGAAGCTCCTCGTAGCTGTATACAGTGACATGCTCTGGCAGATACGCCGCGGCGTCTGTAATCGGTTCGGCACCTGTAAATGCCACCGCGCGAACCTTGGGGCAAAGCTCCACAACGTTGCCTAACTTCTCCGCAAGCCGCGGATCGGCAACGATCAGTTCAGCCTCAGAGTGGTTGGCAACGTAGGCAATCTGGTCCGTCATCAACTGGATATTTAGCGGCGTAAACACAGCGCCCTTGGCGGCGACAGCGAACATCACCTCGAGGTGCTCAGAGCAGTTGTACAGCATGGTGGCGACGCGTTGATCGCTATCAATGCCGAGGTCATCATGCAGGGCGTGGGCGAAGGCCGAAGCGCGGGCGCCGATTTCGGCGAACGTCGTTTCTTCCGCGCCATCAGTGCGCCATGTGGTGCACTTCGTTGTCGCGTGCGCAGTCCTGCCGTATTCGAGAATGCGTGCGACGGAAAAGGGCACTTCCTGCATCGTTGAAAGCATGTTGGCAATGTTAGCGAAGCAATGCGACACGCCCCGGATTAAACCGCGGACGCAAATGCGCTACACTTTGCGCAGGATCGTGCGAACCGCACCCGGCAGGGGTTGTCCCAGTTGGGGATGCGATGGCGGGCACAGCGGCGATTTTTGCTCCCGCACCCCGTGAGATCCGGCAGGGCTACAAAGTTTTACTTCAGTCCAATCCCGATGAAACGCACCGCTTCCAGCATGCACCGTCGCGTGTTAACTACGCGAGAACCTGCTGGTTGAGCGACGAAAGGACACACGTGACCGACACCGGTACCGCGGCAGACTTGGCCGCTATGAAGATTCCGGAGCTGCGCAAAATTGCCGCCGAGAAAGGCCTGAAGGGCGTTTCGGGGCTGCGTAAGGGGGAGTTGATCCAGGCAATTACTACCGGCCAGGTTCCCAAGAAGGCTGCACCGCAGAAGGCGGAGGCCGATAACGCGGAGGCGCCAGCTGCTTCTGAGCGTGCAGAGCGCAAGGCCGACAAGGCTGACAAGACCGACAAGCCTGCAGAAAACGCTGACAAGTCGGCCGACAATTCTCATGACGACGATTCGCGGGGAGCTTCGCGTTCCGCAGCGCGCCGTGCTCGTCGAAACCGTGCGCGTCACCAGCATGAGGACAATGCGCAGGGTGGCGACGCGAGCGATGCCAAGGACGGCAAGGACGAGAAGTCCGAGAAATCCGAGATCACGGACAACCGCGACGAGAACCGCGACAATCGCGATAACCGCGACAACCGTGACAATAACGACCGCGGTGGCCGTAACAACGGCAACAACGGCAACAACCGTGGCGGCCGCAACAACCACCGCGACGATAACGATGACGACCACCAGGGTGGCGGTCGTCGTGGGCGTCGCGGTCGTCGTAACCGTAATCGCAACCGTGACAATCACGGCGGCAACAACAACCAAGGTGGCGGCAACGAGCAGCACTTCGACCCGGAGGACCTGCAGGAGGTTGCAGGTATCGCGGATGTGCAGGACAACGGCTCCGCGTTCATCCGTACCACTGGCTACCGGCAGTCCAATTCGGACGTCTACGTGCCGCAGCGCCTGGTCCGCCAGTCGGGTCTGCGCTCCGGCGACGCGGTAACCGGTCAGGTTCGCGCCAACGGACAGTCGCACCAGCAGGGCAATGGCCGTAACCGTCGTAGCTACAACCAGGTTGTTCGCGTCGACACGATCAACGGCCAGACTCCGGAGGATGCGAAGGGACGCAAGGAGTTCCACAAGCTCACCCCGCTGTACCCGAACCGTCGTCTGCGTCTGGAAACTGAGCCGAAGATCCTGACCACGCGTGTGATCGACCTGGTCATGCCGATCGGTAAGGGTCAGCGCGCACTGATCGTGTCGCCGCCGAAGGCTGGTAAGACGACGATTCTGCAGAACATCGCCAACGCGATCGCCACGAATAACCCGGAGTGCTACCTCATGGTTGTGCTTGTCGATGAGCGCCCGGAGGAAGTTACCGACATGCAGCGCAGCGTCAACGGCGAGGTCATTGCCTCGACGTTCGACCGTCCGCCGTCAGAGCACACTGCTGTCGCCGAGCTTGCTATCGAGCGTGCGAAGCGTCTGGTGGAGATGGGCCAAGACGTTGTGGTGCTGCTCGACTCGATTACTCGCTTGGGTCGCGCATACAACAACTCCTCGCCGGCATCGGGTCGCATTCTCTCCGGTGGTGTGGACTCCAACGCCCTCTACCCGCCGAAGCGTTTCCTCGGCGCTGCCCGAAACATCGAGGAGGGTGGCTCGCTGACGATTATCGCAACGGCCATGGTGGAAACCGGTTCCGCTGGCGATACCGTCATCTTCGAGGAGTTCAAGGGCACCGGCAACGCCGAGCTCAAGCTCGACCGCAAGATCGCGGAGCGTCGCGTGTTCCCGGCTGTGGACGTCAACCCGTCCGGCACCCGCAAGGACGAGCTGCTGATGAGCCCGGAGGAGGCGCGCGTCATGCACAAGCTGCGCCGCATCCTGTCTGCGCTTGATCCGCAGCAGTCCATTGACATGCTGATCAAGCAGTTGAAGAAGACCAAGACGAACGGCGAGTTCCTCATTGGTGTGGCGAACTCGGCACCAATGGCGCAGGCCGAAACTGAGGAGGACTACTCCTAATGGCAGAAAAATCGCATGTTTCGCTTGTCGACGACTACGTCGCCGAATACGAAGGCATCCAGGCCCAAATGGGCGATCCGGAGGTCGCTGGTGACCAGGACCGCTTCCGTAAGCTCTCCAAGCGCTACGCGGAGCTGCAGCCGATCATCAACGTCAATAACGCCCTGAACCAGGCGCGCGATGACCACGAGGCGGCATCCGAAATGGCCTCCGAGGACAAGGAGTTCGCGGAGGAGGCCAAGCGCTTAGAGGACGAGATTGTGCGCCTCGAGGAGGAGTTGGCTGACCTGCTGGCGCCGCGCGACGAGCACGATGGTGATGACATCATCATGGAGCTCAAAGCAGGCGCAGGCGGTGAAGAGGCCGCGCTGTTCGCTGGCGATTTGGCTCGCATGTACCAGAAGTACTGCGAAAAGCACGGCCTGACCTGGGAGGTCCTCGACGTTGCCGAGTCTGACCTGGGTGGTGTGAAGGACATGACCGTCGCGGTGAAGGCGAAGACCCCGTCGCGTGACGGTGCGTGGTCGATGCTGAAGTTTGAAGGTGGCGTGCACCGTGTGCAGCGCGTTCCGGTGACGGAATCGCAGGGCCGCATCCAGACCTCGGCCGCAGGCGTATACGTCTTCCCGGAGCCAGACGAGGTTGAAAGCGTCAACATCGACGAGAAGGATTTGCGCGTCGATGTCTACCGCTCCTCGGGCAAGGGCGGCCAGGGCGTGAACACCACCGACTCTGCCGTGCGTATCACGCACCTGCCGACTGGCATCGTCGTGACCTGTCAGAACGAGCGTTCTCAGATCCAGAACCGTGCCCGCGCGATGCAGGTGCTGCAGGCTCGTCTCGACCAGATTGAGCGCGAGAAGCAGGAAGCCGAAGAGGCCGAGGGCCGCGCATCGCAGGTGCGCACGATGGACCGCTCGGAGCGCATCCGCACCTACAACTGGCCGGAGAACCGCATTTCGGATCACCGCATTAACTACAAGGCCAACAACCTTGACTCGGTGCTCGACGGCAACATGGACGATCTGATCACGGCGCTGCAGACGCACGAGCGCCAGGAGCGCCTTGAAGCCGAGTAGCCTCCGCGACACCATCGCCCGCGCCACGCAGACCCTTGCTGGCGCGGGCGTTGCGTCGCCTGAAGTCGACGCACGCCTGCTCGCCGCGCACTTGATCGGGGTGCCGCCGATGCAGCTCATGTTCGCCGACGCGCCTACGGACTTCGACGAGGCCTACGCCAAACTCATTGCCCGACGCGCGGCTCGCGAGCCGTTGCAGCACATCATCGGCACAGCACCGTTTGTTGACATCGACCTCGCCGTCGGGCCCGGGGTATTTATCCCGCGGCCAGAAACGGAAGTGCTCGCTCAGTGGGCGGTGCGTTTGCTTAGCGACGACACCACCTCGCCCGAATCCCCAACCGTCGTGGACTTAGGCTCCGGCTCGGGTGCGCTGGCCATCACGATCGCCCGGGCGTGCCCGCGCGCACAGGTGATCGCGGTCGAGCGTTCGCCTCAGGCGCGGACGTACTTGGAGCGAAATGTGGGGGACTACGCGTCGTCGATACGCATTGTCCCAGGGGATATGACCGATCCGGAGTTGCTTCGGGAACTCGACGGTGCCGTTGACCTCGTCGTCACCAACCCGCCGTACGTGCCAGAAACCGGTGACTTAGACGTGGAGGTCTACGCCGACCCTCATGAGGCGGTGTTCTCCGGCGCGGACGGGATGCATGCAATTCGAGGGCTCGTTCCGGTCGCCGCACGGCTGCTGCGTCCGGGAGGACGCTTAGGCATCGAGCATGATGATTCCACGTCGGAGGCCGTACAAGATGTGGTGCGCGACCACGGCGCATTCGGCCCGCCGAGTGTGGTCGAGGACCTGACCGGCCGAGCCCGGTTTGTCACGGCGAGTAAGCTAGCCCGGTAACTTTCAGAACATGAAGGAGCACTATGTCCGCGATCTATAACTGCCTTGATCCGCAGGTTCGCGACGACGCGGTGCGCGCGGCCGCGGACGCTGTGCGAGCCGGCCGTTGCGTCGTCCTGCCGACAGACACCGTCTACGGAATCGGCTGCGACGCTTTCAACAACGACGCCGTAGCCACGCTGTTGGCTACCAAGCGCCGTGGCCCCGACATGCCTGTGCCGGTGCTCGTGGGCAGCTGGTCGACCATCCAGGGGCTCGTGCGGGAGTTTTCCGACACCGCGAAGACACTCGTGGAGGCGTTCTGGCCGGGTGGGCTTTCCATCGTCGTGCCTGAAGCGCCGAGCCTGCCGTGGAATCTTGGCGATACACGTGGCACCGTGCTGCTACGCATGCCGAACCAGCCGCTCGCACTTGAACTGTTGCAAGAAACCGGACCGATGGCGGTGTCGTCTGCCAACATCTCCGGCAACCCGCCGGCACAGACCGCAGCAGAGGCCAAGGCGCAGTTTGGCGATGCGATTGGTGTGTACCTCGACGGGGGAGAGGCCGAGGTTGGCACTCCTTCGACCATCATTGATATTTCGAAGCCTCAGCCGGTGATTTTGCGCGAAGGCGCGATCCCGGTCGAGCGCATTGGTGAAGTCTTAGGGCTTGACCCAGAGTCGTTGCGTCGAAAGTAGCGGGGGAGTTTTCAGGGGATGTCCGGAGCTGGTGTGCCGCTTCGCGAGCTCGCACTCGTGCTACTCGTCGCGGCTGCGATCACGTACCTGGCCACAGGTGTGGTGCGTTCAGCTCTCGTGCGCACAGGACGCGTCGCGGAGATCCGCCAGCGCGACGTTCACACCCAGCCAACGCCGTCGCTCGGTGGACTGGCCATGTTTACAGGGTTCGCTGGCGCGTTTGTTCTCGCGCAGCAACTGCCCGCACTGACCCGCGGGTTCGCTCCAGTCACCCCAGAGATGACTGCAGTGCTCGTCGGCGGTGCCGCCGTCGTTGCTGTCGGAATTGTTGACGACCTCTACGAGCTCGGCGCGTTACCCAAACTCATCGGGCAATTCGCTGCTGCGATCATCATGTCCATCTTGGGGATTGCCTTTACGGTGTTTTACGTACCAATCGGGGAGGGCACCACCCTGATTTTGGACGAAGTCCAGGGCATGGTCTTGAGTGCGCTGTTTACTGTGCTGTTGATCAACGCAGTGAATTTCGTTGACGGCATCGACGGCCTCGCCGCAGGGTTGGGCATGATCGCCGGGATGGCGATCCTCGTCTATTCGCTGTCAGTTCTCCATGACCAGGGCGGGGCGGTCTCCGCGTACCCGCCGGCGATTATCTGCACGTTGCTCGTCGGTATCTGCGCGGGCTTTTTGCCCCACAACTTCGAACCGGCGCGCATCTTCATGGGGGACTCCGGTGCCATGCTCATTGGGCTGCTGCTTGCCGCAGCGTCGATCTCCGCATCGGGCAAGATCAACATGTCGCTCTACGGGGCCGCAGACCTGGTAGCACTCATTAGCCCGATCATCGTCGTGCTCGCCGCGATTGCCCTGCCGGTCCTCGACCTGATTTGGGCCGTTGTGCGACGAACGGCCCGCGGCCAAAGCCCGTTCCAGGCAGACGCAGGCCATATCCATCACCGTTTGCTCCGCCTTGGGCATACGCACCGCCGTACTGTTCTGGTGCTGTACCTGTGGGTCTCCGCCGTCGCCTTCGGCGCGGTCAGTTTTTCCGTCGTGCCGGTGCGCATCGCAGTGATCTTCACCGTTGTCGCGCTTGTTTTCGCGTTCGTGCTCACTCTGGTTCCACTTGCGGAAGGCAAGATTGGCCCGCGGCGTGGTGGGGACGGTGCGGTGGCGTCGTCGAAAAGCAACCCTGCTCAGTCTGTAGGATGACCCAGCATGGAACCGCTCGAAGTCAATGACACGTCCCAGGTCAGTGATCATCGTCAGCCGCTCATCCGCGCACTGAAGGTCGCGGGATGGGCACTCGTCGTGCTTACCGTCGTCTCGCTCATGGCATGGGGCGCGACCCGCGAATTGCCCGGCATCTGGGCCACGCTGATGGGAGTCGCCGTCGGCGGTGCGTTCGTACTCGCAACCACGGTGTCTGTCCTCGCAACCTCAAACTCATCCCCAAACACCACCATGGCAGTTGTCCTCGGCGGGTGGCTGCTCAAGATGGGGCTGCTCGCAATCTTCCTGCTGTGGATCCGTGGATTCGACTTCTACGACCATCGAGCATTTGGCGTGACGACGATCGCAGCACTCGTCGTTGCACTCGCCGCCGAAGCCTGGGGTGTGCTCACCACACGCACCACGTACCTCAACTAACACAGAGTGTGGGGACCCTGTGACAGACCTAACAATCCGCTAGAAAGCCGTGCAAGCTGGGTGATTAGGGGTAAAAACCCTTAAAAGTCACCTTGGTGGGGGGACAATGGCACAGGTAAAACGCACATTCTCCTGATGTCCTGTTAGGATATCCGCTGGGTTTGTTCCAGGCTGGCGTTACCCCTGATGTGCAGGCGAAACCGGCCGGGGAACGACATCCCCTGCCCCGCGGAAGCAGATGTGCGACGGAGTCCGCCGCGGAGGCAGCCTGATGAAGACGTCCATCGCACCGCCCTCCGGGGAACCGGGGAGCGGCCCGAGAACGGGAGAGAACGCTGAGCGTTACAACTTTGGCCATGAAGGGTGAGTTTCACGCACCTGCGCTTGGTCCAGAATTTTTCCCGGGGCAAACGTACGGCCATATCATTGGTGAGGAATTTGCCAATGGGTGGTTCGCACTGGACCGCATCATGCTCGTCCGCCTCTTGATTGCGGCGATCCTGGTGCTCCTCTTTGTTATCGCCTTTAGGAACCCGAAGCTGGTTCCGAAGGGCCTGCAGAATTTCGCCGAGATCGGCGTCGACTTCGTCCGCATTCACATCGCGGAAGACACCTTGGGCAAGAAGGACGGCAAGCGGTTCCTGCCGCTGCTGTGCACCATCTTCTTCTCCATTCTGTTCATGAACGCGGCGACGATCATCCCAGGCCTCAACATCTCGCCTAACGCGCGTATCGGCATGCCGGTCGTGCTGGCAGTTGCGGCCTACATTGCAATGATTTACGCCGGCGTCAAGCGTTATGGCGCTGCGTACTTCAAGCACTCGACCGTCATCCCCGGCCTTCCGCCGGCGCTCCACATTCTCGTGGTGCCGATCGAGTTCTTCTCGACGTTCATTCTGCGTCCGGTCACCCTGGCGCTTCGTCTTATGGCGAACTTCCTGGCTGGCCACATCATTCTTGTCCTGCTCTACTCCGCCACGAACTTCTTCTTCTGGCAGCTGAACGCATGGACGACAGTGAGTGGCCTGACCCTGATCGCAGCACTGCTGTTCACCGCATACGAGTTGATCATCATCTTCCTGCAGGCGTACATCTTCGCGCTGCTGACTGCGGTGTACATCGAGCTGTCGCTGCACGCGGATGCGCACTAACAAAGCGCGACCACACACGGCCAACTGAATAACCCCCAACATCTGTCACACGCTTTCCCGCGGCCTAGCGGGGAGGCACCTAGAAAGGGAACGACTTTCACATGAACGACATCATTCTTGCTCAGGCAGCGGAGACCGTGAACCGCTACGAGGGTCTCGGCACCATCGGCTACGGCCTTGCAACCATCGGCCCGGGCCTCGGCATCGGCATCCTCGTCGGCAAGACCGTCGAGGGCATGGCACGTCAGCCGGAGATGGCTGGCCAGCTCCGTACCACCATGTTCCTGGGTATCGCCTTCGTTGAGGCACTTGCCCTGATCGGCCTCGTTGCCGGCTTCCTGTTCTAAAAACAAGAACGAGTAACCCCGTCCATTTTTAGATCAGGAGCAACCAATGACTAACGTCACTGCATTCCTCGTAGCCGCAGAAGGCTCCGAGACGCTGCCGCTCGAGAATGAACCATCCATTCTCTTCCCGGCCGCGTACGACGTGGTTTGGTCTCTTGTCGTTTTCATCATTATCGGCCTGCTTTTCTGGAAGTTCGTTATTCCGAAGTTCCAGGAAGTGCTGGCAGAGCGCGAAGACCGAATCAAGGGCGGCATTGAGCGTGCTGAAGTCGCCCAAAAGGAAGCCAAGGCTGCCCTGGAGAAGAACAACGCTGAGCTTGCGGAGGCGCGCCACGAGGCCGCTGAAATCCGTGAGGCAGCGCGTGCCCGCGGCAAGGAAATCGAGGCTGAAGCCCGTGCCCGTGCCGAGGAAGAAGCCCGCCGCATCATCGAGGCAGGCGAGAAGCAACTGCAAGCAGCTCGCGACCAGGTTGTCGCAGAACTGCGCAACGAGATGGGCCAGAACTCCATCTCGCTGGCAGAGCGTCTGCTGGGCACCGAGCTGTCGGACACGACCCGTCGCTCGAACACGATCGATGAGTTCCTCTCCGAGCTCGATCACGTCTCGACGAGAAAGTAGGCGAGATGAAGGCAGCTAGTCGCGAAGCACAGTCGCACGTCACCGGTCAGCTCGAATCGCTGATCGGCAGCGCCGACAACGCAGTCGCCACCGCAGCACAGATCGGTACCGAACTGTTCCTCATCGTGGACCAGCTCGACACCGAACGTGCCCTGCGCGTGGCAATCGCCGACACGTCGCTTGAAGCAGGCCAGCGCGCCGGCATTGTCAAGGACGTTTTCGGCGGCAAGGTGGCGGAGCCCACCCTGAACATCCTCACCGCAGCAGCGGAGCAGGAGTGGTCGACCCCGCGCGAATTCCGCGCAGGTCTGATCAACCTGGGCCGTTTCGCACTGCAGAAGGGTGCACAGGAACAGGGCCAGTTGGAGCAGGTCGAAAACGAGCTCTACCAACTGTCGATCCTCCTTGAGGACGAAAAGGAGCTCACCCAGCTCCTGTCCGACCGCACCGCAACCGCTGCGCAGAAGCGCGGACTGCTAGCTAGCGTGATTTACGGCAAGGTGACAATGTTCACCGAGGCCCTGGCCCTGCAGGTCATCGGCCGGCCGCACCACAATCCTGTCGACGATCTCGCCGCACTGGCGGAGAACGTTGCAGAGATGCGCGGCAAGTCGGTTGCACGTGTGAAGACCGCTGAGGCGTTGAACGACACTCAGCGTGACGCACTGGCCCGCAAGCTGGAGCAGATTTACGGCCGCGAGATCGCCATCCACTCTGAGGTTGACCCCAGCCTCCTCGGCGGAATGGTGGTTCGCGTGGGCGATGAAGTCATCGACGGTTCGACGCGCGGCAAGATCGAGCGTCTCCGTACCGATATGGCAGCCCAGGCGGCTAAATAATTAACAATATGCTGGATAAAACTACCGAGAGCAGGAAGAACATGGCGGAGCTGACGATCTCCTCCGATGAGATCCGTAGCGCGATAGCGAACTACACCTCGAGCTACTCTGCGGAGGCCTCCCGTGAGGAGGTCGGCGTGGTGACTTCGGCCGCAGACGGTATTGCCCAGGTTTCTGGGCTGCCGGGCTGCATGACGAACGAGCTGCTCGAGTTCCCCAACGGCGTCATCGGCGTCGCCCAGAACCTTGAGACCGATTCCATCGGTGTCGTGGTGCTGGGTAACTTCGAGACCCTTTCCGAGGGCGACGAAGTCAAGCGGACCGGCGAGGTCCTCTCCATCCCGGTCGGCGAGAACTTCCTCGGCCGCGTGATTAACCCCCTGGGTCAGCCGATTGACGGCCTTGGCCCAATCGAATCTGACGAAGAGCGTGCACTGGAACTCCAGGCCGCAGGCGTTCTCGACCGCCAGCCGGTCGAAGAGCCGCTGCAGACGGGCATGAAGGCGATTGACGCCATGACCCCGATCGGCCGCGGCCAGCGCCAGCTCGTCATTGGTGACCGCAAGACCGGTAAGACCGCGGTCTGCATCGACACCATTTTGAACCAGAAGGAGTTCTGGGAGACCGGCGATCCGTCGAAGCAGGTGCGCTGCATCTACGTCGCCGTCGGCCAGAAGGGCTCCACCATCGCTGGCGTTCGCCAGACGCTGGAGGAGGCCGGTGCCCTGGAGTACACCACGATCGTGGCTGCTCCGGCATCCGACTCCGCAGGCTTTAAGTGGCTCGCACCGTTCTCCGGTGCAGCACTGGGCCAGCACTGGATGTACCAGGGCAAGCACGTCCTGGTGATCTACGATGACCTGACCAAGCAGGCAGAGGCATACCGTGCCATTTCGCTGCTGCTTCGCCGCCCGCCGGGCCGCGAGGCATACCCGGGCGACGTGTTCTACCTGCACTCCCGCCTGCTGGAGCGTGCCGCAAAGCTTAACGACGAGCTCGGCGCAGGCTCCCTGACCGCACTGCCGATCATCGAGACCAAGGCGAACGACGTCGGTGCCTTCATTCCGACCAACGTCATCTCGATTACCGACGGCCAGGTCTTCCTCCAGTCCGACCTCTTCAACCAGGGCGTGCGCCCGGCTATCGACGTGGGTATCTCCGTGTCCCGTGTCGGTGGCGCCGCACAGACCAAGGGCATGAAGAAGGTTGCCGGTAACCTGCGTCTGGACCTCGCGGCATACCGTGACCTCGAGGCCTTCGCTGCGTTCGCTTCCGACCTCGACGCCGCTTCCAAGAAGCAGCTCGAGCGCGGCCAGCGCCTGGTCGAGCTGCTCAAGCAGTCCGAGCACGCGCCGCAGCCGGTGGAATTCCAGATCATCTCGATCTGGGCTGCCAACGAAGGCGTCTTCGACGTCGTTCCCGTTGAGGACGTCCGCCGCTACGAGACCGAGCTGCACGAGGCTATCAAGGCCAACGCACCGCAGGTCTACGACCAGATCGCTGGCGGCAAGCAGCTTGACGACGACTCGCAGGCCGCAATCCGCCGCGTCAACGAGGACCTGGCACGTAACTTCCAGGCAACCTCCGGCGAGCGCATTGTCCGCGAGGCTGAGCAGGAGCCGCTTGACTCCCGCCAGGTTGCGAAGAACCAGCTCAACGTCAGCCGCTCCTAGTGCCAGTCGGTTCTAGGACTACTACATAAAGGAAGGGAGGAAACACCATGGCAACGCTTCGCGAATTGCGTGACCGCATCAGGTCCGTCAACTCAACGAAGAAAATTACAAAGGCCCAGGAGCTGATCGCCACCGCGCAGATCACCAAGGCCCAGCAGCGCGTCGAGGCGGCTAAGCCGTACGCCGACGAGCTCAAAGACGTCATGGAACGCCTCGCGTCCGCGAGCTCCCTGGCCCACCCCATGCTCCACGAGCGTGAGAACGGCCGGGTCGCGGCAATCCTCGTGGTCACCTCTGACCGCGGTATGGCCGGCGGCTACAACCACAACGTGCTGAAGAAGGCTGCGCAGCTTGAGCGCATGCTGACCGAGGCAGGTTACGAGGTGGTTCGTTACGTCACCGGTAATAAGGGCGTGACGCACTTCAAGTTCCGTGACATGGATGTCGCGGGATCATGGACCGGATTCTCGCAGCAGCCGTCTTGGGAGGACACGCACGACGTGCGCCACCAGATCATCGACGGCTACATGGCTGGCTCCGAAGCCACCGTCCCGCTTCGCCAGAACGGCGCAACGGGCGAGTCTGTCCGCGGGTTCGATGTTGTCCACGTTGTCTACACCGAGTTCGTATCCATGCTTTCCCAGGAGGCACGCGTCGATCAGCTTCTGCCGATCGAGCCGGTGCTGGAAGAGTTTAAGTACGAACAGGAAGACATGCTGACCAACTCTGGTGAAGTCAGCCCGGACATGAACTTCGAGCCGGACCCGGACACGCTCATGGATGAGCTGCTGCCGGTCTACGTTTCCAGGTTGCTCTACTCGATCTTCCTGGAAGCAGCGGCCGCCGAGTCGGCATCGCGCCGCACGGCAATGAAGAATGCGACCGATAACGCCACCGAACTGGCCAACGATTTGTCTCGCGAGGCAAACCAGGTCCGTCAGGCGAAGATCACCCAGGAAATCACCGAGATTATCGGCGGCGCTGGTGCGCTGTCCGGTAGTGGAGAAAGTGACTAAATCATGACTACTGCTCACTCTTTTGATGAGCGCAACGACGATCTGGCGGGTGCGGCGCTTCCTGAGGCCGACACCCAGACCGCAGATCGGGTCGAGAACACTCAGAACCCGCGCGGTTCTGAGAACGGCCGTGTCGTGCGCGTCATTGGTGCAGTCGTCGACGTGGAGTTCCCGCGTGGCGAGCTGCCCGCTCTGTACAACGCTCTCGAGGTCGACATTGACCTCGGCGAGATGTCCCGCACCATCGTGCTCGAGGTCGCCCAGTTCCTGGGTGACAACCTCGTCCGCACGATCGCCATGGCCCCGACGGACGGCCTCGTCCGTGGCGCCAAGGTAGCGGACTCCGGCAACCCGATTTCTGTCCCGGTCGGCGACCAGGTCAAGGGCCACGTGTTCAACGCACTCGGCCAGTGCCTGGACGACCCCTCGGTCGGTCAGACCGGTGAGCGCTGGGGCATCCACCGCGAACCGCCGGCCTTCAAGGACCTCGAAGGTAAGACCGAGATCCTCGAAACCGGTATTAAGGTCATCGACCTGCTCACCCCGTACGTTAAGGGTGGCAAGATCGGCCTGTTCGGTGGTGCAGGTGTTGGTAAGACCGTTCTGATCCAGGAGATGATTACGCGTATTGCACGCGAGTTCTCCGGTACCTCGGTCTTCGCCGGCGTCGGCGAGCGCACCCGTGAGGGCACCGACCTGTTCCTCGAGATGGAGGACATGGGCGTGCTTCCGGATACCGCGCTTGTCTTCGGCCAGATGGATGAGCCGCCAGGGGTCCGTATGCGCGTGGCCCTGTCCGGTCTGACCATGGCGGAGTACTTCCGCGATGTCCAGAACCAGGACGTGCTGTTGTTCATCGACAACATCTTCCGCTTCACCCAGGCAGGTTCCGAGGTATCGACCCTTCTGGGCCGTATGCCTTCCGCCGTGGGTTACCAGCCGACTCTTGCCGACGAGATGGGTGTGCTCCAGGAGCGCATTACCTCGACCAAGGGCCGTTCGATTACGTCGCTGCAGGCCGTTTACGTGCCGGCTGACGACTACACCGACCCGGCTCCGGCAACCACCTTCGCCCACCTCGATGCGACCACCGAACTTTCCCGTTCGATCGCGTCGAAGGGCATCTACCCGGCAGTGGATCCGCTGACCTCCACGTCGCGCATCCTTGAGCCGGGCATCGTTGGCGAGCGTCACTACAACGTCGCTCAGAAGGTGATCGGCATTCTGCAGAAGAACAAGGAACTGCAGGACATCATCGCCATCCTCGGTATGGACGAGCTCTCTGAGGAAGACAAGATCACCGTGCAGCGCGCACGTAAGATCCAGCGCTTCCTGGGCCAGAACTTCTTCGTCGCAAAGAAGTTCACTGGCGACGAGGGTTCCTACGTCCCGCTCGAAGAGACGATCGACGCATTCGACAAGCTCTGCGAGGGCGAGTTCGACCACTACCCAGAGCAGGCATTCAACGGCCTGGGTGGCTTGGACGACGTCGAGGCTGCATACAAGAAGCTGCAGGCGTAGGAGGAAACATGGCTGAACTTACCGCTCAACTGGTCTCGGTTGACCGCCTGCTCTGGAAAGGTCCGGCAAGCATCGTCACCGCTCAGACTACGGAGGGTGAGATCGGTATCCTTCCTGGGCACGAGCCGCTCTTGGGGCAGCTCAAGGACAACGGTGTGGTAACCATCCGCCCGATCGACGGCGAGCGTATCGTCGCGGCCGTACAGGGTGGGTTCCTCTCCGTTGTCGGCGACAAGGTGACAGTCCTCGCGGACTACGCCATCTTCGCCGACGAGGTTGACTCCGCCGTCGCAGAGTCCAACCTCGACAACGAGGACAGGGTCGTACAGGCTCGCTCGGAGGCGGAGCTGGCGGCCGTTCGTCGCAACGCGCACTAGTCGCTGCGCCGAGGAAGGCGTAACGCCGGCCTGACCAGCGCCCCCATCCGGATACATATCCGGATGGGGGCGTTTTTCTATGCCCCCACTCGCGCAGCGTGCGCATAAAAGACACAAAGGGCGTTAAGATATTGCGCATTACCCGCTGTCTGGAGGTTGAAACAATGGTGTTCGTCGTTGTCGTGGCTGTGCTTGTGGTGGCCACGTTTGCGGCGTCTGCCATTTGGCGGTTCAGCATGGTCCGCGGTAGCGGTTCCCGTGCGATGATCCGCCAGATGCCGGCTGAAGGCATCCATGGCTGGCGCCATGGTGTGTTGAGGTACGACGGGGAGCGCATGCTGTTTTACAAGCTGCGCTCTTTGTCGTTTACGCACGATATGGTCGCGGACCGACGCCTGCTGCAATTCACAGGCTTGCGGGACGTGACGGCAGATGAGCGCCAGTTTATGCCCGATATTGCGAAGATTCTGCAGGTCGATTCGCCCGATGGCGGTATCGAATTTGCTGCTGATCGTCGCACGCAGATGGGTTTTATCTCGTGGATTGAATCGGCCCCGGACGTACGCGCCGAGCGCACCGATATGCGCTCACTTGAGGAGCGCGCCCAGCGAGAGACCGAGCGTTAGCGGCGTTCGTCGCAACGGTACCCTTGGGCGCATGCGTCTAGTCATCGCCCGTTGTTCTGTTGATTATGTGGGTCGCCTCGATGCCCACCTGCCTGAAGCGCTGCGTCTCATCCTGGTGAAAGCGGACGGCTCTGTGTCCGTCCACGCCGATGACCGCGCGTATAAGCCGTTGAATTGGATGATGCCGCCGTGCACGCTGCGGGTGGAAAACGTTGTTGATATGGATGGCGAGGATACGGGCGAAGAGCTGTGGATCGTCGAGAATTCGAAGGGC
Organism: Corynebacterium sp. HMSC067D03; assembly: GCF_001811185.1. Taxonomy (NCBI): domain Bacteria; kingdom Bacillati; phylum Actinomycetota; class Actinomycetes; order Mycobacteriales; family Corynebacteriaceae; genus Corynebacterium; species Corynebacterium sp. HMSC067D03. Next base: position 93,638 of record NZ_KV803842.1, read on the forward strand.
GAGCAACTGCGTATCACCATCGCAGAGGTGCTTCTCGACGAATCACGTGACCTCGGCGTCGATCCCGGCCTGGTCAAGGATGGCGTCGAGGCACACCTGCAGGAGTTGTTGGCTGAGCACATTTCGACGCTCGGCGAGGGCTACGAACTTGTCCGCCGCGAGTATCCAACTGCGATCGGCCCGGTCGATATTTTGGCCCGTGACCCGCGTGGCGGAACGGTTGCGGTGGAGGTGAAACGTCGCGGTGGCATCGACGGCGTCGAGCAGCTCACACGTTACGTCGAGTTGCTCAACCGCGACGAGTTGCTGCGGCCTGTGCGTGGTGTGTTCGCCGCCCAGGAGATCAAGCCGCAGGCGCGCACGCTTGCCAGCGACCGCGGATTCGATTGCGTGACCCTCGACTACGACGAACTGCGCGGCATCGAGTCGAACGAACTGCGATTGTTCTAAATGCCACGCAAGAATCGCCGCCAGTACCAGTCGCCGCGCTACGTCCTGCCACGTGACGGGTCGACCTTTATCGGCACCCAGGAGATGGAGGGGCCGAAATGGACTAACGGCGAGATATTCAAGGTCCGCCAGATCGGCTCGGCAGCCGCAACGAAGTTCTACATTTGCCCAGGGTGCAACCAGAACATTCCTCCCGGTGTGTCGCATGTGGTGGCATGGCCGCGGGATTCCGGCAGGGGAGTCGATGATCGGAGGCATTGGCATAAGCATTGCTGGGGTCGTCGATAAGCGGGCGTTAGACTGGGCCGCATGATTGCAGCGTTTTCGGTCGCACCGACCTTGACGGAAAATTCCAACGCCGAAATGTCCGACATTGTGGCACGCGCCGTGAAGGTCGTCCGGGAGTCCGGGCTGCCGCACGAGACCACCGCCATGTTCACCACCATCGAGGGCGAGTGGGACGAGGTCATGGACGTGATTAAGCGTGCCACCCAGGCGGTGGAGGAGGTTTCTCCACGCGTGTCGCTCGTGGTCAAGGCTGATATTCGGCCCGGCTACACGGACATGTTGCACCAGAAGATCGAGTCGCTGAACAAGCACCTGGAGGATTAGCATGACCAACCCGCAGTTCACCGGCGGCGCTATTGACTTAGGCGCGCTGGCGCAGCAGCCTGAGCCTGGCGACTTTCAGCCGTTTGTCACCGTCAACGCCACCAACGTTGAGGCGGTTGCGTTTGAGCGGTCCAAGCAGATCCCTGTGATCCTCATGGTGGGCACGGACCGTTCTGAAGATTCTGTCGCGCTCAAGGCCACGTTCGAGCGGCTCGCGGCGGGGCAGCAGCAGTTTATGGTCGCCTACATCGACGCGGATGCCACCCCGCAGGTGGCACAGATGCTCGGCGTGCGCGTGTTGCCCACCGTGGTCGCGCTTGCCGCAGGACGCCCAGTGGCCAACTTTGAGGGCAATCAGCCGGCCGACCAGTTGGAGCAGTGGATCGGCCAGATCGTTGCCCAGCTTGGCGGCCAACTCCAGGGGCTTGGTGGCGAGGAGCCTGCGCAGGATCCGCGTCTCGACGACGCCACCGCTGCCCTCAACGCCGGCGACTTCGATCGCGCAACTGCGCTTTACGACGCCATCCTTGCCGACGACCCCACCAACTCCGATGTCAAACAAGCCAAGAACACCGTCGCCGTGCTCAAGCGGCTCAACGACCAGGACGGCGACGGCGACGCGGTGGATGAGGTGGAGCAGCAGCTGCTCGCCGCGGATGCGCAGTTTGTCGGCGGGGACCCAGAAGGCGCCTTCGATCAGTTGCTCGGCATGGTGAAGACGGAGCCGCGTGCGAAGGAGCGTCTGCTCGAACTGTTGACGTTGCTTGCTCCTGACGACCCGCGCGTGATTTCGGCGCGGACGAGGCTCGCTAGCTCGCTGTTTTAGAGTTATCCACAGGGGCGAATTCGCAAATTTCACAGGCTCGCAGAGGTGGGTTGCGGGTTTGGTCTAGCGTCTTGGGCATGAATTCGTTCGAGGTGTTAGTGCAGGCGATGTCGGCCGCAGCGTTAGAGACGCTGGCCGACTTCGACCTTGATGTTGCACTCGCCTCGGGCTTTGCACCCGATCGTGCGCGTGCCTGGTCGCGGCTGCGCGACGTGTACTTCGGGCGCACCAAGTTCTCGCGCAAACAGGCGGTGGCCGCTACGCGTGCTCGGGCGTTCTCGCTGGACGAGCTCGCACTGATCGAGCGGCGCATCGCCTCGGTGAAAGATGCGTCCCAGCGGTGGGCGCTGCGCCTTGCCTTACTTGAGGTCGAAGGTGGCTACCGGGCGATTGAGGCTGCAGCCCGCACGTTGGTGCCGGCGGATAAGACACCGGCGGTGGATGCGGCGAAGTTCGGCCCGTCGCGAAACGGCAAACGCACCCTGCA